>NZ_JAPYKM010000028.1:0-89266 GCF_029623465.1 Pseudomonas sp. RIT-To-2 | reverse complement strand
CCGCGGACCACCTATTACTACCCGGCGTACCCGGCGACGACGTATTACTACCCGGCGTACAACTACTACGCGCCACCACCCGCCCCGGTGTACCAGGCCGCGCCGGTACAGACTTCGGCCGCGCCACCGCCGCCAGCCCAGGCCAGTTCGGACTGGTACTACTGTCGCACCAGCCAGGCTTACTACCCTAACGTACGGACCTGCACCGTACCTTGGCAGCAGGTACCGGCCACGCCGCCTGGGCGGATTAACTGACAGGGCCCACGGGCGCTTCAAGCCTGTCGAACTCGGCGAAGGTCGGGAGATAGACGCCGCATAGCATCAGCTACCTTGGCGGGGTCGGCTTCCCGAGCTTCGCCCGGTCCCACAGGGTAGGTGCCAGCCCTGCCAGCCAGGCTTTCGCCAAGCAATAAAAAACCCGCCGAAGCGGGTTCTTTTGTGGCCTTCCAACATCCTGTCGGAGCGCATCCGTGCTGGCCTGTCTTCCGTGACTGAAGCACTTCCTGCGCTTCACCTGTGTAGCTAGATTACGTCGCCGGCCTGGGCAGCAACAGAGGAGATCGCAGGCACGGCGTGTAAGCCTTCGGCTATCGGAAACGTAAACATGCCATCGGCGGCGGCCTGGCATTTGCGACAGGCAATAAAAAACCCGCCGAAGCGGGTTCTTTGTGGCCTTCCAACATCCTGTCAGAGCGCATCCGTGCTGGCCTGTCTTCCGTGACTGAAGCACTTCCTGCGCTTCACCTGTGTAGCTAGATTACGTCGCCGGCCTGGGCAGCAACAGAGGAGATCGCAGGCACGACGTGTAAGCCTTTGGCTATCGGAAACGTAAACATGCCATCGGCGGCGGCCTGGCATTTGCGCCAGGCAATAAAAAACCCGCCGAAGCGGGTTCTTTGTGGCCTTCCAACATCCTGTCGGAGCGCATCCGTGCTGGCCTGTCTTCCGTGACTGAAGCACTTCCTGCGCTTCACCTGTGTAGCTAGATTACGGCGCCGAGCAGGGCAGCAACAGAGGAGATCGCAGGCACGGCGTGTAAGCCTTTGGCTATCCGCGGCCGCAGCACTGTTTGTGCTTCTTGCCGCTGCCGCACGGGCAAGGGTCGTTACGGCCCACTTTCTGTTCGATACGGATGGTTTGCGACTCCGGCTCGTCGTCGGTGCGCTGCTCGGCCCAGTAGGCGTGCAGTTCGCGGGCGGCGCTGGCCAGGGCTTCCGGCAGGTCGGCAGGGACCTTGCTCGCGTCCTGGCCAGCATCCAGCTGGCTGAAGATGAAGTTCAGCGCGGCGGTGGGCGCTTCCGGCATCTGGCTCCAACCGCTGACCAGGGTGGTGGCGCCGCGCAGGTAACCCACGCACCAGTCCAGGCAGTCCAGCCCCTGGCCGTCTTCGCTCTGGTTGAAGATGGGGTGGTAGTTCTCGGGGTGGTCTACCAGCAGCATGGACACCTGGTTCAGGTGCTGGATGAGCGCATCGAAGAAGCGCTGATAGTTGGTTTCACTCTTCCACTTGGGCAGGTCACCGCCGCCCCAGAACGACAGGTACCAGGCGTCGAACGGGATCACGTCCTTGTAGGACACCACGGCGGTGAAGAAACCATCCATTTCCGACACCGTGCGCACGCCGGACTCTACCGCGAAGGCATCCAGTTGAGCCTGGATGAAATCAAACTGCTCGGGGGTCAAGGGGTCGTTGCTGATGGTGTAGGCCATGGCGGGTGTCCTGTAGGTAACGCGTTCTAGGGTATCAGGGTGAAACGGTAGCCAACAAAAAAGGGCGACCCTTTCGGATCGCCCTTTTCTCACCGCCCAGCAGAGCGGATTTTGTTTGGTAGGCGCGATTGGACTCGAACCAACGACCCCCACCATGTCAAGGTGGTGCTCTAACCAACTGAGCTACGTGCCTGCTGTGGGGCGGCATTCTACGGATTTGGCGGTGGCTGTCAACACACACGTACGCAAAAATGTGCCCAGCTTCGGTGCACGGCTACACTGTGGGCTCGGAATGCTGAAACAGGGACCCCCGCCGTGAACACCGCAAAGGCACGATTTGCCCTCTGCTCCACCCTATTGGCGCTATGCGCCTGCTCGCCCGCCCCCGACGCCCCCAAGGTGGATTACCGCACGCTGCTCAGCGCTGACCACCAGCTGGACGCCGCCAAGGTGCAGGAGGCGCGCGCCAAGTGCGCGGCCATGCCGGCCGGGCAGCAGAATGACAACGACTGGTGTGCCGCGGTGCGCAAGGCTGCTGACTGTGCCAAGGAAAATCTCTGCCCCTGACGCGACGCACTTGCGCGGCCGCGACACTTGTCGCACGCTGGCGCCCCATTGCGCCGCGCCCGGCCTTTCAGGCGCGGCTGGCCAGGAGTTTCAGATGTTTCGCACGCTTTCCCACGCCGCGCTGATCGCCGCGGCCCTGGCGCTGGCCACCCCGGCCCTGGCGCAAACCCACAGCCACGCCACCGAACACCCTGCTGCCGCGAAGAAGCCTGCGGTTGAGGGGCCGAAGGTTGCCTTGCTGGGCGGCAAGCTCGGCTTCACCTTGCCAGCCGGCTACAGCGCCAGCAGCATGGATGCCGGCGACGATCAGAAAGGCACCGGCGGCGCCATGGGCACGATGTATCAGAGCCCCAGGGAAAAACGCGTGGTGCTGACCAGCGAAGGGCCAACCCCGAACCAGGCAACGGTAACCGACTATGACGCCGCCTTCCTCGATGCAGCGGTGCAAGGCTTCGTGAAAGAGCAGAGCGCTGGCTTGCCGGACTTCAAGAAAACCGGCGAGCGCGAGTTCACCCTCAAGGGCCTGGGCGTGCGCGAAATCGACAGCACCGCCACTCAGGGCGGCGGCCCGACCTTGCAGGCAACCTTTATTGCCGGGTCGGGGAACAGCATGACCATCGTGCAGGTGATCTCACGGGCGGATGATCAGAAGGGCCATGATGCGGTAGTGAAGAGGATCGCGGCGGGCAAATAGGCTACCGCGCACTTCCTTGCGCCCAGCGCCCTGCCCCCTCAATGCAGGCAGCACTGCTTGAATTTCTTCCCGCTGCCGCATGGGCAGGGGTCATTACGGCCCACCTTGTCACCCACGCGAACAGGCTCGCCCGGCGTGCGCTGCGCCAACCAGTAGGCGTGCAGCCTCAAGGCACCGATGCAGACCATGTCTGCGGCCTCTTCCGGGTCGATCGTTTCTGCTTCGGTCTCGTCGTCGTAGGTGTGCACCAGAATGCCGGCCAGCAGTTCCTGCTCATTTTCCGGCAGGCCCTCCCAGCCATCACCCATGACCACGCCGCGCTCGTAGCCGAAGCACCAGTCTTCGACGCTAAGGGTGAAGTGGCCGTCTTCGTGCTCGTCTTCCATGAAGATGGGCGAGAACTCTTCGGCGTTCTCGATGAGCTTGCCGGCGATTTCGTTCATGTGCTGGATGACCAGGCTGATGAAGCGGTCCGACTGCTGCTCGTCCCAGGCTGGCATGAATTCCATGCCCCCCCACAGCGCCTCGAACCATTCTTCGAACGCAATGACCTTGGGCCCCGACACCAGGGCGGTGAGGTAGCCGTCCAGTTCCGAGGTGTTCCACACCGAAGTGTCGCTTTTGTATTGCTCGAGCGTTGACTCGAGGAAATCCCATTGGGCGTCGGTCAGGGGGGCTGCGCTTGGAGTAGTCATGGAGTAAGGCCGTGGGGAGATAATTGACAGTGTAAGTCGATTTGTCGCGCCATGTAGGACCATGGGCACAATCAGGGTGGGCATTATGACGGTTGAAGGCGGCAAGCTCGCGAGAATGCAGATTTTTATTTCACCGAATCGCTGAAGTGTCATAAAGCCATCATGGAACATTGGTACAAGGTCCGCGTAGTTCTCATTCAGAGCCCGCCGCCGTGAACCTTCGTTTCCCCCACTTGCGCAAACCCTCCACCCGCCCTGCCTTGCTGCGCCGCTTGAGCATCGGCAAGCGCCTGCTGGCCAGCTTTGGCCTGTGTGCTGTGCTGATGGTCGCCCTGGGCGGCCTGTGCCTGGGGGTGATGCAGCACATTCGCCATCAGGGCGAGCTGATCGAGCAAGGGCCGCTGTCGAGCATCGCGCAGGCCGATGCCATCGCCCTGGACCTGGCCAAGATGCGCACCGAGGCAGCCCTGCTGCTGGTGTTCGCCAATGACCCGGCCGAACTGGTGAACCGCAGGATCAACCTGCAGCAATTGAGCAGCGAAGTGGACCAGGGCTTCACCCAGTACCTGGCCAAGGTGCCGGAGGGCACCGAGCACGACTCCATCAAATTGCTGCAGGACGCGTCCCAGCAATATGCCAGCCTGTTCAAGCAAGCCATCGACCTGGTGGAGCACAAGCAACTCAGCGAGGCCACCCACCTGGCGAACAACGACCTGGCCAACCAGGGCAGTTTGATGGACATGCAGGTGCAGTTGCTGCGTGAACTGAACAAACAGACCAGCGCCCAGGCCCTGGAAAATACCGCCAGCACGTTCGCCCAGGTACGCCTGGTGCTGCCCGTCGCCCTGGGCGTGGCCCTGGCCTTGATGCTGTTGCAGGCCTGGCGCCTGAGCGTGAGCATCACCCGGCCCTTGCGCCAGGCGCTGCAGGTGGCCAAGACCGTGGCCGCTGGCGACCTCAGCCAACCGGTGGTCGCCCATGGCCAGGACGAAGTGGCGCAACTGCTGCAAATGCTCGGGCACATGCGCGACCAGTTGCACGCGGTGATCCAGCAAATCGGCGGCGCGGTGGGGCGGCTGAATTCGGCTACCCAGGAAATGGGCGCGATCATGCATGACAGCGCTGAAGGTTTGCAGCAGCAATACAACGAAATCGAACAGGCAGCCACCGCCGTGACCCAGATGAGCCAGGCGGTGGAGGAAGTGGCGGGCAACGCCGTGGAAACTTCCAGCGAGTCCCGGTCGTCCAGCACGGCGGTGCGCGAAGGCCAGCAGCAACTGGACGAGACCATGACCGATATCGGCGCCCTGGCCGACCAGGTGGAACAGGCCAGCCTGCGGGCCCAGGCGTTGGCCACCGAAACCCTGGGCATCAGCAAGGTGCTGGAAGTGATCCGCAACGTTGCCGACCAGACCAACCTGCTGGCGCTCAATGCTGCCATCGAAGCGGCCCGGGCCGGGGAAGCGGGCCGGGGCTTCGCGGTGGTGGCCGATGAGGTAAGGGGCCTGGCGCACCGCACCGGCGCGTCGACCCGGGAAATCGAACAGATGATGGCCGGCATTCACCAGGGTACCGGGCAGACCGTTCAGGCCTTGGCCGAAAGCGCAGCGCAGGCGGGCCGAACCCGTGAGCGCGCGCAGGTCACCAAGGATGTGCTGGGCAATATCTCCCGGTCGGTGGCGGGCATTGATGAGCGCAACCAGGTGATCGCCACTGCCGCCGAACAGCAGGCGCAGGTGGCGCGCGAAGTGGACCGCAACCTGGTGCGCATTCGTGACCTGTCGATGCAGACCGCCAGCGGTGCGGCGCAGACCAGCACCGCCAGCCAGGAACTGGGGCGGTTGGCCTCGGAGCTGGATGGCATGTTGGCGCGGTTTTCGCTGTAACCCGGCTGAAGGCTGGGATCGGGCCTGCCACAGAGGAAATGAACCCGATGGAGCACAGCTTGCTGGCGAACGATGCTACGCGGTCGCCTGCATGGAGATTGCTGTTGTGGGCGTGATCCTTTGACGGTTCAACCGCCCTGCGGCAACGCCAGCTTCACCCCGCCCGGGTGCTGGGCGATGACGCTGTAAGGCAGCACCGACCACTCCGTGCCCTCGCACATGCGCACCGCGCGGGCGAAGCTGGGGCCGAAGGCGATGCCCTTGGCGGTGAAGTGCCAGGTGGGGAAGTTCCACACTTGCGGGTCGCTGTAGTCGCAGTCGTTTTCGTCCGCGGGCTTTTTCATCTCATCGGGATACAGCCGCTGGAACTGCTGCACCAGCCACGGCGCAAAGACCTTGTCGCGGTAGGTGGAAAACTTGTCGAAGTCCACGTCGGCTTCTTCCGACTGCTGCGCACCCTCGCGGTCGTCATAGTGGAACGCCGCCCCCTCGCCCACCCACAGCACATCTTCCAGCGACAACGGCTTGCCGTGGTCGACGTCGAAGTTGATCGGCGCGTCGCCGAAATCCGGGTGGGCGCCACCGCAGTAGTAACTGGTATAGACGCTGACGCTGACCACCGCTGGCGACAGGAACGTGGGGGTGACGGTCTGGTCGTACTCACCCTCGCCGAAACGGGTGCTGCCCAGCATGCACTCGTGGTAACTCACCACTTCGCTCCACAACCGCGAACGCAACGCCTGGTTGACCCGGGACAGTTGCGGCTCCGGGTAGCCGGACTCGACTTCGAACAGCTGGATCTTGGATTGGGGTTCACCGTGCCATTGCAGCGGGTACCCCATGAACGTGTCGTGCTTGCCATTCACCAACGGCAATTGCAGCAAGCGCAGGAAATCATAGGGGGCGTTGTCGTGCAGTTGCACCCAGACCGGGTCGGCGCCGGCCGGTGTGTCGGGCACCTGGGCGGGCTTGAGGTCGACCTTCAGGGGCTTGCCGTCGGGCTTCTGCCACTGGCCCTGCCAGCCACCATCACGCGCCTTGAGCTGCAGTTGCGGGCGTGGGGTGTCGCTGTTGTCGTCCAGCCCTTCGTTCAGGGTCAGCTGGTCATCGGCCAGGGTGCCGGACAGCGCCAGGTCGCGGTGGTATTTCTCGTAGAAATAACGGCCGCTGACCTGCTCGGGGTTGGTCAGGTCCAGGTCGACCACAATCGGCATCGAGCCGAGCGTGCCGGTGTACACATCGGCGTGAACAGCCGTGGCCAACAGGCTCAACAGCAACACACCGGGGCGTAGCCATCCATGAGTCATGGAGCGTTTCCTTGCAAGACGGATCGCTGATTATGGCGCAAGCCGCGCGGTGCCGAATAGCCGTACGCCGGTCAGGCGCCCGTCCTGTTCCAGCAGTTTCAGCGGCGCGGTGCCACCGGGCATCTGCACGCTGACCTGCCCGGCCGCAACCAGGCCCACCTGCCAGGCCGCGCAGGCCACCGCGGTGGCGCTGGTGCCCGACGACTCGGTCGGGCCCTCACCCCGTTCGAACACCCGCGCCGCCAGTTGCTGTGGGCCCAGGCGCGCAGCCCATTGCAGGTTGATACCCGCCACGCACGGCAGCCCCAGGCCCTGGTCACCCTGGGCATAGGCGATGGCCGTGAGCGGCCGTTCAAGCGTGGGGGCACGCAACTGCGCCATGCTGGGCAGCGCTTCGGGGTTGTCCAACCACGTCACGCAGTGGGGGTTGCCGATGCGCACGAACACGCTGTGCTGCCAATCACTGTTCACGGCCGCCAGGCTGGGCACTCGCCACGTGTCGCGGGCATTGAAGCGGCTGGCTTCAGCGCCCTCGGCAGCCACCGCCGCCGGGCCGAAGGCCGGGGCACCCAGGTCGAGCCAGAAACCCTGCACCGCATCGGCCGAGGCAGGCTCGACGCTGACCGGTACTGGCGATACGGCGTCGGTTTTGTCATGGTGCACGTTAAGGGTGAAACCTTGCTCCCCCTTCACCCGTCCCTGATCGACCAGTGATTGTGCGAAAATGGTCAGCCCATTGCCGCTGCGTTCGGCCAAGGTGCCGTCAGTGTTGACGATCAGCAGGTCGAACGGTGCGGTGTCCTGGAATGGCCCCACCAGCAGGCCATCGCTGCAGTGAGCCTTGGCCCCCACCGGTTGCGCCCCCGCCGGCCAATGGCACAGCGCTGCAATGGCGGCGTCAGCCCAGGTTGCCCGCTCCCGGCCGGCTTGTGCCGCCTCGCCGGCAATGCCGATGCCCAGGCTGCGGAGCAACTCGGGCGAACACACCACATAACGATTGCCCCGCGCGTCGTACAACATGGAAGTGCCTCGCAATGATTGAAAATACTGCGACATTACCGGGAATTACTTCCCGTGAGTACACCGCCCTCTTTACCCAGGAGCCCGTATGCCCGAGTTGATCCGTCGCCGCTGGCGCTCCCTTGCCCTGCTGGTACTGATAATCGCCGCCCTGCCCTATGGCTGCTCGCGGCTGGCCTACAAAGAGCGCGAATTGCTGTACAGCATCCAGCCAGGCATCGCCAGCTGGTACGGCGGCCTGCCGGCCGGCGTTCAGCAAATGAACATTCCCCTGGAGGGCTCGCAGTTCCTGCATGCCTGGTGGTGGCCTGCGGCAAGGAAGGACGCCCCTACCTTGCTGTACCTGCACGGCACGCGCTGGAACCTTACCGCCCAGGTGCGGCGCATCACCGAGCTGCGCAACATGGGCTTCTCGGTGCTGGCCATCGACTACCGCGGCTTCGGTGACAGCCCCGGCGACCTGCCCTCGGAAAACAGCGTTTATCAGGATGCCCAGGTGGCCTGGCAGCGCCTGGTGCAGTTGCAACCCATGGCGCAGAAGCGCTTTATCTACGGCCATTCCCTGGGCGGTGCCATCGCCGTGGACCTGGCCCAGCGTATTGCCAAAAACGATGAACCGGCCGCCGCTGGCCTGATCATCGAGTCCACCTTCACGGACCTGGGCGATGCCGCCGCCGCGGTCATTCACACCTCGCTGCCGGTGCGCTGGATCATGTCGGAAAAATACGACTCCATCGACAAGATCGGTGCCATCGGCATGCCAGTGCTGATCGTCCATGGCACCGACGACCGGTACGTGCCATCGCGCTTCAGCCAGGCGTTGTACGACGCCGCCAACAGCCCCAAGCAACTGCTGCTGGTACCCGGTGGCACCCACCTGAACAGCATGACCCTGGGCAGCGCCGACTATGCTCGCGCCCTGCACCAACTGTTCGGCCTGAACGCCACGCAGGGCGCGGGCTAAAGCAACTAACCCGGGGGCGCGGGGTCAGTGGGTATAGGCATTTGCCGTTACCTTGAAGCCTCCGGGAGCACGATGGACAACCAGCAAGGCAAGACCCCAGGCCTGTCGGCCGACGAGCAACAGGAAGTCCAGAAAAACCAGCCACCACGCGCTGCGGTGCTGCACGAAATCATCCGCGCCCAAGGCGATCACGAGCTGGAGCGCAACGTCGCCGCCCTGTGGTGGTCCGCGTTGGCGGCCGGCTTGACCATGGGCCTGTCGCTAATGGCCATGGGGCTGTTCAACTCGCGCCTGCCCGACACCGAAGCCAGCAAGGTGATCGCCAGCCTGGGCTATTCGGCGGGGTTCCTGGCCGTGATCCTGGCGCGCCAGCAACTGTTCACCGAGAACACCCTGACCGCCGTGCTACCCCTGATGAGCCACCCCACCCTGGCCAATGCCGGCCGCTTGCTGCGCTTATGGGCGGTCGTGCTGGCGGGCAACCTGGTGGGGGTGCTGCTGGTGTCCTACGTGATGCTGCACTTGCCCATCTTCGACCCCAAGACCGACGCCGCCTTTCTCGAGATCGGCCGCAAGGTCATGGAAAATGATGCCTCGCAAATGTTCGCCAAAGGCATTGTCTCGGGGTGGATGATCGCCACCATGGTGTGGATGATCCCCTCCCAGGAAAACGCCAAGATGTGGATCATCATCCTGATCACTTACCTGATGGCCCTAGGGGATTTCACCCACATCGTCGTCGGCTCGGCGGAAGTGTCCTACCTGGTGTGGGCCGGTGAGCTGGGCTGGAAAGACTTCCTGGTGACCTTCGCGGGGCCGACCCTGGCCGGCAATATCATTGGCGGCAGTTTCATCTTCGCCCTGATCAGCCATGCGCAGATCCGCAGCGACAGCGGCACCCCGCCACCCGATGCGCAGAAAAAAGCCTAGCCGCCCGATGCCACGGGGCTGACCTGCTCGCCCACAGTGCCGTCTTCCCACCACGGCACCCCGGCTTGCGGGGCACGCAGGTTGAGCCGCTCGCCCATCTGCGGCGTGCTTACCGGCACCCCGCGCGCCTGGGCCAGCGCAACGATGCGCTGGAAGGGCTCTTCCCAATTGTGTGAGGACAGGTCGAAGGTGCCGTTATGGATAGGCAATAACCAGCGGCCTTTGACGTCCAGGTGCGCCTGCAGGCTTTCTTCTGGCTGCATGTGCACGCTGGGCCAGCGCACGTTGTAGGCGCCTGTTTCCATCAACGTCAGGTCGAACGGCCCATAGCGTTCGCCAATTTGCGCGAAACCATCGAAATAGCCCGAGTCGCCACTGAAAAACACCCGCAGGTGCGGCTCGATGATCACCCAGGACGCCCACAGGGTGCTGTTGCTGTCCAACAGGCTGCGCCCCGAAAAGTGCTGCGCAGGGGTGGCGACGAACCGCGTGCCGGCCACTTCGGTTTCCTGCCACCAGTCCAGTTGCCGCACCTTGGCGGCAGGAATGCCCCAACCGATCAACCGCTCGCCCACCCCCAGCGTGGTCAGGAAGCACTCGGTCTTCTCGGCCAACTGGCGAATGGCGCTTTCGTCCAGGTGGTCGTAGTGGTCATGGGAGAGGATGACCGCGGTGATCGGCGGCAACTGCTCGATGCTCAGCGGTGGTGGGTGGAAGCGCCGGGGCCCGGCCCACTGCACCGGCGAAGCGCGTTCGGAAAACACCGGGTCGGTAAGGAAGAAACGCCCGCGCAATTTCAGCAGCAAGGTCGAGTGCCCCAGGCGCCAGAGGCTGTCGTCCGGGGCCGCCACGAGCTGTTCACGGTCCAGGTTTCGTACAGGTATTTCCTGCCGCGGCCGGGTGCCCGCCGGCTTGCGCAGCAACAGGTATTTGACGCCGATGCGCAGCTTCTTCAGGAAGCCGTCGCGGGGCAGCACAGTGCCGTTGCGAAACTGCCCATCCACCTGCCGAGAACCCTCGGGTTGCGGTGGTGCCACTATTTCGCTGCTATTCAATGACGTTTGACCCATGATGACCTGTACTCCCGGAAAATGGACGGTCGTCGAACCGTCCCTTTCAGTTGTCCGCAGCGACTAGAGAATACCCCTACCCCTGCATGAGGAAAGCCCCTAGGTATGACAAGGCATGTCTCCCACACGCTGCGGGTCGAATTACCGCTGAAATGGCTTGCAAGGCCACTGCCAATCTCCACACTATTTATGCGATAAACCGCGGGCTCTCTACAAATCACCACCCTTGTATAAGAAAACGGCTGCTGACGGCCTGGTAATTCGACATTATGGAAAACCGCACCGGCAAAGGATTGTCATTTGCCAAACGTATTTATGGCCCCCGGGTACTGGGCACGGCCCTGTGCCTGATCAGCGTGCTGGCAGGGGTTTACCCCTTGGCGCCACCCGGTGGGTTGCTGGGGCTGCTGGCGCTCAACGGGCTGGTGTGGCCTCACATTGCTTATCAACTGGCACGCCGCGCCAAAGAGCCCTTCCAGGCCGAGCGCCGCAACTTGTTGTGCGACTCGCTGTTCTGTGGATTTTGGGTCGCGGTTCTGCATTTCAACCCTTTGCCCACGGTCACGTTGCTGTCCATGGTCACCATGAACAACGTCGCCGGTGGTGGCTGGCGCCTGCTGCGCCAGGGCCTGGCGGCGCAGTTGCTGGGCATGCTCACGGCCATCACCCTGTTCGGTCTCGGCTGGGCGCCGCAGTCCACGCCCGCGCAGGTAGTGGCGTGCCTGCCGATGCTGACCCTCTACCCCCTGGCCGTGGGCTGGGTGTGCTACCGGCTGGCCATTCAGCTCTCGGAGCACAAGCGCACCCTCAGCGCCCTGAGCCGCACCGACAGCCTCACCGGGCTGCTCAACCACGGGGCCTGGAAAGATGCCCTGAACCGCAAGTTTCGCACCTGCCAGCACGAACACAGCCAGGCGGTGCTGGCGTTGATCGATATCGACCATTTCAAGGAAATCAACGACACCTTCGGGCATCTGATCGGTGATGAGGTGCTGCGCCATTTGAGCGTTCAGCTGGGCCGCAACCTGCGTGACACCGACCTGGCCGGACGTTATGGCGGCGACGAGTTCTGCGTGATCCTGCCGGGCTTGTCCATGGCCCAGTCTTGCGACGTGATGGAGCGCGTGCGCCTGATATTCGGCAACTACCACCACCCGCAGGCCCACGGATTGCGGGTGACCCTGAGCATTGGCCTGGCCGCCTGCCGGCTGGAGCTGGGCGACTCCGCCGCCTGGCTAGAGGAGGCGGACAAGGCCTTGTATGTGGCCAAGAACACCGGGCGCAACCGGGTCAGTGTCTGCGTGGCCGATAACCTGTTGCTCACCTGAAACAAGTTTCGGACGGCCGGTTAGAACAATTCTGGATCCAGCTGCTTCTATAGATCAGGACGTCTTCGTGCTGTGCGCCCTTCCGCCCATGGCATGTGCCTCAAGGAAGCGCCTGATCAAATGGATCTCACCGTCGCTGTGCCGCGCCACCCCATGTTCACCCGCAGGCTGCTTGGCGTGCTGGCAGCGCTGTTCGCCCTGACGCTGGTGGGCGCCATGGTGATGCTGGTACGCATCGCCGACGACCTCAACGCCGATCAGCAGCACAAGACGGTGGTGTACGCGCAGCGGGCACTGGACAGCCGCCAGGCGGCTTCCGCCAGCCAAGTCAGCAGCTACGGGGTCTGGAACACGGCCTTCCAGCACCTCAACGGCGCCATCGACCGGCAATGGCTGTATACCCAGCGCAACCTGGGCCCTGCCCTTTACAGCCAGGGCGGCTATGAAGGGGTGTTCGTGGTGGACAGCCATGGCACCAAGTACAGCCTGTATCTGGGCGAGTTGAGCAACGCCGATGTCGGCGACTTCATCGCCACCCCGTTGCGGCCGCTGATCCAGGCTGCCCAGGCGGCCATGGCCGGTGCGCAGCCGGTCAGCAGCGTGGTGCTGTTCAATGGCTGGCCGGCACTGGCCAGCGCATCGCCGATCCTGCCCGATGACGACAGCGCCCAACCCGCCCCCGCCGACACGTCGGTGTTGCTGTTCATCGACGCGCTGACACCGGCCAAGTTGCAAGCCATGGGCCTGGCCTATGACCTTCAGAACCTGACCATCCAGAGCCGGGCCACCGGAGCAGCCGACCAGCCACGCTTGGCGTTGGGGGACACCGGCTACGACCTGACCTGGACACCCTCGCGGCCGGGCAACCAGTTGCTGTGGCGGGTGCTGCCCACCCTGGGGCTGGCCTTCGTGGTGCTGGCCATGCTGATGGCGTGGTTTTTTCGCTTCACCCTGCGCACCGCACGACAGATCGATGACAGCTACCGCAAACTGCACCAGAGCAACCGCGCCCTGGAAGCCAGCGAGGAGCGCTTTCGGGCTGTGGCCGAGGCGGCGTCGGACTGGATCTGGGAAACGGATGCGCATTGCCGGCTCAATTACCTGTCGGGGCGTTTCGCCGTGGTCACCGGGTACACCAGCCAGGACTGGATGCATTGCTGCATCGACCAGTTGCTGCAATGCGAAACCATGCCCTTGCAGGCCTGGCTGCAAAGCCTCAGCCGCCATGCCTCGGCTACCAGCCTGCGCTGCGCGTATCGCGACCAGGGCGGGCAGTTGCGTTACTGCCGGGTGTCGGCGCGGCCGATCATCAGCGACGACAAGGTGGCGGGCTACCGCGGCACCGCCAGCGACGTGACCGACGAAGTAGCAGCGTACGCGCAGATCCAGCACCTGTCGCTGCACGACCCACTCACCGGCCTCGCCAACCGCAACCAACTGCTGCATTTCTTCGAGCCGTTGCGCCAACAGGCCAAGCCACCCGTGATCACCGTGATCGTGCTGGACCTGGACAGCTTCAAACCCATCAACGATGCCTTGGGCCAACCCGCGGGTGACGCCGTGCTGCTGGAAATCGCCGAGCGCCTGCGCGCGTCCACGCGCGGCAAGGACCTGGTGGCCCGCCTGGGCAGCGACGAGTTCGCCCTGGTCCTGTGCGGCCTGGCCAGCCAGCAGGAAACAGACCGCTTCTGCGCACGGCTGATCGAGCACCTGCACCAGCCCATTGCCTATCTGGGCCAGGCGCTGCACGTGGGGGCCAGCCTGGGCATTGCCCAGTCAAACCACCAGGGCCTGGACCCGGGTGAGCTGCTGCGCTGCGCTGACATCGCCCTGTACCAGGCCAAGGCAGCCGGCAAGAACACCTGGCGTTATTTCAGCGCCCAGATGCATGAACAGGTGCAACAGCGGCTGCAATTGGAGCAGGACCTGCGCCTGGCCATCAAGCAGCAGGAGTTCGTGCTGCATTACCAGCCCCGCTACCGCGTGGACGGGATGGAAATTGTCTCGGTGGAAGCGCTGGTACGCTGGCAGCACCCTATTCACGGGCTGCTCGGCCCGGATACCTTCATCCCGTTGGCCGAGCAGACCGGGCTGATCGTGCCCCTGGGCCGCTGGGTGCTGCGCGAGGCCTGTGAAGCAGCGTTTCAGTGGCCGACGGCGCTGGTGGTGTCGGTCAACCTGTCACCGGCGCAGTTCGCCGGCAGTGACGTAGTGCGCGACGTGCGCGATGTGCTGGTGCAAACCCGCCTGCCGGCCCAACGCCTGGAACTGGAGGTTACTGAAAACGTGATGCTCAACGACATCGAGCACGCACTGGGCACGCTGACGGCGCTCAAGGAGCTGGGGGTCAAATTGAACATGGATGACTTCGGCACCGGCTATTCATCGCTGGGCTACCTGCGCGCCTACCCCTTCGACAGCCTGAAGATAGACAAGCGCTTCATTGCCGCCCTGGAAAGCACCGACAGTGACCGCGCCGTGGTGCAGGCCATCATCAGCCTGGGCAACGCCATGGGCCTGACCGTGACCGCCGAAGGGGTGGAGACCGCCGAACAACTGCGCACCCTGAGCCGCGACCACTGCCACGAGGTGCAAGGCTTCTTCATGAGCCCGCCCATCGACCGCCATGCCCTGACCCGCCTGCTGGGCGCCCCCCTCCCCGCGCCGGCGCTGGTCCTGCCTTGACGGCCATACCGGGTACCACCGGCAAGTTTTTTCATTTACTGCTCGACTTGGCCGCTAGACTTTGGGAAATTCCGCTCTTGCCCACTCTGCCACGCCAGCAACAGGACCACCATGGGGACTACCATTGCCACCGATATTGCCACTATCGGTCGCATCAACGCCGTACCCGCCATCCTGCAGGTGATCTGCGAGACCACCGGCATGCGCTTCGCCGCAGTGGCCCGGGTCACTGACAGCAGCTGGACAGCGTGCGCCGTGCTGGACAACCTGGGGTTCGGGCTGGGGGTGGGCGGCGAACTGGACCTGACCAGCACCTTGTGCGATGAAATCCGCGACAACCACCGGACCATCGTCATCGACAAGGCCAGCGAGGATGCGCTGTACCACGACCACCACACCCCGCGCATGTACCAGTTCGAAAGTTATATCTCGGTGCCGGTATTCCGTACCGACGGCAGCTTTTTCGGCACTATCTGCGCCCTCGACCCCAACCCCGCCGAGCTCAAGCAAAGCCCCATCCAGGCGATGATGGAATCCTTCGCCCGGGTATTGGCCATCCAGCTCGAAGCCGAGGAAAACCACCAGCGTACCGAAGCCGCCCTGACCCAGGAGCGGGCCATCGCCGAGCTGCGCGAGCAGTTCATCGCCGTGCTGGGCCATGACCTGCGCAACCCGCTGTTCGCCATCAGCGCCGGTGCCGAGCTGCTGTTGCGCAAGGCCCCGGACGACAAGAGCCGCGGCATCATCCAGCACATCCTCACCGCCGGCCGCCGCGCCGCGCAACTGGTGGAGGATGTGCTGGACTTCGCTCGTGGCCGGCTGGGCAGCGGCATCACGCTGAACCTGCAACGCGTGTCGGACCTGAGCGAGACCTTGACCCATGTGGTCAGTGAAATACACGGGGCGCACCCCTCGCGGCGCATTCATGTGCGCATCGGCAATGTGCAGGGCATCAGTTGCGACCCGGAGCGCATCGCCCAACTGCTGTCCAACCTGGTGGCCAACGCTATCCATCACGGCGCCGTGGAAGGCTCGGTGGAGGTCAGCGCCGATATCCAGGACGGCGTGTTCGTGCTGGGGGTGCACAACCAGGGCAACCCCATCGAAGCCGCCGTGCAGGCGCAGCTGTTCCAACCGTTCTCCCGCCGGGGCATCGACTCGCCACAGAGTGGCCTGGGCCTGGGCCTGTATATCGCCAATCAGATCGCCCTGGCGCACGGCGGGCACATGGAAGTGCTGTCCAGCCACGACGCCGGCACGCTGTTTACCTTGCGCCTGCCGCTTCAGCCAGCCGACTGAGCCTGAACCACAGTGATCAGGCGGTCCAGGCTCTGCCCCCAGCCCTCGTGAAAGCCCATGTCTTCATGGGCCTGGCGGTCGGCAGCATTCCAGTGCAAGGCACGGGCGGTGTAGCGGGTCTTGCCGTCGATATCCTCAAAGGTGATGACCGCGGTCATGAAGGCCCGCGCTGAGGGCACCCAGCCCGGGCCGAAGGCATCGGTGAAGACGATGCGATGCGGTGCCTGAATATCCAGAAACACTCCCTGGCTTGGGTATTCGCTGCCATCGGGCGCGCGCATCAACGTGCGGAACAATCCACCCACCCATAGCTGCATTTCGCATTCCGGGGTGGTCATGCCATGGGGGCCCCACCATTGGCACAGCAACTGCGGGTCGACCCAGCAGCGAAACACTTCGCGGACTGGCGCATCGATCAGGCGGGTAATGGACAGCTCGAAGTCGCCAGGTGGCGTGACGAGGGGGTGAAGGCTCATGTTGTTGTTCTCCTTCCAGGGCGCCCTGGCACGGCGCAACGCCCCACTATGGCGGCAAACCCTCGCACAACTGAAAGCGCGAATGGCAATAAGCCTGCCGCTGGTAAGCACCAGCCCAATACCCACTGGCCTGCGTCAATAAAAACGACGGCATTTTCGCCCTGAGCTATGTTACAGGTTCACGCTTTTTTGACGGTGTGGCGGCTAGATTTTTCAGCCCGCATGGGCACACGATCCCGGTAGCAGGTTTGAGGCGAGGAGCAGTAACGATGGTGACAAGTCAGGGCAGACGGTTTCAGCTCAGTTCAACACGGCTGGTGTTGCTGTGTTCATTGGCATTGGTGGTGCTGTACAACCTGGCAACCTGGGAGGCCCTGGCCAACCTGGTGACCCTGGAGGGCGCCAAACGGGCGGGGTTCTACCTGTCCTTCGGCCTGTTCCTGTGGGCTGCCTTTACTGTGTTCCTGACGTTGGTGTCATTCCGCCCGCTGCTCAAACCGGTCATTACCGTCGTGGCGCTGTGTTCGGCGGCGGCGGCGTATTTCATGAACAACTACGGCATCGCCATCGACACGGTGATGATCCAGAACGTGGTGGAAACCAACCCCGGTGAAGCCAAGGCGCTGTTGAGCCCGAAACTGTTCGGTTACCTGCTGGTGCTGGGTGTACTGCCCTCGGCACTGGTGTGGTGGTTGCCGGTGCAGTACCGGCGCTTCTTCCCGGGCCTGGTGAACAAGGTGCTGGTCATCGTTGCCGCCCTGCTGGTGGTGGCAGCTTCAGTCGGCGCCTTCTATTCCACCTACGCTCCTATCTTCCGCCAGGAAGACAAACTCACCCACTTCATCAACCCCACCAACTACATCTACGCGGTGACCAAGCTGGCCAAGTCGCGCTATTCGGTGAAACAGAACGTGGTGGTGCAGCCGATTGGCACCGACGCGGTACTCAGCGCCCAGGCCAAGGCACAGCCGAAGAAGAACCTGATGATTTTCGTGGTGGGCGAGACCGCCCGGGCCGACCATTTCTCGCTCAACGGCTACCCGCGCGAAACCAACCCGGAACTGCGCAAACTGGACATCCTCAACTTCAGCCGGGTGAGCTCCTGCGGCACGTCCACGGCAGTGTCGGTACCGTGCATGTTCTCCATGTTCCCGCGCAGCGACTACAGCGACAAGAAGGGCAAAACGTACGAGGGCCTGCTGGATATTCTGCAGCGCGCCGGCGTGCAGACCGTGTGGCTGGACAACAACAGCGACTGCAAGGGCACCTGCCTGCGCATTCCCCACCAGGACATTCCCAAAGACCAGAAGAGCCCGTTCTGCGACGGCACCAACTGCCTGGACGAGTCCCTGCTGGTGGGCCTGCAAGACTACATCGACGGCCTGAAAGACAACGCCATCATCGTCCTGCATGCGGACGGCAGCCACGGCCCGGAATACTACGACCGCTACCCCAAGGACAAGGAACAATTCCAGCCGGTGTGCCGTACCAACCAGTTGGGCAGTTGCAGCCACGACGAGTTGGTCAATGTGTACGACAACACCATCCTGTACACCGACTTCTTCCTGTCCAAGGTGGTGGAGCTGTTGAAGAAGAATCAGGACAAGTACGACACCTCGATGATCTACGTGTCGGACCACGGCGAGTCACTGGGTGAAAACGGAATGTACCTGCACGCCGCACCTTACGCCATTGCCCCTGACGCGCAGACCCATGTGCCCATGGTGATGTGGTTCGGCCAGGACACTCTGGCCCAGGAAGGTATCGACCGCGCCTGCCTGAAAGCCAAGCAGGACGAGGGCGACCTCAGCCACGATAATATCTTCCACTCGGTACTGGGGCTGTTCCAGGTCCAGACCGGTGTGTACCAGTCCGGGCTGGACATGTTCCATGACTGCCGCCGTGCGCTGACGGCCAGCCAATGAGCCCCGCTGCCGGTCAGCCCTTGATCGGCAGCCAGATTTCCAGCCGGCCACTGCTGGTACTGGGGTCGTAGTCATCGCTGTAGCGCTCGAACTCGGGCGCATCGGCGGCTTCCAGGCCGGAGTTGGGCAGCCACACCTGCCAGATGGCCTGGAACGTCTGCCCCAGGCCCGAAATATGGCCCTGGTGCTCGAATACCGCGTAGCGACGGGGCGCCAGTTTGATCCAGCGAAAATCCTGGGGCAGGCCCTCTTCGGTCTCCACCTGTACCCCGGCGATATACTCGAAGCCGCCTAACCCATCCGGGTTGCAGCACACCCCGTAGCTCTCATGGCCGACCTGCCCGGGCACCTTGCCCAGAAACGGCACGAAATCACGCCACAGCGCTTCGATGCCACTGGTGGTGTCCTGGGTGAAGCGGTCCGATAGCCCGGCGATGACCAGTGCCGCGCCTTCTTCGTAGCGCAGCGGTTCGATGGCGGTGGGTTCGATACCTGACATGGTTGCCTCTCTTCCAGATTGAAGGTCCGAACACTACTGTAGCAGCGGACCTGGCCGCGTCGCGGCTACACGCGGTGTACCTGACAGCATGCGGCGCCCGGGACGCGGCCAGGTCTGCTACGGGTGCCCGGGTTGCAGGTATTTCATGCCTGCGTTACCGTTCAGACCTCCCGTTTCCCGGAAAAGTCGGCATGGACCTGATTACCGAAGACTGGCATGCCGGCGCCGTGGTCGAAGCCTCGTGGGTACGCGCCGACGCCGCGAGTTTCCCGCGCCACACCCATGATGAATACGTATTGGGCACCAACCTCGTCGGGGTCGAACGCATCTGGCTCGACGGCCACGAACTGGAAGCACCCGCCGGCACCGTCACCTTGTACAACCCCCAGGCCGTGCAGGCCTCGCAATTCAGCCCCAGCGGGGTCGAATACATCAGCCTGCACCTGGCGCCCCAGGCCATCGAACAAGTGGTTGACGATAACAACCTGCCCGGCAGCACCTTCGAACAGGGTGTGTTCCAGCACCCCGGGTTGGCCGCGGCCATCCTCGACTTTGCCCGCACCCCGGCCGCCCACCGCGCCGAACACGAGGAAGCCTTCATCCAGTTGCTGTGCCAGTGGATGCAGCCAGGGCCAGGCAAGGCCGGCGAGCAGCACGCCAGCGTTGAACGCAGCCTGCAATACTTGCGGGACTGCCTTGGGGAGCGAATCGACCTCGATGCCCTGGCGGCCGTGGCGGGGCTGAGCAAGTACCACTTCGTGCGGTGCTTCAAGAAACACACCGGGCTGGGCCCTCTGCAGTACCAGATGCAACTGCGCCTGCTGGAAGCGCGCAAACGCCTGCGCGCCCAGCAGCACTCACTGGAGATCGTCAGCCAATTGGGGTTCTACGACCAGAGCCACTTCATCAACGCATTTCGCAAGGTCATGGGCGTGACCCCACGTGCCTACGCCCTGGCCTTCAAGACAAAAGCCCGCTGAGCGCGGGCTTCTGTCACGGCGGGCCAAGGCCTCAATGGCCGAAAATATTCGACTTTTTCGCGCGTTTTTCTGCGCGTTTCTCGTCGGCGGTCTTGGTGGGTTTCTTCTTGGCGGCCTTTTTCGAGTCCATGCCTTTCATGCTGCGCACTCCCGTGGTTGGGTGGATGGTCTATTAGGTATAACACCTGCCAAGCCGCGCGCCTGACTATTTACCGGCCCGCCATGGCCGGCCCCTGGCCAAGGATGAACTCCTGGTAGCCAGAGCCGATCACGTACACCGCGAACCAGGCGAAAATACCTGCCGAAGCCAGATAGGCGTAGCGCAACAGCCGGGCCCCCAGAAGCTTCCCACCCTGGCTGGCGGCCGTGCAGATCGCCACGCACCAGGCTACGCCGGCGCAGAAGAAGCCTGCCAGAAATTGCCCGGCCCCCAGCAGGCCACCGCCACCTGAACGCGAGATCAGCGTACCGCCTACCGCTGCGAACCACAGGATGGCGCTGGGCGACGACATGGCCAGGAAAATACCGCGGGCAAACTCCTTGAGCCCGGACCCCGCCTGCGCCGCGTCACCCGTCTGCAGGCTATTCTCATGGCGCCAGGCGCTGACCAGCATCTTCACGGCGAAATACACCAGCAACACAGAGCCTCCCACCCACAACCCCCAGCGTACCCAGCTGTACTGCAACAGTACCGTCATGCCCACCAGCGCCAGAATGGCGTACACCAGGTCACCGAAACAGGTGCCCAGCCCCAGCCAGAACCCCTGCAGGTAACCGCGCTGCATGGCCAGGGTGATCATGGCGATATTGGCCACGCCAATGTCCAGGCACAGGGAAAGACTGAGGAGGAAACCGCTGGAGAATTGCATGGGGTGTGTCCGAATCGTGGCTGACCAGGCGTATTGGGCCTGAAGGGGCAAATGGTTGTATTGGAAGAAATTGCGCCCTGCAAGGTCAGTAATATCTGCACGACATGAATGCCGTTCATGTCAGTTATTGCGCGAGCCTTGTGTATTAATAACCGCGAGCCTTCTACGATGCAGCCAGGCGAACCCACCACAGGGCTATACCATGACTGACACACGTACGCTGCTGGGCATCGAGTTGCCCATCATCCAGGCCCCCATGGCAGGCACTGCCACGCCCAGGCTGGCGGCCGAGGTCAGCAACGCCGGGGCGCTGGGGTCCATCTCCATCGCGGCGGTGGATGCCGCCGCCGGGCGCGGCATGATCCGCCAGCTGCGCGAACTGACCACGCGGCCGTTCAACATCAATGTGTTCTGCAACCGGCCTTCGCGCCCGGATGCGGCCACAGAGGCCGCCTGGCTGGCACACCTGCAGCCGTATTTCGAGGCATTCGGCGCCGCCGCGCCAGCGAGCCTGCACGATATCTACACCAGCTTCTACAACGATGACGCGCTGTTGCACATGCTGCTGGAAGAGCGTCCGCCTATCGTCAGCCTGCACTTGGGCTTGCCGCCCCAGGCGCGTATCGATGCGCTGAAAGAGGCGGGGATCGTGCTGCTGGCCAGTGCCACGTCGCTGGAGGAGGCCCGCCTCGTGCAGGCCGCAGGCATTGACGCCGTGGTTGCCCAGGGGGCGGAAGCCGGCGGCCACCGTGGTGTGTTCGACGAGCACGGCCCGGACCAGCACCTGAGCACACGCGATCTGGTACGCGTGCTTCACCAACAGCTGGACATACCGATCATCGCCGCCGGCGGCCTGATGGACGGTGCCGATGTGGCCGACGTGCTGAGCCTGGGCGCCGTGGCTGCACAGCTGGGTACCGCCTTCATCCTGTGCCCGGAGTCGGCGGCCAATGCGGCCTACCGGCAGATGCTCGGCAGTGAGCGGGCCCGCACCACCGCATTGACCACGGTGATTTCCGGGCGCCCGGCCCGGGGCATCGTCAACCGGTTCATGAACGAGGTAGGCGCGCCAGGTCATCCCCGCGTGCCGGGCTTCGGCATCGCCTACCACGCGGGCAAGGAACTGATCGCAGCCGCCAGCAAGGCCGGCTCGGCGGAATTCGCCGCCCACTGGGCCGGTACCCAGGCGGCGCGGGCACGCAGCCTGCCCGCGGCTGAACTGGTGGAGAAACTCAAGGAGGAATACCACGCGGCGCGGTCTACTCTCTGACAGGACAACGTCTTGAAGGAGCCAGACATGGCCAAGGACACCGCGCACAGCCTGGGTGTACGCACCCTCGCTGTACACGCCGGGCAGCACCCGGACCCCAGCACCGGCGCCATTGCCACCCCCATCAGCACGGCATCGGCCTATTCCTACGGAGATTTCGACACGGGTGAACAACGCTTCAGCGGCGAGAGCCCGGGTTACCTGTATAGCCGCTTCGCCAACCCCACCGTCGCGGCCCTGGAGGGCAAAATGGCGGCCCTAGAGGGGGGCGACAGCGCCGTGGCCTTCACCAGCGGCATGTCGGCCATCTGCGCCACGGTCATGGCGCTGGTGTCCAGCGGTGATGAACTGATCCATGTCGGCACCCTGTACGGCGGCACCGAAGGGGTGATGCGCAACCTGCTGCCACGCTTCGGCGTGCGGTCGGTTCATGTGGCCGAGGTGGGCGAACTGGAAGCGGCCATCACCCCCAAGACCCGGCTGATTTTCGCCGAGACACCGGACAACCCGATGCTGGGCGTGGTCGACCTGCACGAAACCGCGCGCATCGCCCGCGCCCATGGCGTGCTGACCGTGGCTGACAACACCTTCGCCACCCCTTGCCTGACACGCCCATTGGCCTTGGGCATTGACGTGGTGGTGCATTCGGCCACCAAATTCATCGGCGGCCATGGTGACAGCACCGGCGGCGTGGTGGTGGCCAACCGCGCCCTGGTGGACAAGATTCGAACCGTGGGCCTGAAGCAATTCGGTGGTTGCCTGAGCCCGTTCGAAGCCTCGTTGCTGATTCGCGGGCTGAAGACCCTGCCCTTGCGCGTGGAAGCCGCTTCACTGAGCGCTGAACGCATCGCCCGGCTGCTGGATGAACACCCGGCGGTGGCCAAGGTGTTCTACCCTGGCCTGCCCAGCCACCCGGGCCATGAAGTGGCGCGGCGCCAGATGAGCCGCTTCGGCGCATTGATGTCCTTTGAGCTCAAAGGCGGCAAGAGCGCTGCCCGCACCTTTCTTGACCGCCTGGAACTGGTGACCCAGGCCGTGTCACTGGGTGACACCGACTCACTGGCCTGCCACCCGGCGTCCACCACCCACAGCGCGGTGGCTAGGGACATACGCGAGCAATATGGGGTGACAGAGGGATTGGTGCGCTTGAGCGTGGGAATCGAGGACGTGGAAGACCTGGAGCGCGATATCCGCCAGGCACTGGCAGCGATTGCCTGACACAACCCCTGTGGGACCGGGCGAAGCTCGGGAAGAGGAGACCGCGTGTTTTGGTTCAATACGCGAGCGCTCTTGCAGAGCTTCACCCAGTCCCACAGAGGCGCAGGTTTAGCCAGCCTCAGACCTTGCGACGCAGCAGGGTCACGGCGAATACCGCTATCCAGATAGCCGAGGTGAAGTAGTTGACGCGCTGATACAGCCCAAAGCCGATGCCATTCTTCGCCGAAATAACCATCATCGGAATGGTGATCAGCGCCAGCAGGGTCAGTACCATGGAGAAAAACGCCAACCCGCGAAACCCTTCAAGCCGCAGGCCCAACCACACCCACACCGCCCCCGCCAATACCAGGCTCCAGGGCAATACCAGTTCGCCGAAATGATGCACTACCTGGGCAGTGGAAGGGGCATCCATGTTACAACCTGCGTCACATGAGAAATCTCCAGTTACAAAACTGGCCAGTCCGTGCAACATGATCAATACACCACTGAGCCGCCCCAGTGCCGATTGCGGGAATGTCTTGTAAACCCCTACCCCGAACAAAATGAATAACACGCCAAGCGGAAAGTTATTGAACAGCGGATAAAGGGAATGCGTCGGTGCGTCCACCGCCCCCAATACACTCATGGACTGTTCAAAGTGGCTGTAACCGGGGTACATACTGCCGACAATCAGCAGGCCCAGCGCCATCCAGAACGGGATGGCCAAGCCGGCCACATACAAGTATTTCAGGGGGGACGATTTCAAGCGAACACTCCGCGGGTCATAATTGCCGTGTACCTTACTACAGCCGGGGCACCCGCGTCGCGGCCCCGGCTGCCGCGCCCCCGGTCAGGGGGCAGGCCGCAGGCTTCAGTTGTTCTGGCAACCGTTGCCCATCACCCGGTATTCAATGGTGTGGCGTTCACCCTGGTGGTCCAGGTAAGTCATTTTGGCCGGCACCACTTCGCACACATCCGGGATCTGGGTCATGCTCACCACCTTGGCGATATCCAGGTGAGTGCCGTAGGTATATTCCTGAACACTGTTGTTCTGAGCCGCAGGCAAGCTGGCAGCACCGGCAACGGTCGAGAAAGCAACAAGTGCAGCAACGATAAGACGTTTCATGATATCTGGCCTTTAAAGCAATCACGCTGATTGACTTCATTTGCCGTGTTGGGGCGGGAAGAAGTTGTTACGCGGAGCACACGTAGTGCGTAACACGAAGTACCTGTCCTGGCTGCGAGTTTGTTTCAGCGGGGACATATATAGAATACAACTTCCTCAGGATGAATAAAGATCAAGTGCCGACATGCACTGTTGCTGTCTTTGCAATAATCCATGGAAAAGCGCATTTGCCGCTGCGCTCGCAGCCCCTTACGCTTGGCGGTCATTGACTGACTTCGGAACGCCTTTCGTGTCACCTGCCCCTCTGCCCGCCGACCTGTGGCCCCTACTGAACAAGTTTTACCGTGACCAGCGCTCCCCCATGCGCGGCGACAAGAACGCGCGCGCCTGGGTAACGCGCCGGGGCGAGATCATTGCCGCACTGAACCTCACGCCGGTGGCCGATGGGCACTGGCTGACGGGCTTGCTGGTGGCCCAGGCCTGGCGCGGCCAGGGAGTCGCTGGCGAATTGATCGAGCAGGCGGTGGCCAGCGTCACGGGCCCGGTGTGGCTGTTCTGCGACCCGGCCCTTGCCGGCTTCTACCAACGCTCGGGGTTCGTCGAGCACTACGACTTGCCTCAGGTGCTGAACGAACGGCTGGTTCGCTACCAGCGCAACAAGGCATTGATCGCCATGGCACGCTTATAACCGCCAGGCAGGTTGCCCGCCGCAAATGTGTGGGCGGGTGTTGCCGCACGCGTGCTAGCCTCAAGCTATCCCCCGACATATAAGGATTGTCATGAAACGTCTGACCCTGGCGGTACTTGCCCTTGCCTGTGCGGCCCCTGCTTTTGCCCTGACCCTGGCCGCCGCTGCACCGCCGTCCAACATCAGTGAGCAGACGTTCAACAGCGTGCTCAAGGGTTCCTGGCGTGACGCGGCCAACAGTGCCCGGGATCGCTACCGCCACCCTCGCCAGACCCTGCAGTTCTTCGGCCTGCGCCAGGACCAGACGGTCATCGAGATCACCCCCGGCACCGGCTGGTACAGCGAAGTGCTGGCACCGCTGCTCAGGGACCACGGCCAATACATCGCCGCCGTGCAATCGCCTGGCAGCGCCGACACCCTCAAACAGAAGTTTGCTGGCACGCCAGCGCAGTACAGCAAGGCCAGCCTGGTGACCTTCGATCCCAAGCAGCCGAAATTCGGCCCGGATGACTCCGCTGATGCCGTGCTGACCTTCCGCAACGTGCACAACTGGGTCATGGCCGACAACGCCAAGGCGATGTTCCAGGGCTTCTACCAGGTGCTCAAGCCAGGTGGCACCCTGGGCGTGGTGGACCACCGCGGAAAGCCCGGCGAGACGGTTGAACAGATCAAGAGCAGCGGCTACCTGCCCACCGACTACGTGATCAAGTTGGCCACGGACGCGGGGTTCACCCTGGCCGGGCAAAGCGAAGTCAATGCCAACGCCAAGGACACCAAGAACTACCCCGAAGGCGTATGGACGCTGCCGCCGACCTACAAACTGGGGGATAAGGACAAGGCCAGGTACAAGGCTATCGGTGAATCGGACCGCATGACGTTGCGGTTCATCAAGCCAGTGGCCGTGGCCAGGGAGTGAACCCATAGGGGAGCTGGAAAGGGCTCGACGCCCCCCAGCTGCCACACCAGAGGTCAATCGTCCGAAGCAGGATCCAGCCCGGGGAACAGCACTTCGGTAAATCCGAAACGGGTGAAATCCGTGACCCGAGAGGGGTAAAGCCGGCCGATCAAGTGATCACACTCATGCTGCACCACCCGCGCATGAAACCCATGCGCAACGCGCTGGATCGCCTGCCCCTTGGGGTCAAACCCCTCGTAGCGAATGGACGCATAACGGTCCACCACCCCACGCAACCCCGGCACCGACAAGCAACCCTCCCATCCCTCTTCCGTGGCAGGGCTCAAGGGCGTGATCAGCGGGTTGATCAGAATGGTTTGCGGCACCGCTTCGGCGTCGGGGTAGCGCTCGCTGCGCTCGAAACCGAAGATCACCAGTTGCAGGTCTACACCGATCTGCGGTGCCGCCAGCCCCACACCGCCCACGTGTTCCATGGTCTGGAACATATCGGCTATCAACTGTTCCAGCTCAGCGGTGCCGAACAATTCGGCCGGTACAGGCTGGGCGACGCGCAACAAGCGCTCATCACCCATTTTCAGAATGTCACGAATCATTGGGCACTTCCCCGATCAGGCCTGCTCGGGGTCCGGCTTGATCGAGTGATCGCGTCCCAGCCCCGAAACATGCTTTTTATCACCTTCGGGCTCGTCTTCGGGAAATTCCTTGTGGCCCGGTTCCTTGCCCTCTTCGGACATGTGCTCGATCACCGCATTCATTTCCGCCCCCAGCAGCAGCACCGCCGAGGAAATGTAGAAATACAGGAGCAGCACGATGATCGCGCCGATGCTGCCATACATGGCGTTGTAGTTGGCGAACCGCTGGACGTAGAACGCAAAACCCAGCGAGGCGATGATCCAGACCACCACGGCCAGCACGGAGCCTGGGGTGATGAAGCGGAATTTCTGCTTGACGTCGGGCATCACGTAATAGATCAACGCCACCGCCACCATCATCAGAATGACGATGACCGGCCAGCGCGCCACGGTCCACAGGGTCACGATGAAATCTTCCAGGCCAATCTGCCCGGCCAGCCAGCCCATCACCTGCGGGCCCAGCACCATCAGCGCGGCCGCGGCCAGCAGCATGCCGGCGATGCCCACCGTGTAGAAAATGGACAGGGGAATGCGCTTCCACACCGGGCGCTCTTCCACCACATCGTAGGCGGCATTCATGGCGCTCATCATCAACCGCACGCCGGCAGAGGCGGTCCACAGGGCAATGACGATACCGAACGACAGCAGCCCACCCTTGGATTGCTGCAACTGGTCGATCACCGGGTTGACCGAGTCCAGGGCCTGTGGGGGCAACACCAGGCCCGCTTGCAGGCGCAGCCAGGAGAAAAAGTCCGGCAGGTGCAGGAAACCGATCAGGGCGATCAGGAACAGGATGAAGGGAAACAGCGAGAACAGCATCTGGTAGGCCAGCGCCGAGGCGTAGGTGGACATCTCATCGTCGAGGAATTCCTTCACCGTACGAACCAGCACTTTCTTTAAAGACAGTTCACGCAATTCCGGGAAAATCATAGCGTCTCCTTTCGCCGCCATTGAGGGGGGGTAAAACAAGTGAAACGCCGGGACCTGGGGCGCGTGCACGGGCCGCAGGTTTTACCTCAAACAGCGTAGAACACGAAACTGGAACGGTTACCGGCGATGTCCAGACAGCACAGCGGCCATCCGAGGATGACCGCTGTACCGTTCAGACCGCAGGCAAGCCAGTTAGTGCTTGCTCAGCTTGTCCTTCGCTTCACCGACAGTTTGCTGGACTTTGCCCTTGGCCTTGTCGGCGGCGCCTTCGGCACGCAGCTTGTCGCTGCCCACCAGCTTGCCAGCGCCTTCTTTGACGCTACCCAGAGCTTCGTTAGCCTTGCCTTTCACTTTGTCTTTAGTGCCACTCATGGTATTTCTCCTTTCCGGAAAGTACGGGTGTCTAAAGTCGACATAAGGTTGACTGACCGCTTCGCGCCAGAGTTTCAATTTTTTATCGGCAAATACCTTTACCCGATGAACAGCACTGGGCGAATATCGACCGCAGCCACTCGCACCCTCCACCCACCGCGTTCTGCATCTACTAGAATCATGCCGCGCGTTCGCCACCGAGCCGGCGAACGCGAAAAAACAACAGCGTTTTTCCCGGAATCGATACCCATGCGTGTTTCCCCAGTACTGGCAGCCCTGCTGCTGGCCTTGCCCGCGTTGACTGCCCACGCGGACGAGCCCACCCCGACCCCGGATGCGCCGCAGACCCTGGTGGTCAACAGCTATGCCGACGACGGCAAGGATGGCACCCTGCGCTGGGCCATCGAGCAGAACAACCAGAACCCCGGCCACTACCGCATTGAAATACAGGCGGTGGGCAATGCCCCCTTCGTGATCAAGCCGGCCACCCCGCTCCCGGAAATCAAGGGCCCGGTGGCCATCCAGGGCACCGCGTGGAAACACACCGGCGACTTCATCGCCATCGATGGCTCGGCCTATGTGCAGGGCGACGCCGCCAAGGCGTGCCCGGGCGCGGTGGCCGGCCAGTACGGCGCCAATGTGCGCACCCTGAGCAACCCCGGCCTGGTACTGCGGGACACCCAGGGTGTGGACATCAGCGGCCTGGAGGTGCGCAACTTCTGCATCGGCGTGTTGCTCAACCGTGCCGGCGGCAACAACCTGCATGACAACCGCATCGTCGCCAACAAGGGCGGCGCCGGTATCCTGCTGACCGGCGATGACGGCCAGGGCAATGCCACGGCGAACACCACGAACAACAACCGCATCGTGCGCAACCAACTCATCGACAACGGTGACGGCCTGGAACTGACCCGCGGCGCGGCGTTCAACCTGGTGGCCGACAACCTCGTGCGAGCCACCAAGGCCACCCCTGAGGCCTCTCAGGGCGTGGAGATCATGCAGGCCAGCGACAACACCCTGACCCACAACCGCTTCGAGAACTACTCGGACGGCGTGCAGATCAATGCCGGTGACCGCAACTACCTGGGCGGCAACGTGCTCAGCGGCAATTCCATCGGTATCAGCGTCACCGGCAGCGACAACCTGCTGGACGGCAACCTGATCCACGGCAACCGCATCGGTATCGCCCTGCGCCCAGAGGCCGTCAGCCACAACAACCGGCTGACCGCCAACCGCATCTGGGACAACAGCCAGGACATTCGCCGTTGCCAGAGCGGCGGCGCGTGCATTCCTGGCCAGCACACCGGCGCCATCGTGTTCGGCGTACCCGGCCCGGACAATGTCACCTTCGTCGGTTCCCGCGGCGGTGGTGTCGAGCCCGGCAAGGCCACCGTGTGCGCGGCCAAGGGCGCGGCCACCGCCGACTGCCAGCAACAGCCCAACCACAACCAGCCGGCCCCGAAGTTGCGTGCCATCGCGGCCGGGCGCCTGCATGGCGAAGTCAGCGGCGAACCCAACAGCCGTTATCGCGTCGAAGTGTTTGGCAATGCCAAGCCCACTGAAACCGAGGCGGCCAACTTCCTGGGCGAGGTGTACGTGTCCACCAACGGCCGTGGCGTGGCCAACTTCAGCTTCCCGCTGGACGTGAAAGAGCCCAACCGTTCGTTCACCGTTACCGCCACCAGCCCGGACGGCGCCACGTCGGAACTGAGCAAGGCCCTGCCGCGCTGATGCCATACACCACGGCCCTGTAGCAGCCGTCAGGCCGCGTCAGTTTCACCCAGCGCATGCGCCATCAGGGGGTGCCTGGGAGGCGGCCTTGCGATCACTGCTACAGCCGTGTTGCGCGAGCTTGGTCAGGTTTGGCTTTATGTTTGCGCGTTTTACCCCGAGAATGCACCGCGTATTCGGCCACAGCGCCGACGCTTCATTTGCGTAGGACTTCTATGAAACTCGACAAACCCCAGGCCATCGCGCGCCGCAACAAAGAACTCGGCGGCGCGGTGCTCGGTGTCAACAACTGCCATTTCACCCTGCACGACGCTCGTCGAAATATCTTCTGGTTCGATATTCCAGTCGGCCGCCTGGCGATCGGGCAGTACGAATGGATTCACATGCTCATGCACACGCCCAGCACCGACCAACTGCTGCACCTGAGGGTGCCGACGGCGTTCCTGCGCGAAAAAATGGAAGGACTGGTAGTGCGCAACGAGGGCAAGCGCAAGTCTACTGTCAGCCTGGAACTGAGTGCTGACAAGGACTCGTTCCTCAAGGACGTGCGGCCTGCCGGCACCGGCGTCAGCTTCGCGCAGTTTCTGCAGAACTGAACACCGCCCGCGGTGCAGGAGCTGGTTTGCCAGCTCCTGCCTGCACCGGGGTTCAGCGGTCAGCGGCCCACACGCCCACCGCTGCCGCCAGCGCCGTCAGCACCACACCCCAGAAAATATCGATGAACACCAGCAGCGGCGGCCAGCCAACCAGGGTTGCCCAGTTGCTCAGGTCATACGTGCCGTAGGCAATCAGCCCCAGCATCGCGCCATAACCCAGGCCGCGCCACACGCTGCCTGCCGTCACGCCCGGCCACACGGCCAGTACCACCACGCCCAGGGCATACAGCAGGTAGAACCCTGCCGCAGGGCCGAGCAGTGGCTTGTCGCGCATCAGCGAGCCGAGCATCTGTTTGTAGGTAGGGCCCATGAGCACGCCCAGCCAGAGCGCGTCCAGGACAAGGACCACAAGAAGGGTGCTGACGTAGGCGATCAGGGCTTTTTTCATCGGTACACTGCCTCGAATGGGGTTCGTACAGTGTAGGCCCGACCCCGGCGCGAAAAGTTCACCGGGGTGTCTGGCTCAAGGCTTCAGGTCAATTCGATGCGGTCGGCATGAATGACCAGCTTGCCTTCCTTGTAGAGGGCGCCGATGGCCTTCTTGAAGTTGCCCTTGCTGACCCCGAACAGACCGCTGATGACGGCCGGGTCACTTTTGTCGCTGACCGCCAGCACGCCGTTGTTGTCGCGCAGCTTGGCGAGGATCTGGTTATGCAGGCTGCTGACCAGTTGCTCGCCCACTGGCTGAAGGCTGAGGGCGATCTTGCCGTCGCTGCGCAGCTCCTTGATGAAGCCCTTTTCCTGTTTGCCCGAGCGCAGGAACTTGAACACCTCGTTCTTGTGGATGAGGCCCCAGTGCTTGTTGTTGATGATGGCCTTGAAACCCATGTCGGTTTCCTCGGCCACCAGCAGGTCGACTTCCTGGCCCACGCTGTAGTTGGCGGGCAGCTTGTCCAGGTAGCGGTCCAGGCGTGCGGTGGCGGTGATGCGCTTGGTGCGCTTGTCCAGGTAGACATGCACCACGCAGTAGTCACCCTGCTTGAGCTCACGCTTCTCTTCCGAGTAAGGCAGCAACAGGTCCTTGGGCAGGCCCCAGTCGAGGAACACGCCAATGCTGTTGATTTCCACCACCTTGAGGCTGGCGAACTCGCCTACCTGCACTTTCGGTTTTTCCGTGGTGGCCAGCAATTTATCTTCACTGTCCAGGTAGACGAAGACATTCAGCCAATCTTCATCTTCGCTGGGAATATCCTTGGGAACATAGCGGTTGGGCAGCAGTATCTCGCCGTCGGCGCCGCCATCCAGATACAGACCGAAATCCGTATGTTTAACCACTTGCAAACTGTTGTAGCGCCCGACTAAAGCCATCTGAAAAAACCCTCGTTTCGTGCGCGCATTCTACCCGAGATCGCCGCCCGCCGCTGCTGTGGCGAGCGTGGCCTTGATTTTCAAGGGCTTGGCGGCCGTTCGTCAGGCCATTGGTCGCCGGGCATCGCCCGATAGCGCACCATGAGCCGGTGTTTCATCAAACTTTTCCATTAAAACAGGAAGTTACAGGCCCACATGAAAATTGAAACAAGCGATTGACAAACAATTATTCGCCACGTTTTGCGTCAATATTAAGTCAGCAATTAAATGCCCTGTCCGGTATAATCACTGGCCGTATTGTAATTGCACAGGTGAATGGCAGCCATGCGTGTAAAAGCCTCCAACAGCAAAGCCAAGCCCGCTCCAGCAGTGGAAACCAGCGAATCGATCAACGACCAGATCGCTGCATTCCTCAAGGGCGGTGGTGAAATCCAGCAGATCGCCAAAGGCGTCAGCGGCCAGACCTTCACGCCATCGCGCCACATCAGCCTGGGCAAGAAATAACCCAAGCGACCTCCCCGGGCATGTGGGCCTCTCGGCCCACTGCCTGCGCAGTTCCCCCCTCGATGTCTTTCAGCCGATCGGCGCCATGAAAACCGACGAATGGCATGAACCTCCTTGTTTTCACCGGTATGCTTGGCCCCTCTAGATCAGGCCTTCCAGCCCGGGGGAGCATGATGCTCAAGCCCAGCCTATTCATGATTGCCACCTTGTTGGCCAGCCAGAACGTCAGCGCGCAGTTGTTGCAGCGGGACCTGGGCGACTACAACCTGCAGTTCGGCACCAGCCCCGCCCGCTCCATGGCGCAAGGCCTGGTGAAGCCGGCCAGCACCGAGAGCGTGCACGGCGGCGTGGACCTGAGCAGCGACAGCGGTTGGTATTTCGGCCAGTGGGCACCCAGCATGGGCCTGACCGCCTCCACCAACCTGGAAATCGATACCTACACCGGTTTCAAGCGCTCCCTCACCGGCAACCTGGGATACGAAGTCGGCGTGATCCATTACACCTTTCCCGACCTTGCCACCAATGACAGCCACGAGGTGTACGCCGGCCTGACGCTGTTGGGCAACCGCTTCGGCGCGGCCTTCAGCGATGACCCGGGCCGTCGCGACAGCACCCTGTTCGCCGACTTTGGCACCGTGCCGCTGCTGGACTTCGGCGTGCGGATGAAAGTGGGCAGCCATCAGCTGGACACCCCCTACACCATCGGCGACGACACCGAGGTGCGCGGTTTCAACGATTGGTCCGTGCAACTGTCGCGGGCATTCATGGGGGTGGACCTGAACTTCATCTACAGCGACTCGAGCCTGCGCGGGCCCGAATGCGTGGCCTATTCCGGGCAGAACAGCTGGTGCGACAGCACCGTGGTCATCCAGGCTCAACGCGCGCTGTTCTGACCGCTATTCGTTGTCGCGTTGCTGACGGCGGTACGGAAACACGTCGATCACCTTGCCATCCATGATCGCCCCCTGCAGGCCTTTCCAATAGTCCGCGTCGTACAACTCGCCATGCAACTGGCTGAACAAGCGCCGCTGGCCCGCATCGGCGAACAGGAAAGGCGGAAATTCCTCGGGAAACACGTCGTGGGGGCCGATGGAATACCAGGGTTCCGACGCCATCTCGTCTTCTGGAAAGCGCGGCGGCGGGATCTGGCGAAAATTCACCTCGGTCAGGTAGCTGATCTCGTCGTAATCGTAAAACACCACCCGGCCATGACGGGTGACGCCAAAGTTCTTCAACAGCATGTCACCGGGAAAGATATTGGCGGCCGCCAGTTGCTTGATCGCCAGGCCGTAGTCTTCCAGCGCCTCGCGCACCTGGGGTTCGTTGGCGCTTTCCAGGTACAGGTTCAGCGGGGTCATGCGCCGCTCGGTCCAGCAATGCCGAACCAGCACGGTTTCGCCTTCCACCTGCACGGTGGACGGCGCGACTTCCAGCAATTCGGCCAGGCACTCGGGCTCGAACTTGCTGCGCGGGAAACGGAAGTCGGCGAACTCCTGAGTGTCGGCCATGCGCCCAACGCGGTCGACGCTTTTCACCAGGCGGTATTTCTCGATCACCGTGTTGCGGTCGACATTCTTGGACGGTGAAAAGCGGTCCTTGATGATCTTGAACACCGTGTTGAAGCCTGGCAGGGTGAACACCGACATGACCATGCCGCGCACCCCGGGGGCCATGATGAAGCGGTCATCGGTGTCTGCCAGGTGGTGAATGAGCGCGCGGTAGAATTCGGACTTGCCGTGTTTGTAGAACCCGATGGAGGTGTAGAGCTCGGCAATGTGCTTGGCCGGCAGGATGCGTTTGAGAAAGCCGATGAATTCGGCGGGCACGGGCACATCCACCATGAAATACGAGCGGGTGAAGGAAAAGATGATCGACACCTCCGCCTCATCAGTGATCAGCGCATCAATGCGCACGCCCTGCCCTTCACGGTGCAGGAATGCGATTGCCACGGGCCACTGCTCGTCATGGGTGAACAGGCGTCCCACCAGGTAGGCGCCTTTATTGCGGTACAGCACCGAAGAAAACAGCTCCAGGCGCAGTTCACCGTCCTTGCACACCCAGTCGGGCAGGTGCTCACGCAGCTGGCCTTCCAGACGCTGCATATCGCCGCCCAGGTCTGCGTAGGCAACGTCGAAACGGTAATCGGCGAACACCTGGGCCAACATGCCCGCCAGCTGGCCATTGGGCGCATAGAGACGAGTCTGCGGCGCCCGCTCGCCGCGCAAGGAGGGTCGCGTGGTGTGGATGAACATGCAGCCGTCGCTGATCAGGTCATGGCTGAACAGGCCACAGAAGATGGAGTTGTACCAGGTTTCCGCCAGCTCATCGTCAAAGCGCAGATCGATCAGGCGAATGTAAGCGCTCTTGACCAGCGGCCACTGATCCACGTCGGTGAACACCTCAGTGGTAAAACCGTGGCGCAGGCGAGTCACGGTCTGGCCGACTTTCTCTTCGTACAGGCTGATGCGGGCTGCCGAGGCCTCCTGGATTTCCTGCCACTGGGCCTGCTCGAAGCGCCCGCGCGCGCCGTCGGTGATCAGGCGAAACTGTTCGCGGTAGTCATCGAAGCCATCAAGGATGGTACGGGCGATCTCGGCCGCCGGCCATTGTTGCGCCATGGGTCACGGGCCTCTGCAAAGGCATACAGGAAACCCAAGCGTAGCAGCCAGTGGCCGCCGCGACCTGTGGGGCCGGGCGAAGCTCGGGAAGGGGCCACCGCGTAGTACCTGAAGACCGCAGCGCCTGCTTCCCGAGCTGGCGCCCGGTCCTACAGGGTTGGCGGCGGTGCAGCGCCAACCCTTGCGCAGGCCCAACCGCTCAAGGACACTTGCGCCCTGCCAATCGGATCAGGAGATCCCCGTGAAACCCGCCTCCCTCATGAACATGTTGCTGCTGGCCGCCGTCTGGGGTGCGAGCTTTCTGTTCATGCGTGTCATCGCCCCGGAACTGGGTGCACTCCCCACTGCTTTTTTCCGCGTGGCCATCGCGGCCACCGGGTTGCTGGTCATGCTGGCGCTGATGCGGGTGAAATGGGCCTTCAATGGCAAGCTCAAGACCTGCCTGCTGCTGGGCATGATCAACTCGGGCATGCCGGCCACCCTGTACGCCGTCGCCGCCCAGGTGCTGCCAGCGGGCTACTCGGCCATCTTCAACGCCACCACCCCGTTGATGGGCGTGCTGATCGGCGGGCTGTTCTTCCATGAACGCCTGACCCCTATCAAGCTGCTGGGCGTGTTTGTCGGCTTGTTCGGCGTGGGCATCCTCACCCGCGCCGGCCCGGTGGCCTTCGACGCACAATTGGCCATGGGCGCCGGAGCCTGCCTGCTGGCTACCACCTGTTACGGTTTCGCCGGTTTCCTCGCGCGGCGCTGGCTGGACCAGCAAGGCGGCCTCGACCCACGCCTGTCGGCGCTGGGTAGCATGCTGGGGGCAACGTTACTGCTACTGCCCTTGTTCGCCGCCAGCGTCACCATCGCGCCCCCGGCGAGCTGGGGTGGCTGGGAAGTGTGGGGCTCGTTGCTGGGCCTGGGCCTGGTGTGCACGGCGTTCGCCTACATCCTGTATTTCCGCTTGCTGAGCGACATCGGGCCGGTGAAATCCAGCACCGTGACCTTCATGATTCCGGCGTTCGGGGTGCTGTGGGGAGCGTTGCTGCTGGGTGAGCCGCTGTCGTGGGCGCACTTGTATGGCGGGGTATTGATCGGGGTGGCGTTGTACCTGGTCTTGAGACCTGCGAAATAAGTGCTGGTGCGAACGTGTCACGGACCTGACCGCATACCATCACCAGAGTATCAGGCAGATGGCGGCCCTGCTGCACCGGGCGACGCTCGGGAGGGAAGCGACGTGCAATGTCAAGACCATCGCAGTGCCTGTTCCCGAGCTGGCGTCCGGTCCTGCAGGTGTGGCATCAGCCCAGTATCTCCTTGAGCCGGTACCACGCCATGCCCAGCGCCAACAGCGGCGAGCGCAGGGCCTTGCCGCCCGGGAAGGTCATGTGCGGCACTTTGCTGAACACGTCGAAGCCGTGACTGTGGCCCGCGTGAATGACCTCGGCCAGCAGTTTCGCCGTCCAGTGGGTGACGTTGACGCCGTGGCCGCTGTAACCCTGTGCGTAATACACGTTGGGGTACTGGCTCAGGCGCCCTACCTGGGGGAAGCGGTTGGCGGTAATGCCGATCATACCGCCCCATTGGTAATCCAGCCGCACGTTGGCCAGTTGCGGGAAAACCTTGAGCATCTTCGGCCGCATGTAGGCGCCGATGTCCGCCGGGTCACGCCCTGAATAATGGCAGGCGCCACCGAACAACAGACGGTTGTCGGCTGTCAGACGGTAGTAGTCCAAACCCACCTTTTGATCGCACAGCGCCAGGTTCTGCGGAATCAGGCTGGCAGCCAGTTCGGCCCCCAGCGGCTCGGTGGTGACAATGTAACTACCCGCGGGCAGTACCTTGCCGCTCAAGCGCGGTTCCAGGTCATCCAGGTGGGCGTTGCAGCCCAGGACCAGGTGGCCGGCACGCACGGTGCCACCGGCGCAGCGCACCTGCACGGTACTGCCATGGATGATCTCCAGCGCCGGGCTGTTTTCGAAGATGCGCACACCTTGGGCCTGGGCCAGGCGCGCTTCGCCCAGCACCAGGCGCAAGGGGTGCAGGTGCCCCGAGCCCATGTCCACCAAACCACCGGCGTACTGGTCGCTGTTCACCACCTGCCTGATGTGCGCGGGGCCGACAATGCGGGTCTCGTGGGCGTAGCCCATTTCTCCCAGCCAGCGCTGCTCCTCGGCAAACGCCGCGAACTGGGCCGGGGTGTTGGCCAGTTCGCAGAAGCCCCAGCGCAGGTCGCAATCGATGCCGCTGGCCTCGATGCGTTCGCGCACCAGCGCCACCGACTCGATACCCGCCTGCTCCAGGTAGCGTACGCCGTCATTGCCCACGTAGCGGGCGAAACCGTCCACTGCGTGGCCAATGCCGCGGATCAGCTGGCCGCCGTTGCGGCCACTGGCGCCCCAGCCGATTCGCCGCCCTTCCAGGAGCACCACCGACAGGCCACGCGCGGCCAGTTCCAGGGCCGTGTTGACGCCAGTGAAGCCACCGCCGATCACGCACACATCCGCCACCAGGTCTTCCCCCAGGCAGGGGTACTCCAGCATCTGGCCTGCGGTTGCCGCGTAATACGACCGGGCATGTTCTGAATGCACCACCATCACATTTCTCACTTAGCGGTTCGACTTGATGTCCACCCAGTCACGCGTCATCAAACGCATGATGGCCGGTTTCGGGGCGGTGGAAATGTAGAGCTGTTTGAGTACTTCCTGGGACGGGTATACCTCAGGGTTGGTCAGCAGGTCCTTGTCCATGTACTGCTTGGCCTCGAGGTTCGGGTTGGCGTAGCCGACCGTCGCGCTGACCTTGGCGATGACCTGAGGGTCGAGCAGGTTGTTGATGAAGGCGTGGGCCTCTTTCACGTCACCAGCATCGGCGGGAATGGCCAGCAGGTCGAACCACAGGTTGGCGCCTTCCTTGGGAATGGCATAGGCGATATGGATGCCGTTCTTGGCTTCCTTGGCGCGGTTGGCGGCCTGGAACACGTCACCCGAATAGCCGAAGGCCACGCAGATATTGCCGTTCGCCAGGTCCGACACGTACTTGGACGAGTGAAAATAGGTCACGTAGGGGCGCACGGCCTTGAGCTTGGCCTTGGCTTTGGCGTAGTCATCGGCATTGGCGCTGTTAGGGTCCAGCCCCATGTATTTGAGGGTGGCTGGCAACACTTCGTCAGCCGAGTCCATAAAGGAGACGCCACACTTGGTGAGCTTCTTCATGTTCTCGGGCTCGAACAGCACCGCCCAGGAATCGATGTGGTCGACGCCCAGTACTTCCTTGACCTTGTCCACGTTGTAGCCAATGCCGTTGGTACCCCACAGGTAGGGCACCGAGTGGGCGTTGCCGGGGTCATTCTTTTCCAGCAGCGCCATGAGTGTGGGGTCCAGGTTTTTCCAGTTCGGCAGCTGGGAGCGGTCCAGTTTCAGGAACGCCCCCGCCTTCACCTGGCGGCCCAGGAAGTGGTTGGACGGCACCACCACGTCATAGCCGGTGTGGCCAGCCAGCAGCTTGCCCTCCAGGGTTTCGTTGGAGTCGAATACGTCGTACACCACTTTGATGCCGGTCTTGGCGGTAAAATCCGCCAGGGTCGTTTCGCCGATGTAGTCGGTCCAGTTGTAGACACTGACCGAACCTTCGGCCTGGGCCCCAGTGGCCAGGGTCAGCGCAAGCGCTGCAGGTAACAGGGTTTTCAGAACATGCATTCGACTCACTCCTTTGGAAAGGTTGGAGCTGCAAACTTGAAGCTTGCAGCGTGAAGCTGCCTCAAACGCTCAACAGCAGGAACTCGCGTTCCCATGAACTGATGACCCGCTTGAAATTTTCATGCTCGGCGCGTTTCACCGCCACGTAGCCGCGCACGAACTTCTCGCCCAGGTACTGGATGACGGTGTCGCACTCTTCCATATGCGCCAAGGCATCTTCGATGGTGATCGGCAGGCGCAGGTTGCGGCGCTCATAGGCGCGGCCTTCCACCGGCGCGCTCGGCTCGATGCCCTCCACCATGCCCAGGTAGCCGCACAACAGGCTTGCGGCGATGGCCAGGTAAGGGTTGGCGTCAGCGCCTGGCAGGCGGTTTTCCACGCGCATGGCTTCGGGGCTTGCATCTGGTACGCGCAGGCCCACGGTGCGGTTTTCCTCACCCCACTCCACGTTCACCGGTGCCGATGTGTCCGGCAGGAAGCGGCGGAACGAGTTGACGTTGGGGGCAAACATGGGCAGCAGTTTGGGAATGTATTTCTGCAAGCCGCCAATGTGGTGCAGGAAAAGCTGGCTTTTGGCGCCGGTGTCGTCGACGAAGATCGGCTTGCCGGTGGCGATGTCGATCACGCTCTGGTGCAGGTGCATGGCGCTGCCAGGCTCGTCGCCCACCGGTTTGGCCATGAACGTGGCCGTGACGTTGTGCTTGAGCGCGGCTTCACGCATGGTGCGCTTGAAGATGGTGATCTGGTCGGCCAGGTCCAGGGCATCGCCGTGGCGGAAGTTGATCTCCATCTGCGCCGGGCCGTCTTCGTGGATCAGCGTGTCCAGGTCCAGGCCCTGGGCTTCGCACCAGTCGTAGACGTCTTCGAACAGCGGGTCGAATTCGTTGGCCGCATCGATGGAGAACGACTGCCGGCCGCTTTCAGCGCGGCCCGAACGGCCCAGGGGCGCACGCAGAGGCAGGTCCGGGTCTTCGCAGCGCTGGGTGAGGTAGAACTCCATTTCCGGCGCAACGATGGGCTGCCAGCCTTTGTCGGCATACAGCTTGAGCACCTTCTTAAGCACGTTGCGCGGCGACAGCTCAACGGGGTTGCCCTGTTTGTCGAAGGTGTCGTGGATGACGATGGCCGTCGGCTCGATGGCCCAGGGGATCACGTAGATCGACGAAGGGTCCGGGCGGCAGATCATGTCGATGTCGGCAGGGTCCAGCAGGTCGTAGTAGATGTCGTCGTCGACAAAATCCCCGGTTACCGTTTGCAACAGCACACTTTCCGGCAGGCGCATGCCTCGCTCATGCAGGAATTTGTTGGTGGGTGCTATCTTGCCGCGGGCAATGCCGGTCAGGTCGCTGACCACGCATTCAACCTCGGTAATCTTGTGATCTTTCAGCCAACTGGACAGTTGGTCGAAGGGGGCATTCATAAAGACCTCATCTCGATTTTTGTTGGCGCCGATAGTGCCTGGTTTTTGCTTCAAATGGACGAAGCGTGGGGCCGATCTTCCCCTCGGGCGCGTTCCCTTATATCTTGCGCAAGCAGCTTATAACCATCTATCCATTTTACGCACGCCTTAATGCACCATCGTGGTGCGATCAGGTCATCGTATGAAAGAGCCCTACCCGCTTACCGTCCACGCCTACCAGACCGGCAGTTTCACCGAGCAGATCCAGGCCACACCGGGCTGGGTGCAGGACTATCAGCAGATGTCACCGGGGCATTTCCGCGGGCAGATCCGTTACCTGGACCTGCACGGCGTGGAAATTTACGAAGAAGGCATGAACACCCGGGTAGAGCAGCACTTCAGCGCCCCCCAAGGTTCACTGGCGTTCTGTTTCGACCAGAGCGAGCAGTCGCTGTACCTGCTCAATGGTGAAAGCCGCAATATCTGGATCACCCCGGAGCACTACCGCGAGACCGCCGTGGTGTTCGGCCCGCAATTCGTGCGCGAGCATGGCCTGGATGTGGCGCGCCTGGAAGGGTTGTTCATGGCGCCGCTGCGCTGCGGGCAAAATCAACTGTTCACCCGATGGCTGGGCAGCACCCTCACCCGCCTGGGCCACAGCGCCGACGGCCCCGACCGTGACAGCCTGACCACGCAGCTGCTGGACGATTGCCTGTTCATCCTCGACAACGCCTCGGTGAGCCTGGACACCGGCGCCTTGCAGCGCCGGGCCGCAGAACGGCGGATCATGAAGCGGGTGTTCGAGTGGGCTGCCGACGTGCCCGATGAAACCCTCAACCTGGTGGCGCTGGCCCGCGTCGCGGGCGTTTCACTGCGCCAGTTGCAGCAAGCGTTCAAGGCTTACACCGGCATGGCGCCGGCCCAATGGCTGCGGCTCAAGCGCCTGAACAACGCGCACCGCGAACTGCTGCGCGCCCAAGGCAGTGCCACCACGGTGGCGGAGGTAGCGATGCATTGGTCGTTCTGGCACCTGGGGCGGTTTTCCAGCAGTTACCGGGCATTGTTCGATGAACTGCCCAGCGAGACGCTGAAGCGCAAGACCTGAAACCCGATACCTGCGCAACCGCAGCTAAACCTTGCGAAACACAAATATCAGCCCCAGCACGATCAGCCCCATCCCGGCCACGCTCAGCAGCGCCAGGCGGTTACCGAAAATCAGCCAGTCCATCACCGCCGTGACAGCCGGCACCAGGTAGAACAGGCTGGTAACGTTGACCAGGTTGCCACGGGCAATCAGTCGATAAAGCAGCAAGGTCGCCAGCACCGAGACCACCAGGCCCATGTACACCACCGGCACGTAAAACGACAGGCTGTGCTCGATGTGGAACGCCTGGCTGGGCACGAACACCGCGCACAGCAGCATGCCGGCCGCGTATTGCACCGGCAGGGTGCCAAGCGGATCAGTGGTGATGCGCTTCTGCATGATGGAGCCCAGGGTCATGCTCAGCATCGCCAGCAACGCGAACGCAATGCCTGCCCATGACATGCCAGCGATGCCGATGCTCTGGAACACCACCAGCACCAGCCCGGCGAGCCCCAGGCACAGGCCAAACAGGCGGGTGAGCGAATGGCGCCGCTCCACCAGCACCGCCGTGAGGATGGGTTGCACGCCCATGACCGTGGCCATCACGCCGGGGGTGACCTTCAGGCTCAGGGCCAGGATGTAGAAGATCTGGTAGGCGCCCAGCAGCACCAGGCCAGTGGCGATGGCGTATCCCAGGCCCTGACGGGTAGTGGGCAGGCGCAGCTTGAGCAACGGCACCAGCAACAACAGCGCCACCAGCGCGATGGCGAAACGGCACAGCAGGAAGGCGAAGGCCGAGGCATGCGCCAGGCCCCATTTGGAGAAGAACGCGCCACTGCTCCATAGCAGGACGAACAGCACGGTGGAGGCCACCGAGGCCACGGAGTCTTTCGAGAAGGCAAACATGTGAGGCACCTGTCATTCGGGCCAGATAAGGCCAGAGCGGCTAAACAGCCGGGTTCAGTGTGTTGGGGTGCGGTGCTTCAGACCGCAGCAACGACGCCGCAGGGCGGTGCAACAACTGCACACACGGGCGTCTGAACGACAGGAGGGGGATAGTGGCTGAGCTGGGCCGGCTGCTGGTCCGCGCACGGCACGCCGACAGCCAAAGCTGCGCGGGTGTGGCTGGCGTGAGGACGGATGGCGGGCATGGCGAGCTCGGATTCGGTTGAGGGCTGACTATAACCATCGCTCAGGGGTTTTGACAATGGTGCCTGGCGCGATTTTCGCGCTGTTGCGTTCCCGAGCTACGCCCATTCTCACAAGGAGCTGCGTGAACGCCTGTGGGACCGGGCGACGCTCGGGAAGGGGTCGCATGGCAGCCACCGCCGTGTGAAGATAAGCCCCCTGCCCCACCCATCGAAAGGACTGAATGATGCGTACCAAAGCCGTACTGGGCCACACCGAAACCACCCGTATCCTGGCCGCCGCCCGCGCTGAAGCACAGCAGAACAATTGGGCGGTGACCATCGCCATCGTCGACGACGGCGGCCACCTGCTGGCGCTGGAACGCCTGGACGGCGCGGCCTCCAGCACCGCCTACCTGGCGCCGGAAAAGGCCCGCACTTCGGCCATCAGTGGCCGCGAGTCGAAATATTACGAAGACCTGGTCAACACCACGGGCCGCACCTCGTTCCTGTCGGTGGACATCATGACCTGCCTGGAAGGCGCGGTACCGATCATCCACGACGGCCAGGTGATTGGCGCCGTTGGCGTTTCGGGGGTCAAGTCGGAGTTCGATGCGCAGATCGCCCGGGCCGGCGTGGCCGTGCTGGGCTAGGGGAACAGCAAACGAGAAGCCCCGGCCGAAAGGCCGGGGCACGGGTTTCAGCCGAACAGCCAGTAACCCAGCGCAGTCAGCACCACCACCGCCAGCACCGGCCGCAGTACGCGGTAGGCCTTGGGGTTGGCCCGCTTGAACTTCTTCATCTTGCCGGAAATGCCGTCGCTGAAACGCTTGCTCCAGGCATAGGCCTGGTTGATACCGCCCACGCGCTCTTCATCGACGTTCTGCGGCGCCGTGGCACGGCCCAGGAAGGCGCTGACGCTACGGTTGATGCGGCCCATCAGGCGGTTGCTCAACGGGCGCTCGATGTCGCAAAACAGGATCACGCGGGTGAAGTCGGTCTCGTTCTTGACCCAGTGCACATAGGTCTCGTCGAACATCACGTCCTCACCGTCGCGCCAGGCGTATTCCTGGCCATCCACGAAGATGCGGCACGCATCGGAATTGGGGGTCGACAGGCCCAGGTGGTAGCGCAGCGAACCGGCGAACGGGTCACGGTGCGGGTTCAGGTGGCTGCCGCCCGGCAGCAGGGCAAACATCGCGCCCTTGACGTTGGGGATGCTGCTCACCAGTTCCACCGTCTTGGGGCACAGGGCCACGGCCGAGGGCAGCGGCTGGTCGTACCATTTGAGGTAGAAACGCTTCCAGCCTTTCTTGAAGAACGAACCGAAACCGGCGTCGTTGTTCTTTTCGGCGGCGCGGATGTAGCCCTCGTCGAACAGGTGCATGGCCTCTTCGCGGATGGTTTCCCAGTTGTTCTTCAACAGGTCCAGTTCGGGAAACTTGCTGCGGTCCAGGTAAGGCTTGGACGGCACGGCGGAAAACAGGTACATCAGCGCGTTGTACGGCGCGAAAAACGCGGAGTGGTTGACGAACTGGCGCAGCACCGGCAGGCGCGCCTTGCCGCGCAGATGCACGTAGAGGATGCTGCAGACGAACAGCATCAGCACAGCAACCTTGACGGCGAGTGAAAGGGTCATGCAACAACTCCTTGAATGGGCAGTCCGCCATGATAAACCCTGGAAGGCTGCCTGGGCAGCCATTCCGGACGACATTCATTATTGCGCGGGCGATAGAACCCTTTCTTGAGGCAGGTCAACACCCTGTAGCCCTGGCGGGAAGGCCGCGTCGGCGTTACACGCCTACTGCTGGGTTTCGGCCTCGGTGAACAGGTCGCTGAACAGCATGCTCGACAGGTAACGCTCACCCGAGTCCGGCAGGATGACGACGATGGTCTTGCCCTGCATCTCCGGCTTCTCAGCCAGGCGAACGGCTGCCGCCATGGCGGCGCCACAGGAAATACCGCACAGGATGCCTTCTTCCTGCATCAGGCGCAGGGCCATCGCCTTGGCTTCATCGTCGCTGACCAATTCCACCCGGTCCACGAGCGCCAGGTCCAGATTGCCAGGCACGAAGCCCGCGCCGATGCCCTGGATCTTGTGCGGGCTGGGCTTGATCTCTTCACCAGCCAGCGCCTGGGTGATCACTGGCGAAGTGATCGGCTCCACGGCCACCGACAGGATGGACTTGCCCTGGGTTTTCTTGATGTAGCGCGACACGCCAGTAATGGTGCCGCCCGTGCCCACGCCGGCCACCAGCACATCGACCGCGCCGTCAGTGTCGTTCCAGATCTCCGGCCCGGTGGTTTTCTCGTGGATGGCCGGGTTGGCGGGGTTGCTGAACTGCTGGGGCATGAAATAGGTGTCGGGGTTGGCGTTGGCCAGTTCCTCGGCCTTCTCGATGGCGCCTTTCATGCCTTTGGCAGGCTCGGTGAGTACCAGCTCGGCGCCCAGGGCTTTCAGCACCTTGCGGCGCTCGATGCTCATGGAGGCCGGCATGGTCAGCACCAGTTTGTAGCCACGGGCGGCGGCGACAAAGGCCAGGCCAATGCCGGTGTTACCAGAGGTAGGTTCGATGATGGTCATGCCCGGCTTGAGCTTGCCGCTGCTTTCGGCGTCCCAGATCATGTTGGCACCGATGCGGCACTTGACCGAATAACCGGGGTTGCGGCCTTCGATCTTGGCCAGCACGGTTACACCGCGCGGGGCGATGCGGTTGATCTGCACCAGCGGCGTGTTGCCGATGGAATGCGCGTTGTCAGCGAAAATGCGGCTCATGGCAGGAGGTCCTTATGCACCAGCGTAAAAATCCAAGGGTAAGCCTGGTGGCCGGGGGAGTCCAGTCATGGCGAACGGATGCCGCGCGTACCGGTCAATGTCTTATAACGTCCAGGACACCGGCATCATGAAACGTCGCTACAGTTGGCCCCTGTGGACCGTGGCAGTCATCGCACTGCTGCTGATCGTGCTGCACATCGCGTTGCCCTACGTGGTGCGCAACTATCTCAACGACAAACTCGCCGACATGGGCGCCTACCGCGGCCACGTGGCCGACGTGGACTTGGCGCTGTGGCGCGGCGCCTACAAGATCAACGGCCTGGAGATCGTCAAGGTCGACGGCAAGGTACCGGTGCCCCTGCTGACCGCACCGTTGATCGACCTGGCGGTGAGTTGGCATTCCCTGTGGTACGACCATACGGTGGTGGCCAAGGTGGAGTTTGCCAACCCGGAACTGAACTTCGTCGACGGCGGTACCAACAAACAGGCCTCCCAGACCGGTGCCGGTACCGACTGGCGGGCACAGTTGAACAAGCTGGTGCCGTTCACCCTGGATGAAGTGCGGGTCAATGATGGCACCATCACCTTCCGCAACTTCAATTCCAAGCCGCCGGTGAACCTGTCGGCCAACCACGTCAACGCCAGCCTGTATAACCTCACCAACGTGGAAGACAAGCAAGGCAAGCGCGACGCCCGCTTCGAAGGCCATGCGCAGTTGTTCGGCCAGGCACCGCTGGAGGCGATCGCCACGTTCGACCCGTTCAGCAACTTCGAGGACTTCCAATTCCGCCTGCGCACTACCGGTGTGCAACTGCGCAAGGTCAACGATTTCTCCAGCGCCTATGGCAAGTTCGACTTCAATGCCGGCACCGGTGACGTGGTGGTGGAGGCCCAGGCCACCAAGGGCCAGCTCACGGGCTACATCAAGCCGTTGCTGCACAACGTCGAGGTATTCAACTGGCAGCAGGACGTGGAAAACAAGGACAAAGGCTTCTTCCGCTCGGTGTGGGAAGCCATTGTCGGCGGTACCCAGGCAGTGCTGAAGAACCACAACAAGAACCAGTTCGCCACCCGCGTGGACCTCAGCGGCAGTGTGCACCGCCAGGACATCAGTGCCTTGGAGGCGTTCTGGGAGATCCTGCGTAACGGCTTCGTGCAGGCCTTCAACGCCAAGTACGAACAGTCGCCACCCAAGGAAGGTGATTGATTGCGCTGGCCCGTGTTCATTCAGCGACTGAATAGCGGCGCTGCGTTCACATTCGACCAGACCCCGCGTTATAGTCGCGCCATAACAAACTGTTCAGACTGAGGGCAAGCAGACATGAAGTTCGAAGGCACCGCGGCATACGTCGCCACAGACGACCTGAAACTGGCGGTGAACGCGGCCATCACCCTGCAACGCCCCCTGCTGGTCAAGGGCGAGCCTGGCACCGGCAAGACCATGCTGGCCGAGCAACTGGCCGAGTCCTTCGGCGCCCGCCTGATCACCTGGCACATCAAGTCCACCACCAAGGCCCACCAGGGCCTGTACGAGTACGACGCGGTCAGCCGCCTGCGTGACTCGCAACTGGGCGTGGACAAGGTCCACGATGTGCGCAACTACCTGAAGAAGGGCAAGTTGTGGGAGGCTTTCGAATCCGAGGAGCGGGTCATTCTGCTGATCGACGAAATCGACAAGGCCGACATCGAATTCCCCAACGACCTGTTGCAGGAACTCGACAAGATGGAGTTCTACGTCTACGAGATCGACGAGACCATCAAGGCCAAGCAGCGCCCGATCATCATCATCACCTCCAACAACGAGAAAGAGCTGCCAGACGCGTTCCTGCGCCGCTGCTTCTTCCACTACATCGCCTTCCCCGACCGCCCTACCCTGCAGAAGATCGTCGACGTGCATTACCCCGACATCAAGAAAGAGCTGGTGAGCGAAGCGCTGGACGTGTTCTTCGACGTGCGCAAGGTGCCCGGCCTGAAGAAAAAGCCCTCTACGTCCGAACTGGTGGACTGGCTGAAACTGCTGATGGCCGACAACATCGGCGAAGCCGTGCTGCGCGAACGCGACCCCACCAAGGCCATCCCGCCGCTGGCCGGTGCCCTGGTGAAAAACGAGCAGGACGTGCAGTTGCTCGAGCGCCTGGCGTTCATGAGCCGTCGCGGTAACCGCTGAGGGGCCTGCCATGCTGCTCAACCTCTTCAACGAGATGCGCGCTGCCAAGGTGCCGGTCTCGGTGCGCGAACTGCTGGACCTGATCAACGCCCTGCAGGCGCGGGTCACCTTCGCCGACATGGACGAGTTCTACTACTTGTCCCGCGCCATCCTGGTAAAGGATGAACGGCACTTCGACAAGTTCGACCGTGCCTTCTCCGCCTACTTCAATGGCCTGGAAAAACTCGACGACCACTTGCAGGCGCTGATTCCCGAAGACTGGCTGCGCAAGGAGTTCGAGCGCTCGCTGACCGACGAGGAACGCGCGCAGATCCAGTCCCTGGGGGGCCTGGACAAACTCATCGAAGCATTCAAGCAGCGCCTGGAAGAACAGAAGGAACGCCACGCCGGCGGCAACAAGTGGATCGGCACGGGCGGCACCAGCCCATTCGGCTCCGGTGGCTTCAACCCCGAAGGCATCCGCGTGGGCGACGCCGGCAAGCGCCAGGGCAAGGCCGTGAAGGTATGGGACCAGCGCGAGTACAAGAACCTCGACGATCAGGTGGAACTGGGCACCCGCAACATCAAGGTGGCTCTGCGCCGCCTGCGCAAGTTCGCCCGCCAGGGCGCCGCCGAGGAGCTGGACATCGACGGCACCATCGACCACACCGCCCGTGATGCCGGCCTGCTGAACATCCAGATGCGCCCCGAGCGGCGCAACACCGTCAAGTTGCTGCTGTTGTTCGACATCGGCGGTTCGATGGACGCCCACGTGAAGATCTGCGAGGAACTGTTCTCGGCCTGCAAGACCGAGTTCAAGCACCTGGAGTACTTCTACTTCCACAACTTCGTGTACGAGTCGGTGTGGAAGAACAACCTGCGCCGCACATCGGAGCGCACCGCCACCCAGGACCTGCTGCACAAGTACGGGCCAGACTGGAAGGTGATTTTCGTCGGTGACGCGGCCATGGCGCCCTACGAGATCACCCAGCCGGGGGGTAGCGTGGAGCACTGGAACGAAGAAGCCGGCTACGTGTGGATGCAGCGGTTCATGGAGAAGTACAAGAAGCTCATCTGGATCAACCCCTACCCCAAGGACACCTGGGGGTATACGGCGTCGACCAACATCGTACGCGAACTGATCGAAGACCAGATGTACCCGCTGACCTTGCGCGGGCTAGAGGAAGGGATGCGGTTTCTCTCCAAATGAGATCGGCGCGAGCCGCTTCCCTGGCTTCGCCCGGTCCTGGAGACGGGCGCGGCCAGGGAAGAGACCCTCGCGGCCTAGCGCCAGTGTTCCGGCACTTCACCCTTGTAGCGACGCACGCCATACAGGGTCCACGCCGGCAACATCACCAGGCACTCCAGCACCAGCGCCAGAATGAACGCCACCGCCACGCCCCAGCCAATGGCTTCGGGCACCAGTAACACCTGGTAGGTATACCCGTTCAGGGTTTCCTGGCTGATCTTCGGGTCGGCTGCCGTGATCACGTGCCAGTCGCGCCACCACCATGGCCCCTGCAACGCCAGCCACTCGGCGTCCAGCGCCTTGTGCCGCTCGATCAGGGTGCCCACGCTCTGGCCATCGCTCTGGAACACGGGGTCGCTGCTGTCATGGTAATGGGCCACCAACGCCTGCAAGTCACCGTTGAAGAACTTGTCGGCAGTGTCCTGGAAGCCGCGCAGGCTTTGCTGCGCTTCCATCAGGTGTGCTTCCACCCGGTGCACGTAATCATTGATCAGACCGGGCACTTGAACGCCCAGCAACAACCCCACGGCAAACAGCACCAGTCGCAAGTAACTTCGCAGCATTGGGCTTTCCTAGTCAGTGGTGCCCTGCAGCACGCATTCGCCGCGGCGCCACAGCGCCCATTGGCCGGGCTCGTAGCGCTGCCAGGTTTCGTTTTCGGTCAGAGGTTCGGTGGCAATCACCGTGACCACGTCGTTGGGAGTGGTCTCGGCCTGAAAATCGACGATCACGTCAACGTCTTTGAGCCGGGCCGGGCCGAACGGCGCGCGACGGGTGATGTGGGCCAGTTTGGTCGAGCAGAAGCAGAACAGCCAGTCGCCGTCACTGAACAGGCAGTTGAAAACGCCCTTGGCTCGGTAGTGAGCGCACGCTTCGATGAGGACAGGCATTACCTGCTCGATTTCCACTGGCTCGGGGAACGCCTCGCGTACCCGGTTGAGCAAGTCGCAGAACGCCGCTTCGCTGTCGGTATCCCCTACCGGCCGGTAGAACGTGGCAGACGGGTTGAAGTCGGCCAGTTGGCCGTTGTGGGCGAAACACCAGTTGCGCCCCCACAGTTCGCGCACGAACGGGTGGGTGTTGGACAGGCACACCTTGCCCACGTTGGCCTGGCGAATGTGACCAATGACCACCTCGCTCTTGATCGGGTAACGCTGCACCAGTTCGGCCACCTGCGACTCGCTGCTCGCGGCCGGGTCCTGGAACAGGCGCAGGCCACGACCTTCGTAGAAAGCGATGCCCCAGCCGTCGCGGTGCGGGCCGGTGCGGCCGCCACGCTGCATCAGCCCGGTGAAGCTGAAAACGATGTCGGTCGGCACGTTGGCGCTCATGCCCAGCAGTTCACACATGGCGGCTCCCCGGCGGCGTTACAGGCGCGGCTCGACGCGCATGCGCCCGGCAGGGCTGGGCGGTGTCGGCTGGGGCGGCGTGCGGCCGAAACGGTCGGCGCTGCCAAAGGGCTCGTCGGGTTCGTCACGGCGCCGCTGGTCGGCCTCGGCCTTGGCCAGGGCTTCGTCACGGGCGGCCTGTTCTTCACGGCGGGCGCGGCTGCTACGTTCGATCGGCCAGCGAATCAGGGCGTAGATCACGTACAGCACCAGGGCGACCAGGCTGTACATGGCCAGGTCCGACATGGCGGGCAAGGCATGGCCTGCGTCCTTGAACAGGATGTCCAAAGCGGTCATGGCCACCGCAGGGGCAAACATGTCCTTGCCCGGGTCGACGATGGTGGGGGTGAACAGCACCACCGCCATCACCAGGCGCAATGGCTGGCGCAGCCAGCGCCAGATCCAGGTAGTCAGGCGCAGCCATACCATCAGGCAACCAAAGGCGGCGAAGGCATAGATACCCCAGGCGAGGAAATAGTCGTTCTCGGTCATGGTGTCCGTGGCAAGGCAGGCGAATAGGCGCTTATGATAACGACTTTTCGCCGTGCAGGCGCCCCCTATGCCAAAAGGCCCGTCGGGCGCCGCCAAATCCCCCTTTGCGAGTGAACCGCCCATGCCCCCATCAGCCACTGCCCCACGTGCCCCCATCGCCCGCAAGGCCGACGGCACCGACCCGTACGCCTGGCTGCAGGAACGCGACAGCGCCGAGGTGCTTGATTACCTGAAGGCCGAGAATGCTTACCAGGAAGCGCAACTGGCCGACCAGGCCGAGCTGCGCGAACAACTGTTCGAAGAGATCAAGGGCCGCATCCGCGAGACCGACCTGTCCCTGGCCTCGCCCTGGGGCCCGTACCTGTACTACACCCGCACCACGGCCGGCGATGAGTACGCCCGCCACTACCGCTGCCCGCGCCCGGCCGATGACAGCCCGACCGTGGACGAAGCCCACGAGGAACTGTTGCTGGACCCCAACGCCCTGGCCGCGGGCGGTTTCCTGTCCCTTGGCGCCTTCAACATCAGCCCCGACCACCGCTTGCTGGCCTACAGCCTGGACACCAGCGGTGACGAAATCTACCGCCTGTACGTGAAGGACCTGGCCACCGGCACCGTCACCGAGCTGCCGTTCCAGGATTGCGACGGCAGCATGACCTGGGCCAACGACAGCCAGACCCTGTTCTTCGGCGAACTGGATGATACTCACCGCCCCCACAAGCTTTACCGTCACCACCTGGGCAGCAGCGACGCGGCCCTGGTGTTCGAGGAGACCGACGGCCGGTTCTTCCTGCATTGCTACCGTTCCAGTTCCGAACGCCAGTTGATCCTGCTGCTCAACAGCAAGACCACCAGCGAGGCCTGGGTGCTGGACGCCGCCCACCCGGAGCAGGCCTTCCAGTGCCTGGCGCCCAGGGTCGAAGACCACGAGTACTACCCCGACCACGGTCGGCTCGACGGCGCCTGGACCTGGTTCATCCGCAGCAATCAGGACGGCATCAACTTCGCCCTGTTCCAGGCCGCGGACAACGGCCAGGTGCCTACCCGCGACCGCTGGCAACCGCTGATCGGCCATCGCGACGACGTGATGCTCGAAGGCGTGACCCTCAACGCTCAGGCGTTCACCCTGAGCCTGCGCGAAGGCGGCCTGCCGATCATCGAAGTGCACCCACAGGGCCTGGCGAGTTATCGCGTGCAATTGCCGGACGCGGCCTACAGCCTGCATGTGTCCGACAGCCTGGAGTTCGTCAGCCCCCGTATTCGCCTGCGCTACGAGGCCCTGAACCGCCCGGCCCAGGTGCGCCAGCTGAGCCTCGCCGATGGCGAGCAGAAAGTGCTCAAGGAAACCCCCGTGCTGGGCGTGTTCAATGCCGATGACTACGTCAGCCAGCGCCTGTGGGCCACGGCAACCGACGGCACGCGCATTCCCATCAGCCTGGTGGCCAAGCGCAGCGCCATGGGCCAGCCGACACCCTTGTACCTGTACGGTTACGGCGCCTACGGCGAAAGCCTCGACCCGTGGTTCTCCCACGCGCGCCTGAGCCTGCTGGAACGCGGCGTGGCCTTCGCCATTGCCCACGTGCGCGGTGGCGGTGAGCTGGGAGAGGCCTGGTACCGGGCCGGCAAACAGGAACACAAGGCCAATACCTTCAGTGACTTCATCGCCTGCGCCGAACACCTGATCGCCCAGGGCCTGACGACCAGCGACCAGTTGGCCATCAGCGGCGGCAGCGCCGGTGGCCTGCTGATCGGCGCGGTGCTCAACCAGCGCCCCGATCTGTTCAAGGCGGCCATCGCCGAGGTGCCGTTCGTCGACGTGCTCAACACCATGCTCGACCCGGACCTGCCGCTGACCGTCACCGAGTACGACGAGTGGGGCAACCCCGAAGAGCCCGACGTGTACGAGCGCATCAAGGGTTACGCGCCCTACGAAAACGTCAGCGCCCAGGCCTACCCTGCCCTCCTGGTGGTGGCCGGTTACAACGACAGCCGCGTGCAGTACTGGGAAGCGGCCAAATGGGTGGCACGCCTGCGCGACACCAAAACCGACAGCAACCTGCTGCTGCTCAAGACCGAACTGGGCGCCGGCCATGGCGGCATGAGCGGCCGCTACCAGGGCCTGCGAGACGTCGCGCTGGAATACGGTTTCGTGTTCAAGGTACTGGGCCTGGCCTGAGGGAACTTCGCGACGACCTGATGTCTGATTGACACTGTTTTTCACACACCTGCCGGTGCCCGCCGCCTACACTTCGGGGCGGGAACCGTGCGTATAACAAGACCGTGATGCCATGCCAGATCCGACCTACCTGAATAACGAAATCCGCGACATGCTCATGGACTGCGGGCTGTTCAACCAACTGCTGCCGGCGGACTTCGCTGCCGCGTCAGGCTATTTCATCATCACCAGCATTGCCCAGGGCGAAGAAATTTTCCACGAGGGCGATGCCGGTACGTTCATGTGCATCATTCACCGCGGCACCGTGACCGTGCGCAAGACCGGCAACGACGAGCAGCCGGTGGACGTCGCCAGTCTGCGCAAGGGCCGGGCGTTCGGCGAGATGGCGGTGCTGGATGGCGAACGACGTTCGGCCACCTGCGTGGCGGCCAGTGACTGTCAGTTGCTCAACCTGGGCAAGGACTCACTGGACAAGATGCTCAACGACGCGCCGAAAATCGCCGCGAAGATCATCCGGGCGCTGGCGGTGTCCATGTCCAAGCGCTTGCGCATGGTGGATGGCCAACTGCTCTCCCAGCACCCCTGATAACACTGCCCCTGCTCCTGCACGTTATCCGCTCAGCCGGGTGGGGGTTTGTTCGGCGAGGCTTCCAGTTCCGGCAAGGCATCATCCTTGGGCGGCCCCGGCACCTTGATCGGTGGCAGCAACGGCGCACTGCCAGCCGGCCCGGCCTTGGGCAGAATGGGGGTGGAGACCTGCGGGTAGGGCGTGGGCGTGGGCGTGCCGGGTGCGCCGCTGCTGGGTGTCACCACATTTGCCTGCACTTCCACCGCCTGCGCCGCACCAATACCAAGCCCAAGGGCGACAATGCCCGATACAATAAGCAACTTCATCGACGGCTCCGCTGCCGGGTACTTGTTCTGCACCCAAGGCTACTCTTTGCCGCGTCCGCTGTCCCCTCCCCCTGCGAGATCCCCATGAAACGCTTTGTACTGCTGGACACCACGCCCATCCCCGACAACGGCGGTGCCCTGTGCCTGTTCGAATACGGCGAGGATTTCGTCATCAAGATCCAGGGCGGCGACGGCGGCCAACTGATGAACACGCGCATGCACGGCTCCGAGGACGCGCTGGCCGAAATCCCCTGCCGCAAAGTGGCTGGGCGGCCGAATTCGCGGGTACTGATCGGCGGCCTGGGCATGGGCTTTACCCTGGCCTCGGCGCTCAAACACCTGGGCAAGAGCGCCGAGGTAGTGGTCGCCGAGCTGGTGCCTGGCGTGGTGCAGTGGAACCACGGCCCGCTCGGAGAAAAGGCCGGCATGCCGGTGCTGGACCCACGCACCACCATCGTTCAGGACGACGTGGCCAACGTGCTCCAGGCCGAGCCCCTGGGCTTTGACGCGATCATGCTCGACGTCGACAACGGCCCCGAAGGCCTGACCCAGAAAGCCAACTCCTGGCTCTATTCCAGCGGCGGCCTGGCGGCATGCGGTCGTGCCTTGCGGCCCAAGGGCATACTGGCGGTGTGGTCGGCCAGCGCCGACCGCCAGTTCAACGACCGCCTGCGCAAGGCCGGCTTCAAGGCCGAAGAAGTGCAGGTATATGCCCATGGCAACAAGGGTACCCGGCACACCATCTGGATTTGCGAAAAGCTCAAGGGCTAGCCCCTGAACGGCGCTCCTTCCTCTGTGGGACACAGGAGAAGAAGGGCCGCACGGCCTGGTTTCACGCTAGAATGCAGGCTGACCGTCATTATCCCTTGAGGTGAACCCATGAGTTCGTCCACCCCCCATACCGCCAAGCTCGACCGCATCCTGGCCGAGACCCAGCGCGAGCGCGAAAGCGGCTATCGCGACAAGGCACTGAAGATGTACCCGCACGTGTGCGGCCGCTGCGCCCGTGAGTTCTCCGGCAAGCGCCTGAGCGAACTGACCGTGCACCACCGCGACCATAACCACGACAACAACCCCCAGGACGGCTCCAACTGGGAACTGCTGTGCCTGTACTGCCACGACAACGAGCACGCTCGTTACACCGACCAGCAGTACTTCGGCGAAGGCTCCCTGAGCAGCCCGACCATCGCCAAGGCCACCCACAACCCCTTCGCGGCCCTGGCCGGTCTGATGAAAAAGGACTGACCCGGCGTGGCCAACAAGCGTTACAGCTGCATCGGTCTGTTCAACCCCAAATCCCCTGAAAACGTCGGCTCGGTCATGCGAGCCGCCGGCTGCTATGGCGTGAATTCGGTGTTCTATACCGGCAAGCGCTACGAGCGGGCACGGGACTTCGTCACCGACACCAAGCGCATCCACTATGACATCCCTCTGATCGGCATCGATGACTTGCAGAAGATCATCCCCCTGGGCTGCACCCCGGTGGCCGTGGAGCTGGTGGAAGGTGCGCGCCCGTTGCCCGAGTACACCCACCCGGACCGGGCCATCTATATCTTCGGCCCCGAAGACGGCTCGCTGGACCAGAGCGTGCGCGACTGGTGCGAAGACACCATCTATATCCCCACCGAGGGCTGCATGAATTTGGCGGCGACGGTCAACGTGGTGCTGTATGACCGCATGGCCAAGGGCTTGAATACCCGCTCAGGGCCGAAATTCAAATAGGCCGATGGAACAGCTGCCGGGTTTGGCAGTCAGCTACTGATAGAACAATTCCCATCAGGAGTATGATCATGAGCGACAACCAACACCTGGAAGTCTTCGACACCATTGGCCGCGCGACCTCCCCTACCGAACACAATGTGCAGGGCTGGGAACGCGCAGGCTCGGTGGCCACCGGCATTGTCCTGGTGGGCAAGGGCCTGCGCCGGGGCGGCCTTTTCGGCCTGGTGCAGATCGCCATCGGCGGCGTGGCCTTGGCCCGCGGCCTGACCGGCCATAGCGCCACCAAGGCCCTGATCGAACAAAGCCGTCAGGAGTTCGATGGCGTACGTGCCAAGATCGAACGCGCGGGGGAAGAGTTGAGCAAGTTGCAGGAAAGCGCGGTGAAGGCCACCAAGACCGCTACCGTGACCGGCAACGACGAGCTGGCTTCGCCCAAGCCTTGATCCTGCTTGATACTCTGCGGCGCCTGGCCGCGTCGAGGGCACATACGGTGGGCCTGATATTACGCGGTGCCTGGGACGCGGCCGGGTCCGCTGCAGGCACCCGCTGATCAACCGGCGCGGAAGATCAGGTAGTCTTCCCAGTCGTCCTCGTCCACATCCTTCTCACTGAGCATGCGTCCCGACTGGGAAATGTGCTTCTTGTGCACCCGCTTGCGGTCCCCACACACCAGGTGGTGCCAGCTGGGCAGGTCCTTGCGCTCGCTGACCAGGCGATAGCCGCAGGTCGGCGGCAGCCATTTGAACTGGTCGGCTTGCCCTGGGGTGAGCTGGATGCAGTCAGGCACCTTGGCCTTGCGGTTGGGGTAGTCGGTGCACTGGCAGGTCTTCAGGTCCAGCAACTGGCAGGCGATCCGGGTGTAGTAGACGCTATGGTCATCTTCATCTTCCAGCTTCTGCAGGCAGCACAGCCCGCACCCGTCGCACAGCGACTCCCACTCCACCGGGGTGAGCTGGTCGAGGGTTTTGGTGCGCCAGAAGGGGTCGACGTGCGTGGCCATGTTGCTGGTGTCCTGTATCGAGATGCAGTTCGCCGGTAGCCGGCTGAAAAGGCCGCCAGTCTAGTGCCGCAAGGGCCTGGGGCCAAGCGCCGGCGACATCCGGTCAAACACTTCACTTGTCAGCGGTGGCCTTGGCGCAGTAATTTCGGTGTTTTCCCTCAACTTCGTAGGAAGCGTCCATGAGTGTCAACCCGCGTATCGCCGAGCTCGGTATTCACGAGCAGTTCATCAACCGCTGGTCGCCACGCGCCTTCAGTGACGAAAACATCTCGGAAGAAACCCTGCTGAGCTTCCTGGAAGCCGCCCGCTGGGCGCCTTCGGCCTACAACTCGCAGCCATGGCGTTTCCTCTACGCCCGCCGCGGCACCCCGAACTGGGAGCGTTACCTGGGCCTGCTGAACGAGTTCAACCGCAGCTGGGCGCAACACGCTTCGGCGCTGGTGATCATCCTCTCCAAGACCACCTTCACCGCACCGGGCGCCACGGAAGAAACCCCAGCCCTGTGGCACACGTTCGACACCGGTTCCGCCTGGGGCCACCTGGCACTGCAAGCGAGCCTGAGTGGCTGGCATACCCACGGCATGGCCGGTTTCGACAAGGAACTGACCCGCAAGGAGCTGAAGGTACCAGAGGGGTATGAGCTGCACGCGGCCATCGCCATCGGCAAACTGGGCGACAAGGCCAGCCTGGCCGAACACCTGCAAGCCCGCGAACTGCCTAGCCCACGCCGCCCGCTGAGCGAACTGGCTGCCGAAGGTGATTTCACCCTGTAGGTCATCCCAAAGGGATGGAGCTGCGAGCGGAGTGCAACCTGCTTGCAGCTTGCAGCTCCCCGAAGGCGTTCAGTAGCCCCGGATGAAATCCACTTCGCCGCGCAATGGTTGACCCGCGCTGTAGTTGCGCAGGTTTTCCACGAACAGGCGCACCATCGCCTGCGGCGAGGTCGGCGCCGAACTGTGCCCGGTCAGCAACAGCCCCCAGGCCGTCCAGAACGGATGACGCTGGGGCAGAGGCTCCTGGCGGCAGACATCGATCACCGCACCGGCCAGGTGACCCAGCTTCAACGCCTCCACCAGGTCCGCATCGACTACCGCCACCCCACGCCCGGCGTTGATGAACAACGCGTCCGGATTGAACCGGGCAAACAGCGCGGCGTTGTAAATGTCCTGGGTAGCCGGCGTGTCCGGCAGCAGGTTGATCACGTAGTCCACCTGCCCCACCTTGTCGCCCAGGGCGTCCAGGCCCAGCACCTCGACGAACGGCGCCTGCTCGCGCGGGCTGCTGGCGATGCCATACAGGGCCACGCCAAACGGCAGCAGGCATTCCGCCACCCGCTGGCCGATGTCGCCGGTACCCACGATCAGCACGCGGCGCCCTTCCAGGCTGCGGCCGGGGCGGTTGTCCCACTTGCGCTCGACCTGGGCCACCAGGCGGGCCAGCACCTCACGCTCATGGCCGAGCATATAGGTCAGCATGTACTCGGCCATCACCTGGCCGAAAATGCCCACCGCCCGGGTCAGCCGGTAGTGGCGTGGCAGGCCGGGCAGCAACAACGGCGTGATGCCCGCCCAGGTGGACTGCAGCCACTGGGGCTGGTGGCCCTGGCGCAGCAGTGTGCCCAGCAGATCTGGCTGGCCCAGCCACACAGGGCAGTCGGCAGCCAGCTTTGAGAGCTCGGCCGAATCCCCACTGGTGAGAACGTCAACGTCCGGCGCCGCTTCACGCAGCAACTGCGCGTAAAGGGCGTAATCCTGTTCTGCGATCAGAACCCGCATGCTTGAGAAACCCTTGAAAACCCTGCCCGCCTCACGGACGACTGCCGGGTGTGACGGTCAGACCGGATCGTTGCGACGCAACAGCTCTTCGGGCAGGTGCTCGATGTACTCTTCTTCGGGCGGCGGCATCTGCAGGTGGTAACCCTGGCCGTCCAGGTTGGCCAACACCTGGGTGATGTCCTCGCGGGCCAGCGTGCGTTCCGGGGTCAGCACCATGTCGAAGGCGTGCACCGGTTTGCCGAACACGGTCAGCAGGCCATCGGGTACGCGCGCCAGGGCATCGCTCTTGAGCACATACAGGTACATCTCGTTCTTGCGCGGGCTTTTGTAAATGGAGCAGATGCGTTTCATGGTGTCTCTCCTGCGCCCGCCAGGGCCTTGAGCAGGGCTTGGCCCATGAGCTCGCGGCGCCAGCCACGCAGTGTGTCAGGCAATTGATAGGGGCCGTCGGGGTAGCCGCTCTTGAGCAGGGCTTCGAGGGTCTTCTTGCGCAGCATCACTTCCGGGGCTATGCCCAGGCGCTCGCCTTCGGCCTGGCCGATGGCGCGCAGCTGCTTGAGCACGCCCGCCGCTTCGATCGGCAATGGCTCTGGCAAGGCTGGCGGCCACTGTTCGGGGGGCACGCTGCCGGCGTCCTTGATCAGCTTGAGCAGGAACTCGCCATCCTGGCGCACGGTACGCGGGTGCATGTCTTCGATCTTGGCCAGGGCGCCCAGGTTGTCCGGCTGGGTACGGGCCAGGGGCCACAGCGAATGCTCGCGCACGATGCGGTTACGCGGCAAGTCGCGGGCGCGTGCCTCGCGTTCGCGCCAGGCGCACAGCTCGCGCAGCACCGCCAGTTGCTGGCGTGACAGCTTCCAGGCCAGCTTGGCCTCGCGGTAGATTTCGTACGGGTCCACCTCGCGGCGCAGTTGCGCCACCAGCTCACTGCCGTCTTCCAGCACCCAGGCGTATTTGTCGTCGGACAACTGCGGGCGCAGCTTTTCATAGACTTCGGCCAGGTGCACCGCGTCTTCGGCGGCGTAGCTCACCTGGGTGTCCGACAGGGGGCGTTGCAGCCAGTCGGAACGGGTCTCGCCCTTGGGCAGCTCGATGTCGAGCACCGCCTGCACCAGGCGCGAATAGCCCATGGAGAAGCCCAGGTTCAGGTAGGCAGCGGCCAGCTGAGTGTCGAACAGCGGCGCCGGCAGGCTGCCGGTCAGGCGCAACAGCACTTCCAGGTCTTCGCTGCAGGCATGCACCACCTTGATGACGGCGGTGTTTTCCAGCAATTGTGCCAGTGGTTGCCACTGTTGGATGGTCAACGGGTCGATCAGCCAGGCGGCGGCGCCATCGCCGATCTGGATCAAGCCGGCTATGGGGTAAAAGGTGTCGACCCGCATGAACTCGGTGTCGAGTGCAACGTACGGCAGACGCTGCCATTCGGCACACTGCCGGGCCAGGCTTTCGTCGTCGCGAATCCAGTGAATATCGATGGCCACAAGGCTCTCCCTCGAACAATGGCGCGCAGTATATATCGACCCCGACGGTTACTGGGCATTCCATCGACAAAGGCGATGCGGATCAAGCCTTGCGCAGCACGTAGGTACGCCACATGGCGTACCCGGGAACAAGATCATGATGGTCGACGATCGCGAACCCCGCCTGACGGAATTCGCTTTCGATCTGCGCGCGGGGTACCACGAAGCGGTTGTGATGCCCAGCACCCTCGGCGCCGAGGCGCCGCTGCTCCAGGCGGCGACGGCGCCAGGCGCGGAAATTGCCGTCCACCCACAGGGAAATGATCACCGTGTCGCGGCTGACCCGGTGGAATTCGCGCAGCACGCTCAAGCGCTGCTCGCTGCTGGGGACATGGTGAAACCAGCGCATGCAGAAGATGCAATCGACCGCATTGTTGCCCAGGCTGATGGCCTCGGCGCTGGCCTTGAGCGGTGCTACGCGCGCCGACAGCGCGGCGGGTGAACCGCTCATGGCCAGGCTGAGCTGGTCGGGGTCAGGGTCGGCGGCCAGAATCACGCGGTTGGCGTGTTCTGCCAGCACCGGCCAGAAACGCCCACTGCCACAGGGCAAGTCCAGCACCAGACCGGGCTCGCCGGCAGCGCCCAGGCACTGGCGCGCCAGCTGTGCTTCACGCCACTGTTGCAGGCGCCCGCCCAGGCCCGAATGTGACGGCGCAGCAGCGTACAGTTGACCGGAACCGCGGTGGGAAGGTGGCAACGACATGAATGGCGAGCGCTCGCAGGGCCAGGGTGAAGGGTTACCTTAGCGGCACAGGAGTTAAATGCGGGTCAATCCAATGTGAAAAAAACGTCAGCAAGCGCCGGAATATTTTCATCCAAATACCCTTCACCCTGGCAGTCGACAGGTTTCAACAGGCCTCTCAACGGAATCAAGGCTACTCTCAATAGTCTGAACCTAGGCCCACAAACCCAGCAGAGGTGACGAGAATGCCGGTCAAACACAATCTGTACGAGGATTTGAAACTCACTCGCGAAGAGGTCGACACCCGCAGGAAAAGCGATGACAGGCTCAGCAAGCTGCTGAACGACTACGACGCCATTGACGCAGATGTGCTCAAGGCCGAATCCGCCGCCGCGCCGGACGACGAGGTGAAGAAGCTCAAGGAGAAACGTTTGCTGGCCAAGGACCGCATCGTGCAGCAATTGGAATACCCGGGCACCCGCGGGGCTGGGGCGGGGTTTGATCAGTAACTGATGGGGTGGACAAGCCCGCCCCCGCCCCGACGAAAGGCCCGCGATGAATTCATTGCGGGCTTTTTCTTTCTGGGCCCCTACAACGCGGCGTTACATTGCGGTGTGGAAAATCTGCTCGATCTCGCCCTGTGTGGCGGTGCGCGGGTTGGTGAAGCCGCACGCATCCTTCATCGCATTCGCGGCCAAGGTAGGAATGTCATCAGCCTTGGCGCCCAACTCGGCCAACCCGCCGGGAATACCGATGTCGGCGGACAGCGCGCGAATGGCCGCGATCGCGGCGGCGGCGCCCTTTTCATCGTCCAGCCCCTGGGTGTCTACGCCCATTGCCGTGGCCACATCCTTCAGGCGCGCCGGGCAGACGCTGGCGTTGAAGCTTTCCACATGGGGCAGCAGCACCGCGTTGCACACGCCATGGGGCAGGTCATAGAAACCACCCAACTGGTGCGCCATGGCATGCACGTAGCCCAGGGATGCGTTGTTGAACGCCATGCCTGCCAGGAACTGCGCGTAGGCCATGTTTTCCCGTGCAGTCATGTCGTCGCCCTGGGCCACGGCCGTGCGCAGGTTGGCGGAAATCAGCTGCACCGCCTTGAGTGCACAGGCGTCGGTGATGGGCGTCGCGGCCGTGGATACATAGGCCTCAACGGCATGGGTCAGGGCGTCCATGCCGGTGGCGGCGGTGAGCCCCTTGGGCATCTTGGCCATCAGCGCCGGGTCGTTCACCGACAGCAGCGGCGTGACGTTGCGGTCGACGATGGCCATTTTCACGTGGCGGGTTTCATCGGTGATGATGCAGAACCGCGTCATCTCGCTGGCCGTGCCAGCCGTGGTATTGATGGCAATCAGCGGCAATTGCGGCTTGGCCGACTGGTCGACGCCTTCGTATTCGCTGATGTGGCCGCCGTTGGTGGCGCACAGGGCGATGCCCTTGGCGCAGTCGTGGGGCGAACCGCCGCCCAGGGAAATGATGAAATCGCTGCCCGACTGCTTCAGCGCGGCCAGGCCGTTCTCGACATTGCTTACGGTAGGGTTGGGCTTGGCGCCGTCGAAGATGGTGGCATTGATGTCCTGCTCGGCCAGCAGGCCCGCCACCTTGTCGGCCACCCCGGCCTTGGCCAGGCCAGCATCGGTGACGATCAGGGCCTTGCGAAAACCATACTTGCGAATGGCTACCACCGCCTCGTCGAGGCTGCCGATACCCATCATGTTCACGGAGGGAATGAAGAAAGTGCTGCTCATGATTGATCCTCTTTTATTGTGGTTGGCCCAGGGCCGGGCCGAGGTTGCGGTTCATCAGGCGAGCTCGTTGCTGGATCAATGCTAGGCGCGCGGGGGTAGGGGCAGAATGGTGCTTTGGGGGGGATCGAGGGGGTGCTTTGGTAGTAGACCCGGCGGCAGGCCAACAGGCGGCCTGCCCTGCCGTTCAGGAGCGGGAGGCATCCTTCTGAAGTACCTCACGGGTGAAAATCAGGAAATCGTCCATGTGCTTGGTGATGATCGATACAAGGATGGGCAACTGGAGGGTCTGGTACTCATGCACGGCGATGTTGCGGAAACCAACCATGTTCTTGAGGTTGGAGGAAAGCGTTTCATCTACCCAACCGGCTTGTGCAATCAGCGCCAGTGCACTCCGAGCGTTTAGATAGCCTGCAACGCTGGCAAACGCTGTTGGAGCCTTTCAATAATCTTTTCCATGTTCATGAAGCGTATCTATGCACGTTTTGCCCGATAAGGCACGCCCCGCGCTGATGACTGCCCGTTCGGCCTCTTCCGGACACTTACACAACCCGCGCCGGCTGCTAGGATATCGACCATCAGAAGAACAAAGCCGGCGCTATCTTTGTAGTCTCCCGGACGGAGGAAAGATGAACGCCCAGAAAGAGCCGCCCCTGATCGAACTGCAGCGCCTGCCGCGCCAGGCCTGGCTGCGGCTGCTGGGCCAGGCACCGGCAGGCCTGTGGTTCTGGCCTATCATGCTGCTGGCCATCATGGCGCGCCTGTACCAACTGACGGCCTCCGCCATCTGGTGCGACGAAGGCTCCAGCCTGGTGATCAGCGCCTACTCCCCCGCACAGATCTGGACCCACGCCGGCCATGATGTACACCCCCCGCTGTATTACCTGGTGCTGCACGGCTGGATGGCACTGTTCGGCAACGGGCTGTTTTCCATTCGGGTGATCAGCGCCCTGCCCGGCATCGTCAGTGTCGGCCTGGGCGTGTGGCTGGCGCAGCTGGCAGCCGGGCGGCGCGCAGCGGTGCTGGGCGGGCTGATGCTGGCACTGTTGCCCATCGCCGTGCACTACAGCCAGGAAATTCGCATGTACCCGCTGATGGGCATGTGGCTGATGGCCGCCACCCTGGCGCTGGTGTACTGGGTGAAATACCCGCGCCGCAACGGTTTTCTGGTGGCGTACGTGCTGCTGATGAGCGCCAGTTTCTACACCCATTACTTCACCAGCCTGTGCGTGCTGGCTCATTGGGCGTACCTGGCGCTGTTGCGTGGTGGCGGTAACCGACTGGTGCAACGCCCTGCCTGGTGGCTGGCCAACGTCGCCATCGTGGCGCTGTACCTGCCGTGGGTGCCCAGCCTGGTGGACCTGGTGCAACACCTGCCGGAACTGGCTGCCGGCAATGACGTGGGCTGGATCAGTGACGTGACGGTCGGCTCGCTGCCGTCGATGGTCTGGCAGTACCTGATCCTCAGCGATGGCTTCGACCTGCCGGTGCTACTGTTCGTCGGCCTGCCCCTGGTGCTGGGGGCTATCGTGGGTTGGGTGCTTTGCAGCGACCGGCACCCCTTGCGCCTGCCATCACTGCTGGTGATCTACAGCGTGCTGCCGTTGCTGGTGATTTTTCTGATTTCGTTCAAGACACCGTTGCTGGTGGACCGCTACATGATGTTCTCGGCCCTGGGGCTGCCGCTGGTGCTGGGCATTGCCGCCGACCGCTTGGCCCGTCGCTCCCAACCACTGGCGGTGGCGGCGGTACTGGCGTTCGTCGCCGTGCAGGCGGTGGGCCTGCAGCGCAACTATGACGTGGACGATGACCAGTTCGACAAGATGGTGAACTTCGTCAACCAGCGCTACCAGCCGGGCGATCGCATCGTGGTCAGCGATCTGTTCTGGTATTTCGGCTATTTGTACTACAACACCACTGGCGCCGAACCGCTGCTGTACACCCCGCCCAAGCTGGACGGCAGCACCGGCCGACCGACCGACTACGGCTTTGGCAACCTGGTGGACGAGGACGCTGAGCGCATTTATGTGGATACCTTGAAGGATCTGCCCCAGGACCACCAGCGGGTGTGGTTGATCAGCGGCACAGGCGACACCGACGACTTCGCCTCGATCCCGGCCCAGTGGCGCAAGGTGGACCAGACCGTGGTCGGTGACACCGAAGCGCGGCTTTACGAGCGGCCCTGATCAGGGCAGGTAGAGCTTGAAATAACCGCCGCCCAGGCTGCCACCGTTGGCCAGTTCCACCCGGCCGACGACACCGTTGCGTTCATGGCGCTCGGCGATGCGCGCCGCGAAATACAGGCCCAGGCCCGTGCTGCCGCTGACCGGGTTGATACCCTGCACATAAGCCGACTGCGACTCGATCAGCGCCGACGGGTAGCCGGGGCCATCGTCATTGATGCCCAGCACCAGTTGCCCGTCTTCTTCCCACGCACTGATATGAATGGCCCCACGGGCAAATCGGATGGCGTTGATGATCACGTTGGCCACCACCGAGCCCACCAGTTCGCGGTCGAAGAACCCCAGCGGGCACAACACGTCCACGTCATGGCTGGCGCTGATACCCCGGCTGTCCAGTACTTCCTGGTGCCAGGCCAACTGCGCCTCGATGAAATCGTCCATCTCATGGTATTCAGGCCGCAGGGGCAACTGGTTGACGCCCAGCTTATACAGCCCCAGCAGTTGCACCATCATGCCGTTGAGGTTGGCGAATTCGTAGTCTATGACCCCGCGCTCCGCCGTATTGCGCTGCTCTTCGGGCAGCCCCTGTGACCACTTGCCATGGGCGGTCATGACCGACGACAACGAGTTTTTCATGTCATGCACGATGGAGGCGATGACCATGGAAAAGTCCAGGCCGCTGTTGTTTTCACTCATGCGCCAAACGCCCTGTTCCGCAGTTTCTGGTAACGCTCGAAGCGAGCATCGCTTTCGGGCATGTGGCCCACGGTGCGCAGGCACGCCCTGCACTCTTCCAGGCCCGCGCCGGTGATCGGCACGCCCTTGGCGTGCAGCAGGCCCTGGGCCAGGTTGAGGGCGATACTGATGTTCTTCGGTTGCAGCGCCAGGGCTTGACGAAACAGCGCCTGAGCCTCGACGAAACGCCCTTCGCGATAGGCGCGCACGCCCTGCTGGTTGTAGTCGATGGCAATCTTGTTGGAGCCGAGGATAGCCGGGTCGTCGGTCTGCTTGGCGATGTTCTGCATCACCTGCGGGTCGTCGCCATAGATTTCGGCACAGCTCTTGAGCACGCCGACGCCCGCTTCGTCCTGACCCAGGTTCTGCAACTGCGCGGCCACCGACAGGGCGGCCTCGGCGCTGAGGAACTGGTCCATGCTCTGCAGGCGGCTGACGGCCTCTTCAGCCAGCTTGGCGGCCTCTTCGGGGTTGGAGCGCTGCAGGCTGGTGGCCTTGATCAGCCGGGTGCGCACCTGGATGCCCTGGTCGTCATTATTGTCCTTGGCGACGTCGGTGAGGGTCTGGTTCAGCTCCACGCGGCTGCGCGCATCCAGGCCCGCGTCGCCCCCCTTGCTGATCAGCGCCTGGGCAAACCCCAGGTTGGTCTCGGGGTTCTTGAAACGGGAATACTGACCCTGGTTCACCGCTTGGCGGAACGCCCGGGACGCGCTATCGAAATCCTGGTTTTCCATGGCCAGCTTGCCCAGCAGGCTCTGCCGGCGCACGGCCAGGGGCGACAGCTTCACCGCGTCTTCCAGCACCTGCTGGGCGCGCTTGCCGTCGTTGCGGGCCACCAGCACGTCGGCCAGGCCGTCGTACAGTGCGGGCAACATCGGGAACGTCTTCAGTGCGCGCTCGTACACGTCCTGGGCTTCGGCCAGGTTCTTGCGCTTGAACAGCAGGTTGCCCAAGGCACCGAAGGCCCACGGCGTGGGGCGGTCGGCCAGAATGGTCTTGAGGAAGGCCTCCAGCGGCTCGTGCTGGTTGAGGTCACGCAACGCCTCTGCCTTGTAGCGATGGCACAGCGGCGCGTAACGGGCATCTTCCTGGGTCAGGCGCGTGCACGCGGCCAGCACTTCCATCGGCAGGCCCTTGTCCAGCGCCTGCAGAATCGGCTTGAGCAGGGTCTTGCGCTGCACCAGTTTTTCCAGGCGCTGCGCCAGGCCCGCGCGGTTGAACGGCTTGGTCAGATAGGCATCGGGCTCCCATTCCAGGGCGCTCATCACCATGGCCTGGCTGTTCTCGGCGGTGACCATGATGAACACGCTTTCGTGGCTGAGCAGCTTGTCCAGCATCAGGTCTTCGAGCACCTGCTGGCCATTCTTCTTGCCGTCGCCCAGGTTGAAGTCGTGCAGCACGAAATCGTAGCGCTTCTGCGCGCAAGCCTTCAGGGCCTGTTCACCGGTGTCGGCCGTGTCCACATCCTTCACGCCCAACTCGCGCAGCATGGAGCGCACCGAGCTGCGGAAATCGGAGAAGTCGTCGACGATGAGAAACGATTTTTGGTTGTACGCCAGCATGCGCGATCCCGTTGGGGGAATGAATATAAGCCTGTGGGGGCTTTCCAATACGTGGGCTATCGGCATGGGGCGGATTTTCTAGAGGTGTCGCCCCATGAATACCGCGCCTTTTCACCCGGGTGTGGGACCTACGGTAACCCGCACAGGTCACACTGCAAATGCCATTATTTTGCCACTAATCCGCAAACCCGTTCGATTACCGCCAAGGAGAAAAGGTAGGCGAAAAACAGGTGCCTGGCGGAAGACGAAGCACGACGCCGACTGCGCGTCGCTCTTTTCGCTGGCAAGCCATGCTCCCATGTTGGAGCAGAGCTTGCTCGCGAAGCAGGCGCCGCTGGGCCAGCTCAGAGACCAATACACAAGCCAAGGACCAAGTTCACCAAAACAGGAAATCGCACGGCTGGCAGATTCACCCCTGCAGGACAGAGCGAAACGCTGGAAAGCGTTATTCACAAACCAACCCTTATAAATAAAATAACAACCGCACTTTTATAGCTCCCTGCATAACCGCAAGCGCGAAACAAGATAAAGTTTCTTGCAACTTCAACTAACATCATAGTTGATCCACGAACATTTCACGATAGAAATCCCACAACAACGGATTCATGAAATTATCATTTCATCCATGTGCCCGGGGCCACTCGCATGACCGACAAACCCGCTGCGCCGCCGTCAATCGGCGAACAAGAACTCAACAAGGTCTATCACCCCGATGATGTCGCCGCCTTGAAACGACTTCAATCATTTTGCCCTGACTATTTCGATATCATTCAGGAGTTCGGCCTGGGTAGCCTCTGGCAGCGCCCCTGCCTCAGCGCCCGGGAGAAGGAGTTGGTGGCAATCGCGGCGCTGGTAACCCAGGGTGACAGCGAGCGCGAAATACGCCAGCACTTGCATACCGCTCCCCTTCGCGGGCTGACTATTACCGACATTACCGAGTGTATCATCCTGCTCAGTATCTACATTGGCGTACCGCGAACTTACAACGCCATGGAAATCATCCGTAACCACGGGTAACCTCCCATGAATGTCGCCGACGCGCTATTCAACGTATTGAGCAAGGAGGCAGTAAGCCATCTATTCTGCGTACCGGGACAGCCCATCGATGCGCTGCTTGAAAGTGCAACTTCCGGGGGCAACGTTATTCCAATCGTCGCCGCCCACGAAGCGGGTGCCGTGTACATGGCTGATGGTTACAGCCGTGCGAGCGGTCGCTTTGGCGCCTGCCTTTGCATCGGTGGCCCCGGTATTACCAATACCATCACGGCGCTGGCCACGGCGCTTGCAGATCGCTCACCTCTACTGGTGGTGACCGGGGACACCCACCGCCAGAACAAGCACCTTGGGGCCTTGCAGGATTTAGCCTGTATCGACACTTGCGCCTCAACGGTGGTCGCGCCCGTCACTGCGGCACGCTTGACCCTGGAAGCCCCCGAACAAACACTCCGCTACTTACGCAGGTTGCTGCAGCGAATGCTCGCCCCAGCCTCTCGAGGGCCGGTACAACTCACTATACCCATGGACCTGCAGAAGGCCTTGGTTCACGAGACCTGGACACCGCTCAATGCAAGCGACTTCCATCCCCGGCCATTGGACGAGACGGGATGCCAGCGCTTTTGGCGTACCGTAGGCCCCCGCCCCCGCATCGCCATCCTGGCAGGCTCCGGATGCGTCCAGTCCGGCGCCAGCGAAGAGCTGCTCCGGTTCGCCGAACGGCTCCACATTCCGGTGGCCACGACCTTGGGGGCCAAAGGCGTGTTTCCCGAAGACCACCCGTTAAGCCTCGGCGTGCTCGGCTGGTTCGGCAATGGCCCAGCCATCCAGGCACTCACGGGCAACGTGCTCGATACACTGGTGGTACTCGGCTCACGCCTCAACATGTTGAGCAGTCTGGGCTGGGCCCCAGGGTTGCAGCCGGCGCACGCCCTCATCGTAAACGATATCAATGCTGACGCTTTATGCAGCGCTTACCGGGTCGACTTGAGCATCAACGGTGACACCGCTGCCTTCCTGACCACCCTCAACAGGTGCAGCCAAGAGGATGGCAGGCCCTTGCTAGCTAGCCTGGCAGACCGTAAACGCTGGCTCGAAGCACTGACTCGTGGCCATCCACGCCATGAAGCCATGAGCAATACCGTCACGACCCTACAGCCAATTCATCCCGCACGCGTAGTGCACGACCTGCAGCAGGTAATAGGGGCCGACACCCTGCTGTTCTCCGACAGCGGTGCCCACGCATTTTTCGTCGGGCACTACTGGAAAAGCCTGCGGCCGCGGCGCTTTTTCACTTCCATCAAGTACATGGGGGCGATGGGCTGGGCGATCCCGGCGGCTATTGGTGCCGCGTTCGCCTGCCCAGGCGAACCCTGTGTGGTCGTGACTGGAGACGGCTGCATGCTGATGCATGGCATCGAGATCCAGACGGCGGCCCGTCATGGCCTGCCGCTGATGTGCGTGGTGATGAACAATGCCGCCCTGGGCAACCCGAAGCTGCGCGCTGATGCGGTCAACCCGGCGCTGGGCAAATTGCATGAACTACCCCTTCACGACTGGGCGGGCTTCGCTAAGGCGCTGGGGGCCACAGGCCTGACCGTTACGGATGCAGAGCAGTTGGTCCCGACGTTCAAATACGCGCTGGGGTGCGGCGGCACTGTGGTCATCGACGTACGCACCGGCAACTACCCAACCCCCACCACTGCCTTTGACCTGAGCATGAAACTCCGCGGGGGAGCCGCACATAAGCCCGCCTCACAGCGTAACGTAGGGAGCGCACCGCAAGCAGCCGCCGATTAGCGCACGGCCACCAGTTCGTGAAAAAACTCGGGCTTAGCCTTGACGACCTCCAACACCTTCGCGGCAAGACCGGTCGGGTGACGGCGGCCGCTTTCCCAGCTCTTGATCGTATCCAGGCTGGTGCCCAGGGCCTTGGCCATATCGCTCTGCGAGACGTTCAGTTGAGCCCGGATGGCCTTCACATCAACCACTTTAAAACGGCTCTGGCGGGACGGCAGGCGATGACCATTTTTGATGTCCACCGCCTCTTCAAGGGAATCCTTCATCTCGTCAAAAAAACTCATATCACACCTCATTGTTCAGTCGTTGAGTGAGCGCTTTCAATTCAGCTTTTTCCACGGCCGTCAGGCTGTCCTTGGTGCGTTTGGGGTATCCCATGACCAGATAGATCACCTCAGCGGTGGCGAGAAGCGCCGCGCGGGCGGCGCTGGGTATCAATGGCAGCACTGAAACATCGGCTCGCATCTTGCGGCCATTGCTCCATCAATGTCCGGAGCCTGCGGAAAAACCCGGGGGATTTGCTTGGACACTGCATCAAGGCCTGCAGGGGCATGCCGCGAGGTGTGCGCGGCTCCTGCGACCGTGCGCCGCCCGCGCGGCGCTTCCCGGCCAAGGCCGGTCCCACATGAGTTGCAACGTGCCATGACCTGTGGAATGAGGTAACCAGCCTTGGCTGCGGGCGGTAAAGATGCGGCGCGGCATTATTCATGTACCGTCGGAGCAACAGCGAAGATTAATCGAACTGATGGGCGATTCGATGCGCAGGCACCCAACCAGAGACACAAGCCTCAGGCTCAAAACGCAAGCCAGCGCTATGCTCACTGCCTCTCCACTGAACGCCTTTGCCTTTCCTCAATCAGATGAGACCGATGTTCAAAGCCATCTTGGGTGACGATAATTGTTCTGTACAGGTAGCGACCTGCTGACTGTGCAACCGCCATGATAGGATCCAATAAATAACAAAGGGAGTTTCCATTGATCAAGCCGTGTGTCGCAGGAATGGTTGGATTGGTAATGTGTGGTTCTGTGTGGGCCGCGAGCACCGAGGATGAAGCTGCTGCATTAGCTAGCCTTAACCAGGTCCAGAAGCTATACGAGAATCGCCCTCTAGGAACGCCAAACAAATCTGGAACGCGAACCTTATCGAAGAAGGACATCAACGACTGTGTAGTCCAGATGACCGAAGCAAAAAACAAGCTCGATGCCCTGAAGCGAGAGTACGGCACTACCCAAGCCTACCAGTCGATGCAGACTCGGATGCTAAGTGGACAGGTTCATGGGCGGCTTGGGAGCTGCAAGCAGACCAAAGACACACTCGGCTACTGACGTAATATCCATTGCTTTGGAAGATCGTGTCCCAGAGCTGATGATCGGCTCATGCTTAATGGCATCCTCCGGGTAATCCGTTCCAGTGCTGCCTGGCGGGGGGTGGTGTTGCGCATAAGCAGAACGCTCACCATCAATCGCGTGGTTTGGTGCCTGCAACGCCGGTATAGGGGTTCATGTTGCCTTTTGTGCTGTAGTTGTTGTTCCTGGTGGAGTCTGGATTGGTCGCGTGATAGGGGTGCACATACGTTCCGTTACTTCGGGTGTACCCGCTGACGGTGTGATCAGAACTCGTCCCGTAGCTATACGATGAATGCCCACCGTAACTACTACCGCGTGCAAATGCCTGCCCTGACAGAACAAAGGCAGCAACAGCCCCAATTATTAAGATTCGTTTCATGTGATTTCCATATTCGAATGAATGATGGCAAAACGATACCACCCAAAAGATTGGGCGACAACGTTTTTACCAACCTTCATGGCTGATGGGACATCACATAGCCGGTCAGCAGTAAAAACTGAGTAGTAGAGTTGAAAAAACAGTAGACGAAAAAAACCCCGAAAATCAAAGATTTACGAGGCTTTTTCATATATGGCGGAGAGATAGGGATTTGAACCCTAGGTACTGTCGCCAGTACAACGGATTTCGAATCCGTCCCGTTCGGCCACTCCGGCATCTCTCCAGTGGCGCGCATGATACCAGCACTTTTCGAAAAGGCGAAGCCTTTTGTGAAAAAAATTCGCGTGGTATCAGGCGCTTGCGTGCGCGGCCGCGGTTACAGCGGCACGCCCAGGCGCTTGGCGACTTCTTCGTAGGCTTCGATCACGTCGCCCAGACCCTGGCGGAAGCGGTCCTTGTCCATCTTTTTCTTGGTGTCCTTGTCCCACAGGCGGCAGCCGTCAGGGCTGAACTCGTCACCCAGGACGATCTGACCGTGGAACAGGCCGAATTCCAGTTTGAAGTCCACCAGCAGCAGGCCAGCGTCATCGAAGAGCTTGTTCAGCACGTCGTTGACCTTCAGCGACAGCTCTTTCATTTTCGCCAGTTGCTCGGCGGTGCCCCAGCCGAACGCCACCACGTGGGATTCGTTGATGAACGGGTCGCCCTTGGCGTCGTCTTTCAGGAACAGTTCGAAGGTGTACGGGTTCAGCTTCAGGCCTTCTTCCACGCCCAGGCGCTTGACCAGGCTGCCAGCGGCGTAGTTGCGCACCACGCACTCGACCGGGATCATGTCCAGCTTCTTGACCAGGCACTCGTTGTCGCCCAGCAGCTTGTCGAACTGGGTAGGAATACCCGCTTCTTCCAGCTTCTGCATGATGAAGGCGTTGAACTTGTTGTTCACCATGCCCTTGCGGTCCAGCTGTTCGATGCGCTTGCCGTCGAACGCCGAGGTGTCGTTGCGAAACAGCAGGATCAGGCGGTCGGCGTCGTCGGTCTTGTAAACCGACTTGGCTTTGCCACGGTAGAGTTCTTCACGTTTTTCCATGATGGGCTCCGCTTGCAGGTAGGTGGGCTAGGCGATTTCGCGCCAGTCGAGCCCTGAATCTTGATCGGCCAGTTGCAGCCAGTCCGGGTCGCACCCCAAGGTGTCGACGAAACATTGCCGGGCCAGCTGCGGCAGGTTGTTCTTGCTGCTGAGGTGGGCCAGCACCAGGTGTTGCAGGTTCTGCCAGCCCAGCTCCGACACCAGGTTTGCCGCCTGGTGGTTGTTCAAATGCCCAAAGGCGCCGCCCACCCGCAACTTGAGAAACTGGGGGTAATGCCCCCTGGCGAGCAGGTCGCGGCAATGGTTGGACTCGATCACCAAGGCGTCGAGGTCCTGATAACTGTCCATGACACGCCCGCAATACGACCCCAGGTCGGTCAGCACGCCCAGGCGCCGCTGGCCGTTGCTGAACACGTACTGGGTCGGTTCCAGCGCATCGTGCGCCACGCCCACCACGTTGATGGCCAGGGCGCCGATTTCCAGTACGTCACCGCAGGCCACGAAACCCGTGGGCTCCAACGGCTTGCGCAGCGCACGCAGGGTGCCGCGGCTGAGGTACACCGGGATATTGTAGCGCCGAGACAGCAAACCCACGCCATGCACGTGGTCGGCATGTTCGTGGGTCACCAGGATGGCGCTCAACTGTTCGGGGTTGACGCCCAGCCGCGCCAGCCGACGCTCGGTTTCCCGCAAGGAGAAACCGCAGTCGACCAGCACGTGGGTGCCTTGGTATTGGACCAGCGTGCCATTCCCTTGGCTACCGCTACCGAGAATGGCGAAGCGCACTTAACCCAGGTTGTCCTGGATCACGCTCAACACACGGCGGGCGACGTCAGCCGGTGCCACGGTGTTGATGTTCTTCTCGACGGTGACCTGGACGTTCTCGCCCACCTTGCTCAGGCGGACCTGATAGCGCTCGGCACGGGCTTCGATCTCTTCCTTGCTCGGCTCGCTGCCGAACAGGCGGCTGAAGAAGCCAGGCTGGTCATCCTTCTTGACGGGTTTCTCCGCCAGGTTGATGTAGTACAGGCCCAGGCTGCGGTTGATGTCTTCGACCTTCCACTGGCCGTGGTCCAGGGCGCGACCCACGCTGGACCAGGCGCGGTCCAGGTCGGAGCCGACGTTGAGCACCGGGTTGCCGCTGCCGTCTTCGCTCAGGGCGACGCGGCTAGGGGCATCGAAATCACGGGCCGCGAGCAGCGACACCGAACCACCCTTCTGGGCGCTGCGGGTCATGCTGGCGAGCACTTCGTCGACCAGGGCGAGGTCGGTGCCGCTGTTGCCCGGCATTTTCGGGAAGTCGACTTCGGTGCTGCTGCCGGCGGGGCGCGACACAGTGGTCACGTAGACTTCACTGGTGTTGCGCTGCACGCCTGGCTCGATGCGCACGCGCACACGGGCTTCGCCATCACCGTTGCTGGCCGCGCCTTGCAAGCGCTTGGCCATGGCGGCGGACAATTCGTCGAAACGCTGCCAGCTGGTGGTGAATTCACCGGTCTGCGGGCGCTCGTCGGCGATACGGAAGCCGTTGTCTTCAAAGAACTGGTGGGCCACCGGCCAGGTTTCGGCCGGCGGGTGCGCGGACAGAATCCAGCGCGACTCGCCATTCTTCTGCAAGGTGTAGTCGGTGGCTTCCTGGCTGGCCTGCAACGGCAGCGGCCGCGGAACTTCGTACTCGCCGCTGCGCTGGGCTTCGTCGGCGACGTTGCGCGGGATCGGTAGCAGCGGATCAAGGCGCTTGGCTACCTGCACGTCGGGCGGGGTCTGCATGGGCGCCGTCTGACGGGCTTCCAGGTAATCACTGCCACGGTCACGGAAGTAACCATTTTCGCCCCACAGCCAACTGCAACCGCTGGTGCTCGAAATCACCACGGCAAGGGCGGAAAGACCGACCAATCGCTTCATGCGTTGTACTTCCTCAAATTAGACCAGGACGCCGGTCTGGCGCAGGGCCTGACGCAGCGTTTCGTGATAAGGGGCGCTCAACCAGGTGAGCGGCAGGCGAATGCCTTCAGGCATCAGGCCCATTTCGTGCAATGCCCATTTCACGGGAATCGGGTTGGCTTCCAGGAACAGGTTTTTGTGCAACGGCATGAGTTGTTCGTTGATGGCGCGGGCTTCGGCAGCTTCGCCACGCAGGGCAGCGGCGCACAGCTCGTGCATGGCGCGCGGCGCGACGTTGGCGGTGACCGAAATGTTGCCTTTGCCACCCAGCAGGATCAGTTCGACGGCAGTCGGGTCATCACCGGACAGCAGCAGGAAGTCGCTGGAGACGCCGGCCAGGATATCCTTGGCGCGCTGCAGGTCGCCGGTGGCTTCCTTGATGCCGATGATGTTGCGCACGGTGGACAGGCGAATGACGGTCTCGGCCTTCATGTCGCAGGCGGTGCGGCCTGGCACGTTGTAGAGGATCTGCGGGATGTCCACGGCTTCGGCGACGTGCTTGAAGTGCTGGTACAGGCCTTCCTGGGTCGGCTTGTTGTAGTACGGGGTTACCAGCAGGCAGGCGTCGGCGCCGGCTTCCTTGGCGTTGCGGGTCAGTTCGACCGCCTCGCGGGTGGAGTTGGCACCGGTGCCGGCGATGACCGGAATGCGCCCCGCGACCTGCTCGACCACACGATGGATCACATCGATGTGTTCCTTGTAGTCCAGGGTCGCGGACTCGCCGGTGGTGCCCACGGCGACGATGGCGTCAGTGCCTTCCTTCAGGTGGAAGTCCACGAGTTTGCTGAGGCTGTCCCAGTCGAGACGACCTTCTGCGTCCATGGGTGTGACCAGTGCCACCATACTGCCCGCAATCATGCAACCGCTCCTGCCGGAAAAAGAGAGCGGTAATGGTACTGGGGCCATGTGCCTTGCACAAGCGAAGTACCACGATGCGAGCATTCCCCTTGGCGCTGCTTTTCGCTACCCTTCAGACTTTGATCGGTACCGGTGGGTGTGTTTGTCCGGTTTGCTACGTGCCAGAAGCGCCGCAAACCCTTGTTCCTGAGCCGCCGATCCCCTGCCAACGGGCGTTTTCGTACCGTTGCCGGCATATCGCCCGGGCGCCACGGGGTCATCAGGCCCAGCCATCATGTCTGCTTTACGTACCGACCGCTCATCGCTTTAGGAATGCTGCATGTCCACCCCCACAGTTCGCGAACAATTCCTTGTCATCAGTGCCCTTGGCCCTAACCCCATGGAGCTGACCAACGTGCTGTGCCGTGCCAGCCACGACAGCCGTTGCTCCGTGGTGACCTCGCGCCTGACCCGCCACGGCGAGTACAGCGCCCTGGTGCTGCAGGTGTCGGGCAACTGGGACGCCCTGGCGCGCCTGGAAACCAGCCTCGGCTCGCTGGCCAAGAAGCACGGTTTCACCGTCAACCTGGTGCGCAGCGCCACGCTGGAAAGCCGCCCGATGTCGCTGCCTTACGTGGCGTATGTCAGCTCGGTGTACCGCTCGGACATCATCAACGAGCTGTGCCAGTTCTTCATCGACCACAACGTGGAACTGGAGAACCTGACCTGCGACACCTACCAGGCCCCGCAGACCGGCGGCACCATGCTCAACGCCACCTTCACCGTGACCTTGCCGGCCGGTGTGCAGATCAGTTGGCTGCGCGACCAGTTCCTGGACTTCGCCGACGCCCTGAACCTGGACGCGTTGATCGAGCCGTGGCGCCCACAGAACCCCATGTAAGAAAAGGACAACCCCCATGGCAGTTGAAATTGGCCAGCCGGTCGCGGACTTCGAAGCGCCGGCCACCGGCGAGCAGTCCATCCGCCTGAGCGCCCTGAAGGGCCGCCAGGTGGTGATCTACTTCTACCCCAAGGACAGCACCCCGGGCTGCACCACCCAGGGCCAGGGCTTCCGTGACCAGCACGACGCCTTCAAGGCCGCCAACACCGAGGTGTTCGGCGTGTCGCGTGACAGCCTCAAGTCCCATGAGAACTTCAAGGGCAAACAGGCCTTCACCTTCGACCTGATCAGCGACAAGGACGAGGCCCTGTGCCAACTGTTCGACGTGATCAAGCTCAAGAAGCTGTATGGCAAGGAATACCTGGGCGTGGACCGCAGCACGTTCCTGATCGACAAGGACGGTGTACTGCGCCAGGAATGGCGTGGCGTGAAGGTCCCGGGGCATGTGGATGCGGTGCTGGCGGCGGCACAGGCATTGGCCAGGAACTAGTTCTGCGGTGTTCGGGAGATCGAGCGCCGTGCGCACGGCGTTCGATCTTCGGGACGACCAAGGGCCCAAGCCATGCCCATGGCAACCCTCCCCTACAGAATCGGCGCCACCTGCGGTTCATTCCGCGGCCACGCATCCAGCACGGCCTTGAACAGCGTCGCCAACGGGATCGCGAAGAAGATCCCCCAGAAGCCCCACAACCCGCCGAACAGTAGCACCGCGCAGATGATCGCCACCGGGTGCAGGTTGACCGCGCCAGCGAACAGCAAGGGCACCAGCACGTTGCCGTCCAGGGTCTGGATGATGCCGTACACCACCATCAGGTAGATGAACTGGTCACCCCACCCCCACTGGAACAGGGCAATCAAGGTGACCGGCACCGTCACCACCACCGCGCCCACGTAGGGCACTACCACCGACAACCCCACCAGCAATGCCAGCAACGCCGCATAGTTGAGCCCCAGGGCCACGAAGGCGATGTAGGTGGCCACGCCGCAGATGATGATCTCGATCACCTTGCCGCGAATGTAGTTGGCGATCTGGCGGTTCATTTCCTGGCCCACCCGGGTGATCAACGCACGCTCGCGGGGCAGGTAGCCCTTGACCCATTGCGCGATCATGACCCGGTCCTTGAGGAAGAAGAACACCAGGATGGGCACCAGCACGAAATAGATCATGATGTTGACCAGCAACGGCAGGCTGGACAGCGAAAAGGTCAGCGCCCACTGGCCGAACTTGCCGATCTCGCCGCGCGCCGCCTCGATGGCTTGCAGTACCTGTTCATCGGACACCAGGTGCGGATAACGCTCGGGCAACAGCAACAGCAGCGACTGCCACTTGCCCAGCATGCCGGGCAGCTCGTTGAACAGGGTGATGAACTGGTGCCACAGCAACGGCACCAGCACCAGCATGAACACCGCCAGGGCGCTCATGAACAGCGCGAACACAAGGCCCACGGCCATGCCGGAGGGCACCCGCAGGCGCTCCAGCCCCGTGACCAGCCCTTGCATCAGAAACGCCAGGACCATGCCCGCCAGCACAGGTGCCAGCATGCCGCCCAGGGTCAGTACGGCGGTGAACGCCAGCACCAGCAGAACCGTGAGCACCACCGCCTGTTCATCCGAGAAGTAACGCTGTATCCAGTCGCGAAGCACTTTGAACATCAGTTTTCCTTGTTATGGCACGCAGCACGCAGGGCGCTCAGGCTTTCCTGAGCCAGTAGGTGTAGACCCCACCCTGCACAGTTTCCTGTAACAGCGCATGACCTGCCAACCGGGCGAAAGTCTGAAAATCGCGCTGGGAACCGGCATCGGTGGCAATCACTTTCAGCACCGCCCCGGCCTGGAGCCGGTTAAGCTCCATCTTGGCCTTGAGCAATGGTAATGGGCAATTGAGACCGCTGGCATCAAGCTCGGCGTCACACTGTACAGCGTCGGTCATGGGCTTTTTTCTCCAGGGCAAGGCAACGCGGGCAGGCGGGCCGCCTAGGATACCCCAAGCACGCGCACCTCTGGTCCTCGGCGGATGACACGGCTACAGTAAGGTCTTTCTCGACCAAGAGCCCCGTGCATGTCTCTATTGCGCCCTACCCTGCTGACGCTTGCCTGCCTGCTGGCCCTGCCGGGGCATGCCGACGACTTGCCGTCACTTGGCGACGCCAGTTCGGCCATTGTCTCCCCCCAGCAGGAACATGACCTGGGCCGCGCCTGGCTGGGCATGTTGCGCAGCCAGGTCGGCCAGCTGTCCGACCCGCAGCTCAAGGATTATGTCGAAACCACCGTGTACCGCCTGGCCGAGAGCAGCCAGCTGCAAGACCACCGCCTGGAATTCATCCTCATCGACAGCAAGGAACTCAATGCCTTCGCGGCGCCTGGCGGTATCGTCGGGGTCAACGGCGGGCTGTTCCTCAATGCTGACACCGAAGGCCAGTACGCCGGCGTGATGGCCCACGAACTGTCGCACTTGGCGCAACGCCACTTCGCCCGTGGCGTGGAAGAACAGCAGCGCATGCAGCTACCGGTGATGGCAGCGTTGCTGGCCGGCATCGTGCTGGCTGCAACGGGGGGCGGGGAAGCCGGCATGGCGACCATCATGGGCAGCCAGGCAGCGGCCATTCAGTCCCAACGGGCGTTTTCCCGGGAGAACGAGGCCGAGGCCGACCGCGTGGGCCTGGTCACCCTGCAAAGGGCCGGGTACGACCCACGCAACATGCCTGACATGTTCGAGAAGCTGGCGCGCCAATACCGCTTCGATGCCAAGCCACCGGAATTTCTGCTGACCCACCCGGTCACCGAGGCGCGGATCGCCGATACCCGCAACCGCGCCGAGCAATTTCCGCACGGGGGCGTCGAAGACAGCCTGCGCTACCAGTTGATCAAGAAACGCGTGGAGCTGTTCTACGAGGACACCCCTGGCATGGCCGCAAAACGCTTCCGCGCCCTGCTGGACGAAAACCCCAAGTCGGACCCGGCCCGCTACGGCCTGGCCATTGCCCAGATAAAAAGCAGCCAGTTCAACGATGCGCGGGAAAACCTCAAGCCGCTGCTGGCCAAGGCGCCCAACGAGATCGTCTACAACCTGGCCGCGGTAGACCTGGACATGGCCAGCAACCACCTGGCCGACGCGCAGTCGCGGGTGGACCGCCTGCTCGGCCTGTACCCCGGCAACTTTCCGCTCAACCAGGTGCGCGTCGACCTGCTGATCAAGCAGAGCCGCACCGCGGATGCGGAAAAGGCGCTGGAAGACCTGCTCAAGTCGCGGCCCAATGACCCGGACGTCTGGAACCAGGTGGCCGACACCCGTGGCGCCAATGGCAATATCATCGGCCTGCACCAGGCCCGCGCCGAATACTTCGCCCTGGAAGGCGACTTCCGCCAGGCCCAGCAGCAACTGGACTTCGCCAAGCGCCGGGCGGCCAACAACTTCCAGCTGGCGTCGCGCATCGATGCGCGGCAGAAGGACCTGGCGGAGCAGGAGCGCATGGTCAAGGAGATGATGCGCGGCTAGGTAGAGCCCGGTCCCACCGTGATGGCGTGGGGTGTTGTGGCGAACAACGCGCGGCGTGGATTGGGCTATACTTTTTTCCCGCCCCGGAAGGAGTTAGCCGCGCCAACGGTTTTTTTCGTTGCACGTTCGACAATTTTTTCACCATTGGCGGCCAGCGTCTAAGCTTCAGGCAGGTACGATGAATTTACCTGACCGGGCTGACGACTATGGGCGCTTTGTGGCAGACAGAACCCACCAGGACTGCGGTCCCCACCGACAGCCCGGCTGACCCCCAACCACCGAAAAGCCCACGCCAGCGCCGCTTGTGGCGCCGCCTGTTCTGGCTGCTGGTCGTGGTCGCCCTGGTGGCGCTGGCCTTTGCCATGCGTGCCGAAATGCGCACCTCCAAGTTGCAGTCGCGCGAATTCAGCCGTTACGCCAAGGACCTGACCTACACCCTGGCCCCCGGCCCCAGCGACTCCATTGCCTACCCCGGCGAAGGCCCCTTCGACAAGCGCCTGGGCTATAGCGACCTGGGCCAGTTCCTGCCCCGCCTGATCAAGCGCGAATACGTGGTCAAGGAACAGACCCGCTTCTCGCCGTCGCTCATGGCCTACTACGACCGCGGCCTGTTCATTCCCTACGAGGAAAAGATCCAGGCCGGCCTGTCCATCACCGACTGCCGTGCCGACGTGCTCTACGAGTTTCACTACCCGCAGCAACTGTACGCCCAGTTCCAGGACATTCCGCCGGTGGTGGTCAACAGCCTGCTGTTCGTGGAAAACCGCAGCCTGCTGGACCCACGCGAACCGCTGCTCAACCCCGCGGTGGACTGGCCGCGGTTCGGCAAGGCCGCCTATACCCAGGTGGCCAAGGTGTTCTCCCTGCCAGGGCAATCGGCCGGCGGCAGCACCTTGGCCACGCAACTGGAAAAGTACCGGCACTCCCCCGACGGCCTGACCGTTTCAGGTGGCGAAAAGATTCGCCAGATGGTCTCCGCCAGCGTGCGCGCCTACCAGGACGGCCCGCAAACCCTGGAAGCGCGCCAGCGTATCGTGCGCGACTACCTCAACAGCGTGCCGCTGTCGGCAGTGCCCGGCCACGGCGAAGTGCACGGCATGGCCGAGGGCCTGCGCGTATGGTACGGCTCGGATTTCCAACGGGTGAACCAGGTGCTGCGCTCGACCGACAGCAGCCCCAAGGCCCTGGCCGAACGTGGCCTGGCACTGCGTGAAGTGCTGTCGCTGATGATTGCCCAGCGCCGCCCTTCGCACTTCCTCAACAGGGGTCACGATGAGCTGGCGGAGCTGACCAACAGCCATATCCGCCTGCTGGCCGCCAACAATGTCATCGACCGCCCCCTGGCTGATGCCGCCCTGGCCAGCAAGGTCAGTTACCGCGACTGGGTGCAGCAACCGACGATCCAGCCAGTGGAGAGCAACAAGGGCATCAGCGTGGCCCGCAGCCGCCTGTCGATGCTGCTCAACCGGCCACTTTACGACCTTGACCGCCTTGACCTGTCAGCCACCACTACCTTGCAGAACGACCTGCAAACCCAGGTCACCGAGTACCTCAAGCACCTCGCCGACCCCGCCTTCGCCCAGCAGCTGGGGCTGATCGGCGAACACCTGCTGACACCCGTCAGTACCCCGGAAGTCAAATACAGTTTCACCCTGATGGAGCGCACCGCCGATGGCTCGCGGGTGCGGGTGCAGACCGACAACACCGACCAGCCCTTCGACATCAACGAAGGCAGCAAACTGGAACTGGGCTCCACCGCCAAGATGCGCGTGCTGACCAGCTACCTGGAGATCATCAGCGAACTGCACGACCGCTTCGCCGGCCAGTCGCCGGTGGCGCTGAAAAAAGTCGACGTCAACGAGCAGGACCGCCTCAGCCGCTGGGCCGTGGACTACCTGGCCCAGGCCAAGGACCCGAGCCTCAAGCCCATGCTCGACGCAGCCCTGGAGCGCAAGTACTCGGCCAGCCCCGGCGAAAGCTTTTTCACCGGCGGCGGCGCCCATACCTTCAAGAACTTCCGCAACGAAGACAACGGCCGCATTCCCACGCTCAAGGAAGCCCTGCGCGAGTCCATCAACCTGCCCTTCATTCGCCTGATGCGCGATATCGTGCGTTACACCACCTACAACGGCCCGAACAACAGCGCCGAACTGCTCAAGGACGACGGCGACCCGCGCCGTCAGGAATACCTGGCGCGCTTCGCCGACAAGGAAGGCAGCGACTTCCTGCTGCGCTTCTACAAGCGCTACCAGGGCAAGACCACGGCCGAGCGCCTGGACACCTTCCTCGACGGCCTGCACCCTACCGCATCGCACCTGGCCGCCGTGCACCGCTACCTGTACCCCACCGCCAGCGAGGCAACCTTCGAGAGTTTCGTGCGCTCGCACCTGGGCAAGGGCGAAACCGTCACGCCCAAGCGCCTGGGCGAATACTACGACAGCTACGGCCCCGGCCACTGGGACTTGCCCGACCAGGGCTACATCGCCCGGGTGCACCCGCTGGACCTGTGGCTGGTGGGCTACCTGATGCAGCACCCGGACGCCAAGTTCAGCGAAGCGGTGACCGCCAGCCATTTCGAACGCCAGGAAGTCTATGGCTGGCTGTTCAAAAGCCGCCACAAGAGCGCCCGCGACAGCCGCATCCGTACCATGCTGGAGATCGAAGCCTTCCTCGACATCCACCGCCGCTGGGCGCGCCTGGGCTACCCTTTCGACCACTTGGTGCCGTCGCTGGCCACCGCCATCGGCAGCTCGGGTGACCGCCCGGCCGCCCTGGCCGAACTCATCGGCATCATCCAGAACGACGGCGTGCGCCTGCCGGTCCTGCGCATCGACAGCCTGCATTTTGCCGCAGGCACGCCGTACGAAACCGAAGTCATCGCGGCCCCCGACAAGGCTCGCCAGGTGCTCAAGCCGGAAATCGCCCAGGCCATGCGCGAAGCGTTGTCACAGGTGGTGGACGCCGGCACCGCACGGCGCGTATCCGGCAGTTTCAAGACCGCCGACGGCACCGCACTCGTGATGGGGGGCAAGACCGGTACCGGCGACAACCGCATCGAGAGTTTCGGCGCACGCGGGCGAATCCTGGGCTCCAAAGCCATCAACCGTACTGCCACGTTCGTGTTCTACATTGGCGAGAACCACTTCGGCACGCTTACCGCCTTTGTCCCTGGGCGCGCTGCCGAAGGCTTCCGTTTCACCTCGGCTTTGCCGGTGCAGGTGCTCAAGGGCATGGCGCCGATGCTGACGCCGTACCTGCAACCGGGCGGTCAAACTCAATGCAAGGCCCCCGCCCAGACGACCGCGGCCCGCTGATGTCCCCCTGTGGGACCGGCGAAGCTCGGTCCCACGAAAGACCCGGCGGCCCACAGACTGCCAGATGAGAACCATTCGTCTTTTCCACTTGCGCAAACAGAAAGATATATCTTAAGGTATATCTTAAGAAACCAAGCGAAGAGAAAAAGACGATGAGAGACCACCATCACCCCCGCAGAGAATTGGGCGACGGCCACGACGGCCTGGAACGCCGCCCCGGGCGCGAACGAGGCGGCCGCGGCCCTCGTGTGTTCGCCCCCGGCGACCTGAAATTGCTGTTGCTGGCCCTGGTAGCCGAGCAACCCTGCCACGGCTACGACCTGATCCGCCAGATCGAAGGCATGTTCGACGGCGCCTACAGCCCCAGCCCCGGCGTCATCTACCCCACCCTGACGTTCCTGGAAGAAAGCGAACTGATCCAGGGCGATGCCCAGGGTGGCAAGAAACTCTACACCGTGACCGAAGCTGGCCGTGCCTCGCTGGCCGAACAGGCCATTGCCCTGGACGGCGTGCGCACGCGCATCGACGTCAGCAAGCGTTCATTGCGCGGCCATGACCGCCCGGCCGAGATCCACGAAGCCGTCCATAACCTGCGCCATGCTCTGCAACTGCACCATGGACGCTGGAGCCCTGATGAGATCGCGCGGGTCCGTGACCTGCTCAACAGTACCGCCAAGGCCATCGTCGATGGCCCCGCCACTACTCAACACCCTCAGGAGAAGTCCGTATGAAGCCAGAGAATACCCAGGGCGTGCACCGCGTCATGCATGAAATCAAGCGCCGTCGCCTGGACGTGCTGCGCGTTGCCGAGCTGACCCCGCGCATGCGCCGCATCACCGTGGGCGGCCCGGAGCTGGAGGGCTTCCTGAGCCTGGGCGCCGACGACCACATCAAATTGATGTTCGCCCGCAACGCCGAAGAGCAGGCCGCCCTGCAAACCCTGAAACTGGGCGGCCCCAGCGACGGCGGGCCGAAACCGGCCATGCGCGACTACACCCCGCGGCGCATCGACCTGGCCAAGGGCGAACTGGACATCGACTTCGTGATCCACGGCGACGGCCCCGCGTCTACCTGGGCTGAACAAGCCGCGCCCGGCCAGCACCTGTACATCGGCGGCCCACGCAGTTCCACCATCGTGCCGGATATCTTCGACAGCTACCTGCTGATTGGCGATGAAACCGCGATCCCCGCCATCGCCCGCCGCCTGGAAGAACTGCCGGCCAACCGCAAGGCGCTGGTAGTGATCGAGATCGAGGATGCCCGCGAGCAGCAAGTGCTGAACAGCGCCGCTCAGGTGGAGGTGATCTGGGTAGAGCGCCACAGCCGTGAGGATGCGCTCGTGGCCGCGGTTGCCGGCTTGACCATACCCCAAGGCCAGCTGTACGCCTGGGTGGCCACCGAAGCGGCACTCTCGCGGCGGGTGCGCAAGGTACTGCTGGATGACCACCACCTGGGCGACACCGCGGAGGTCAAGGCCGTGGGCTACTGGCGCCTGGACGAGAACGACGAGGGCTGACGGCCCTTATCCGGCGACCTGCCGCTGGCGCTTGCCACGCCAGCGGTCCAGGCCCACCAGCAGCAGGGAAATGATCACGAAGCCCAGCAGAATCGCCAGGGCGTTCACCAGCACGCGGCCGTAGCCCAGCGTGCCCACATCAATGAACGGGTACGGGTACACCCCGATCGCGTTGCCACGCAGCAGGCAATAGCCGAAATAGGCAACCGGGTACACCGACCACGCCACCACGTGCCGCACCTGCAAGGTGCCCTTGGGCACGCACCACCACCAGAACACCACGAACACTGGCGGCATTATGTCGTGCAGCAGTTCGTTGACCACCCACTGCACCCCCTGGGGATTCCAGGTGTTGCGCAGCAGCAGACTGTACGCCAGGCCCACCAGAATGATGCTGGCCGCGACCCCTGAACTCACCCACGGCCGCAACCAGAACGATGGCGCGCCTTCACCTTCATGGCGGGCCGCGGCCGTGAGCACGGCGGCCACCAGGGTGTTGGTCAGAATGGTGAAATAGCCGAAGAAATGCAGCACCCCACCTACCAGGCTGGCCTGGTCGGCCAGCCGCGCCTGCAGGATAAGCAGCAATTGCACCGTCAGGGCCAGCCACGCCACCCACGCCGCGGTGGTGACAAACAGGTGCAAGGGGCGCGAAGGTAGCGATGGGGGCATATAAGGTCAGTCCTCGACAGGTCGTTTGGTGCGGGCCAGCTTCACGTACAGGCGCTCCACTTTCTCTCGCGCCCAGGGCGTCTTGCGCAGAAAGGTCAGGCTCGACTTGATGCTGGGGTCGCTCTTGAAGCAACGGATATCAATGCGCTCGGCCAGCCCTTCCCAGGTGTAATGGACAACCAGGGCATTGAGGATCTGCTCGAGCGTGACACCGTGCAGCGGGTTTTGAGTGGTCTGGGTCATGCCAGGCTCCAGGCGAGTGAGGGGGTGCGCACCATAGCCGAGCCTTGCGGCAGCGGGAAGAGCTTACCGCCCTGGCGTGATGTCGCTGATCGGCCTAATCGGCGCGCGTTGTAGGATTCTTCCTAAATCTACCACCCCACAGCTCCATCCCCGTTAAACATCAGGTCCGGCCACACGTTGGAACCCTGACGCTGAAGAAATCTTCACAGGCCGCGGAGGGCCATGTTCCGGGGACGCGGGTTGGCCTGGCCATTGTTACGCCACCCGTAACTATGCATGTTGTACTTGCATCTTTTAATAATAAAAAAACCTCTATATCCTCCGCCCCCCGCAAGTGAAACGATTTTTTTGCGTAATAAAACCTACATTTTGCAGTGACTTCTAAACAGCATTATAAAATGTACCGTTTGGTTAATAATTAAAGATCCTTATAAATGCCAAAATTCGAACTTCGCCGTGCTCGTGCCGCCGGCCGCTTCACCGTATCGCCAGCCCTGCGCCTGCTGGGCGGCCTGACTGCCATTGGTATTGCCTCCTGCGCCCAGGCCGCACCGGCCTTCGACGCTGATTCGCCGTACATGTCCGGCGACTGGGGCGGCAAGCGTACCGAGCTGCATGACCTGGGCTACGACTTCAAGCTGGAGTACGTCGGTGAAACAGGTTCGAACCTGCACGGTGGCTACAACCATGACCACGCTACCCGCTACAGCGACCAGTTCGCCCTGGGCATGCACATGGACCTGCAGAAGATCCTGGGCTGGCACGACGCCGAGTTCCAATTGACGCTGACCGACCGTAACGGTGACAACATCACCAACGACCGCGTGGCTGACCCGCGCACCGGCGGCATCAGTTCCTCCCAGGAAGTCTATGGCCGCGGCAGCATCGTGCGGATCACGCAGATGTACTACCAGCAGAAGTTCTTCGACCAGAAGCTGGACATCAAGGTGGGCCGCTTCGGCGAAGGCGAAGACTTCAACAGCTTCCAGTGCGACTTCCAGAACCTGGCGTTCTGCGGCTCGCAGGTGGGTAACTGGGCTACCGGTATCTGGTACAACTGGCCTGTCAGCCAGTGGGCAGCCCGGGTCAAGTACCACCTGAACGACGAAATCTACGCCCAGGTCGGCGCCTATGCGCTGAACCCGAGCAACCTGGAAAATGGTAACGGTTTCAAATTGAACAATGCCGGTAACGAAGGCGCCGTGCTGCCGGTCGAGCTGGTGTGGGCCCCACACGTCAATGGCCTGCCGGGCGAATACCGCGTGGGTTACTACTACAGCACCGCCAACGCCAAGGATGTCTACAAGGACAACCATGGCCAGCCGGCGGCCCTGAGCGGCGACGACTACCGCTCCAGTTCCAGCAAGCATGGCTACTGGCTGACGTTCAACCAGCAACTGACTTCCCAGGCCAGCGACAACGCTCGCGGCCTGAGCGTGTTCGGCAACGTCACCGTGCACGACAAGAAGACCAACATGGTCGACAACTATGTCCAGGCCGGCGTCGTCTACAAGGGCCTGTTCGATGCCCGTCCAAAGGATGACATCGGTATCGCCCTGGCGCGTATCCACGTCAACTCTGCGTACCGCAAGAACGAAGAAGCCACCAACGAAGCCAACGGTGTGACGGACTACAACGATCCGGCCTACATGCCGATCCAGCGCACCGAAAGCAGCGCCGAACTGAACTACGGCGTGCACGTCACCAACTGGCTGACCGTGCGCCCGAACCTGCAATACATCAAGCACCCGGGTGGTGTCGACGAAGTCGATAACGCACTGGTTGCCGGTATCAAGATCCAAAGCTCTTTCTAACAACAACTCAACTTTACGGAAGAAGTTAACCAGACTGCGAGCGTAGGACGTTTCTGAACTATGCTCGAATACTCAAACGTAACGGAGAAACCACACTATGAGCACTGACAGTGCTTTCGGTCGGTCTCGCCTGGCCCCGAGCTTGCTCGGCCTGGTGATGCTGCTAATGGGCCTCGCCCTGCTGGTCGGGGGTGTCAAGCTCGTCACCCTGGGCGGTTCGCTGTACTACGTGATTGCCGGACTTTTCCTTGTAGTCACAGGTGTGCTGGTGCTGAGGGGGCGTTCCATTGCCCTGGGCGTCTACGCCGTGTTCCTGCTGGGCAGCACCGTCTGGTCGCTGGCTGAAACAGGCCTTGACTGGTGGCAACTGGTGCCACGGCTGTCGCTGTGGTTCGTGCTGGGCCTGCTGCTGTGGCTGCCCTGGTTCCGCAAGCCGCTGGTACTGCGTGAAGCCGCTCCCAAGGGCACGTCTGTCCTGGGCGTTGCCGTTGTCCTGGCTGGCGCCTGCGCCGTGGCCGCCCAGTTCACCAGCTACGGTGACATCAGTGGTGACCTGGGCCGTGACGGCACCGACATGGCCAGCGCCGCCCCGGCCCAGCCTGACGGCGAGTGGCAGTCGTATGGCCGCACCGAGTTCGGCGAGCGTTACTCGCCGCTCAAGCAGATCACCCCGGACAACGTCGGCAAGCTGACTGAAGCCTGGCGCATCCGCACCGGTGACATGCCGACCGACAAAGACCCGGTCGAGCTGACCAACCAGAACACCCCGCTGAAGGTCAACGGCATGCTGTATGCCTGTACCGCCCACAGCAAGGTACTGGCCCTGGACCCGGACACCGGCAAGGAAATCTGGCGCTACGACCCACAGATCCAGGGTCCCAATGGCAACGATTTCCGTGGCTGGGCGCACATGACCTGCCGTGGTGTGTCGTACTACGACGAAGCTGCCTACAGCAAGTCTGACGTGCCAAGCGTTCCGGCCGCACTGTCGACCGCTGGCCAGGCCGTGGCCACCAGCTGCCCGCGCCGCCTGTTCCTGCCGACCGCGGACGCCCGCCTGATCGCCCTGAACGCCGACACCGGTAAAGTCTGTGAAGACTTCGGTGACAAAGGCGTGGTGAACCTGCGCGCCAACATCGGCAAGTTCACTCCTGGCGGCTACTACGCCACCTCCCCTGCCGCCATCACCCGTAACCTGGTGATCATCGGCGGCCACGTGACCGACAACGAATCCACCGACGAGCCTTCGGGCGTGATCCGTGCATTCGACGTGCACGACGGCCACCTGGTATGGAACTGGGACGCTGGCAACCCGGACGACACCGCGCCGATCGCCGAAGGCAAGTTCTACACCCGCAACTCGCCGAACATGTGGTCGCTGGCCAGCGTCGACGAGAAGCTGGGCATGGTCTACCTGCCACTGGGCAACCAGATGCCTGACCAGTGGGGCGGCAACCGTACCCCTGAGTCGGAGAAATTCAGCGCCGGCACCGTGGCCCTGGACATCGACACGGGCAAGCTGAAGTGGAACTACCAGTTCACTCACCACGACCTGTGGGACATGGACGTACCGAGCCAGCCTACCCTGGTTGACATCAAGACAGCCGAAGGCGTGAAACACGCCCTGGTGCAGCCGACCAAGCAAGGCAGCCTGTACGTGCTGGACCGTGCGACCGGCCAGCCGATCGTGCCGATCCAGGAAGTGGACGCACCGAAAGGCGCGGTCGAGGGCGACCATTCTTCGCCAACCCAGGCGCGTTCGGAGCTGAACCTGCTGCCACCTGAGCTGAATGAAAAGGCCATGTGGGGCGTTACCCCGTTCGACCAACTGCTGTGCCGCATCCAGTTCAAATCGCTGCGTTATGAAGGCCAGTACACCCCGCCGTCGGTCCAGGGCAGCATCATCTACCCAGGCAACGTCGGTGTGTTCAACTGGGGCGCGGTGTCGGTGGACCCGGTTCGCCAGATGCTGTTCACCAGCCCGAACTACATGGCATTCGTCTCCCAGCTGGTGCCTCGCGCCAAAGTGGAAGCCGGCAGCAAGCGTGAAAGCGAAACCAGCGGCGTGCAGCCAAACACCGGCGCGCCTTACGCGGTGATCATGCACCCGTTGATGTCGCCGTTCGGCGTACCGTGCCAGGCGCCTTCGTGGGGCTACGTGGCCGGTGTCGACCTGACCACCGCCAAGGTGATCTGGAAGCACAAGAACGGCACCAGCCGCGACAGCTCGCCGATCCCACTGGGCCTGACCCTGGGCGTGCCTAGCATGGGTGGTTCGATGGTCACCGCAGGTGGCGTTGGCTTCCTGAGCGGCACCCTGGACCAGTACATCCGCGCTTATGACGTGAAAAACGGCAAGAAGCTGTGGGAAAGCCGCCTGCCGGCTGGCGGTCAGTCGACGCCAATGACCTACACCGGCAAGGACGGCGAGCAGTATGTGCTGTCGGTTGTCGGCGGCCATGGCTCGCTGGGCACCAAGATGGGCGATTACATCATTGCCTACAAGCTGTCCAAGTGATGGTGTGATGTGATGCGGTAAAAAACGGCTCCTTCGGGGGCCGTTTTTTTTGGTTCTTCACGGATTGCCGGGAAAGTTGGTGGTGCCTTCAAAGATCTGTAGTGAACAAACAAGGCGGACTAGGTGATTTCAAGGCATAACTGGCCCGAAACAGATGTGGGACCGGGCTTGCCCGGGAAGCGCCGCGCGGGCGGCGCTGGATCTTGAGA
>NZ_JAPYKM010000027.1:0-90476 GCF_029623465.1 Pseudomonas sp. RIT-To-2 | reverse complement strand
AGGTCGACCGCGTTGTCCGCTTCCCGAGCTGGCGCCCGGTTCCACAACGGCACGCGCAAGCCTGGCGCGTGCATCGCCGACGCGGCCACGGCAACCCTGTGGGACCGGGCGAAGCTCGGGAAGGGGCCCGCCAGGTCGACCGCGTTGTCCGCTTTCCGAGCTGGCGCCCGGTCGTGCAACGGCACGTGCGAACCTGGGCGCATGCCGCCGACGCGGCGCACGCGCCCCCGTAGCGGCCGGCCCGCTGTCAGCCTTTGGCCGCCCCATCCTGCGCCGCCTGCAGCACGCGCAGCAGGTTGCCGCCCCAGATGTTGGCCAGGTCCTTCTCGCTATAGCCGGCGTCCAGCAGGCGCTGGCTGATCTTCGGCAACTGGCTGACGTCCTCCAGCCCCGTCACGCCACCACCACCGTCCCAGTCGGCACCGATGCCCACATGCTCCGGCCCCACCACCTGCAGAATGTGCAACAGGTGCTTCATGAACACGTCCAGGTCGGCCTTGGGTTGCGGGTACTTCGTGTCGATGGCGTGGTAATCCTGGTACAGCGCATGGCTCTGCTCCGGGCTCAGCGCGGCCAGGTTGTGGAAGCGTGCGCCGAGGGCGGCCAGGGCCTTGTTGCGCTCCGGGTTGGGCTTGAGCGGTACCAGGTAATCGCTGTAGGTATTGACCTGCACCACCCCGCCCTTGGCGGCCAGTTGACGCAGGCGCGCGTCATCGAGGTTGCGCGGGTGCGGGTTGACCGCGCGGCTGCTGGAGTGCGAGGCAATGATGGGCGCGGTGGACTGCGCCAGTATCTGGTCGAACACCGCGTCGCTGGCATGGGACACGTCCAGCAGAATACCCAGGCGGTTGGCCTGGGTCACCAATTGCCGGCCCTCCGGGCTCAGGCCTTTCCAGTGCGGGAGCGCGGTGGCCGAGTCGGCCAGTTCGTTGTCGGCAAAGTGCACCAGGCCGAGCATGCGCAAGCCTTGGCGGTAGTAGGTGTTCAGCAGGGCAGGGTCGGCGGCCAGCGGCTCGGCGTTTTCCATGCTGATGAACACCACGCGCTTGCCTTGGGCGGCGATGCGCCGGGCGTCTTCGGGGGTGAGCGCGAGGGCGAAGGTGTCCGGGTTGCGGTCGATCATGTCGCGGATGCGCGTCAAGGTCGCCAGGCCGTAGGCGCTGGCGTACGCGCGGCCTTCATCGGTCAGCGGTTGCTGAGGCGTGTACACCGCGAAGAAGCCACCGTCCAGCCCGCCTTCGATCATGCGCGGCACGTCCACCTGGCTACCGTCCTGGCGGTAGTCGTGGCGTTGGGTAATGTCCCAGCCGGGGCGGGTCAGGTCCAGGGGGGTATCCAGGTGGCTGTCCAGCACCAGCAAGCGCTGGTGCAAGGCCAGGGTGGCGGGGCTCACTACCGTGTCATCGGCGTGGGCCAGCCAGGGCAGCAAGGCCAGGGTCAGGGCGCAAAGGCGCAGGTGCATATCAGAACTCCATGCTCAGGGTGGTCTGGAAGGTGCGTGGCGAGCCGGGGCGGTACGATGCCGCGCCGTCGCTGGTGGTGTAGATGTAGCCCAGGTAGTCCTTGTCGAAGAGGTTGTCGAGGTTGAAGCGCAGCTTCACGTTCTTCAGCGGGCCGTAGTGCACTTGCTGGCCGCCCAGGTCCAGGTAGGCGCTGTACACGGTGTAGCCGGGCACCGATTCGGTGTTGGTGAAGTTGCTGTAGCGCTCGCCGGTGAAACGCCCGGTGAAGTTCAGCAACGCCCAGGGCGCCAGCTCGTAGGTGACCCCGGCCTGAGCCATCCAGCGCGGGCTGTCGGGCACGTCGTTGCCGCGCAGGGACAGGCCCGCGGCATCGTTCTTGAACGTGGACTTGTTGTAGGTGGCGCTGCCGTTGAACACCACCTTGCTGCCCAGCACCGGGGGTTTCCACTGGCCGCTCAGCTCACTGCCGTAGGCCACCACCTTGCCGACGTTCTGGTAGTAGGTTTCAACCTGGCTGCTGCCCGGTACCGGCGAGGCGAACGACTGCAGGCGGTTGTCGAAGTCGGTGCGGTACAGCGCCCAGGCCGCGTTGAAGGTGGGGTGGTTGAGGCGGTAGCCCACTTCGTAGTTCTTCGAGCGCTCCGCCTCGGGCGCCGGTACCGATGGGCTGCCGGCACGGTAGATGTCATCGGCGCCGCGGGGCAGGGCCATGTTTTCCGAGTACGAGGCGAACACCTGGCTGTCACCGGTCAGGTTGTACACCAGGCCCACCTGCGGCAGGAACGCGTCGTTCCATTCAGTGCTCAGGCGCGGCTGACGCTCGTTGATGTAGTCGCCCGCGTTGCGGTAGCCCTCGATGCGGTAATCCAGGTGCAGGCTCTTGAAGCCGTATTGCAGGCGCAGGCGTTCGTCCAGCAGGGACCAGGTGTCTTTCACATGAAATTGCAATGAGTTGCGCGTGGAGGTGAAGTCACCCTGCAAGTGCACCGGCTCATCCAGCAGGGGCTCGCCGTCGGGGCTGCCGTCGCTGAGGTTGTAGCGCGCCTGCTGGCGGTTGAACACGTCGGTCTCGGCCCACAGGCCGGTGTCGATTTCGTGCTGGCCGGTATTCCAGCGCAGGCCGGTCAGCCCGCCGAAGCGGTGGCCGCTCAGGGACGACAGGCCGTACTGCACGCCATTGGGCTCATACAGCCCGGCGACATTGCTTTCAGCGTTGTGCAAGGCCAGTGAAGTGGCGTAGGACTCGGGAGACACGCCGAAGCCTTTCTTGGCCTCGTAGTACAGGGTGGTGTAGTTGGTCAGGTCCGGGCTGATCTCGAAGGTGCCGCCCAGGCTGGTCAGGGTATCGCGCCGCTGGTTCACCGCCTGCTTGTAGTACTGGTTGTAGTTGGGGTTGCTGTAGCGCACCCCCGGCACGGTTTCGGCCAGGGTGGGCACGCTGCCCAGGTAGGCGAAGTCGCGGCCCGAGCGCCCGAACGGGTCGTTGGCGGTGCCGTGGTACTGAGCCAGGGTGATGGACGGCGAGTCGTAGTCGTAGAACGAGTTGTACACCGAACGCAGCCACACCTCATTGTGGTCGCCGAAGCGGTAGCGCACCTTGGCCTCGATGTGTTCGCGGTCGATGGTACCCGGTCCGCGCCACAGGTCGCCGTCGATTTTCGAGCGGCTGACGTACGCCGACAGGCCCTGGTACTCGCCGCTCTGCAGCTTGACGAAACTGCGCCGCAGGCTGTCGCTGCCCAAGGTATAGGAGACGTTGGCCCCGGGCGTGGGGGTGGGGTTGCTGGTCTGATAATCCACGTACGGGCCCAGGGAGGCATAGCCCGCCTGGGACACGTCACCGGCCCCGGTGGAGGCGGTGACCCGCTCGGTGTTCTCGTTGTCGACGTAGCGGTAGATAGGGCTGCCGCCGAACTGGTCGGTACGCCCCAGGGGCACACCGTCGATGGAGAAGCCGATCTGCTGCAGGTTGAAGGCGCGCACGAATACCGAGTTGCCGAATTCGTACAGGCCCAGGGCGTCGTTGACCTGCACGTTGAAACCCGGCAGGTTCTCCAGCATCTTCAGCCCCGAGGTGCCGGCAGGCGCTGACAACAGCGCCTGGTGGGAAATGGCCAGGGTATTGCTGATCTTGTCTTCGCCGATGGCCGCGCTGGCCTCGGTGACGCGCGCGCCCACCACTTCCACCTTGTCCAGGCGTGGTTCGGTGGCGGTGTCGTCTGCCGCCCACGCGGGGTCGGCGAACAAGCTGCCCAGCAACAGGCCGCCGAGCAGGCAAGGGGCCTGGCTGGTGGGCCATGGCAGAAATTTACGAGAGGGCAGGGTCATTGTCTGTCCTTGGCAATGGCAATAGGGGACAAGGCCTGGCGTGGCCTCGGGGAGCGAGCTCCTCGAGCACCTTGAGCAACGAGAGGGGAAAGTTTTCAGTGGTGTTCTAGATTGTTTGGTTTGCCCCTTAGAACATGTACATTTTTTTATAATCAAATAGCGTCATTATCAGGTTTTTTGTTCTTTTATCCCGTGCCTCGGGCTGGGGCAGACTGGCGGCACCTGCAGGACGCAGGTCAACCTCAACCCGGCAGGCCCACCACCTTCTCGTCCGTTGGCGTGTGCAGTCCATGAAGACGATGGACCTATGGATTCGAACGCAGTACTCAAGACCCGACTGATCGGGCAGATTTTCCAGCAACACTACGCCTGGCTGTGCACCCGGCTTGCCTACCGTACGGGCTGCAGCCACAGTGCCGAAGACCTGGCCGCGGAGACCTTTCTCAAGGTCTGGATGCTGCCCGACCCCGGCGCCATTCGCGAACCGCGCGCCCTGCTGACCACCATCGCCCAACGCCTGCTGTACGAGCGCTGGCGCCGCCGCGATCAGGAAAAGGCCTGGCTGGACGAAGTGGGCGAAGGCCCTGAACACTTGCATGCCTCGCCCCAGGAGCAACTGATGCTGGTCGAAAGCCTGACCGCCATAGACCGCCGGCTCGATGGCCTGTCCGGGCAGGCCAAGGCGGTGTTCGTGCACAGCCAGCTGGAGGGCATGACCTATGCGCAGATCAGCCTGCGCCTGGGCTTGTCCCTGGGGCGTATCCACCAACTGATGACCCTGGCACTGGGCTGTTTCAATTCGCCGGCGGCCACTGTTGGTACAGCAACAGTGAATCAGCACAGTGGCCGCCGCGAGCGTGCCGAGCCTGTGGCCCAGGCGCATTGAGTGCCCGTGGGCATTGAACGGGTGAACCTGGCCCGGTTTGTGAAAGCGGGTAGCCATTGCCCTCGGAAAGGACCTCATTGATGACTGATCAACACCCCCAAGCCGCTGGCCGTATTGCCGCGGCGCCCCGGGAACCGGCCCGGGTGATCCGCAGCGACGCCGAGGCCATCGAGGTGGCCCGGCACCTGGCCGAAGACTTTGCCCGCGAAGCCGTGGAGCGTGACCGGCTGCGGCGCTTGCCCTGGGATGAACTGGAGCGTTTTTCCCAGAGCGGCCTGTGGGCCATTACCGTGCCCCAGGCCTACGGCGGCGCGGGCGTGTCCTGGGTAACGGTGAGCGAGGTGATCGCCACGGTCTCGGCCGCCGACCCGTCGCTGGGGCAACTGCCGCAGAACCATTTCGGCGTGGTCAACAACCTGCTGCTGACCGGCAGCGAGGCGCAGAAGCAGGCCTACTTTGCCAAGGTCTTGGCCGGCTACCGCTTCGGCAACGCGTTTTCCGAGGCCAAGAGCAAGCAGGTCACCGCCTTTGAAACCCGCGTGCAGTTTGACGGTGACCGTGTGCGGCTCAACGGTGAAAAGGCTTACTGCACCGGTGCGTTGTTTGCCCACATCGTGCCGGTGGCCGGTGTCGATGAGCAGCAACGGCCCTTCATTGCCTTTGTACCACGTGATGCCCACGGGCTGACCATCATCAATGACTGGGATGGCTTCGGCCAGCGCATCACCGCCAGCGGCTGTGCCCTGGTGGATGACGTCACGGTACCTGCCGGTGATGTGATCCCCGCCTGGAAGGCCTATGACCAGCCCACCGCCGATGGGCCGGTGTCGCAGATCATCCAGGCGGCGGTGGACACCGGCATTGCCCGGGGGGCGTTCGCCGCCACACTGGAGGTCGCCCGCCAGGCACGGCCATGGCCGGACAGCGGCCTTGAGCATGGCTGGCAGGACCCCCACAGCCAGGCGCTGATCGGCGACCTGGCTTGGCGCCTGGCCGCGGCCGAAGCCATTCTGCGCAAGGCCGGCGAAGCCGTGGACCAGGCCCTGGCCGAGCCGAGCGAAGCCAGCGTGGCCCGGGCTTCAGTGGTGGTGGGGCAGGCCAAGGTGCTGTCTACCGAGATCGCCCTGCTGGCCGCCAGCCGTCTGCTGGAACTGGGTGGCACCCGTACCGTCAGCGAGCGCCGCGGCCTTGACCGTTTCTGGCGCAATGCGCGCACCCATACCCTGCATGACCCGGTGCGCTGGAAATACCACTTGATCGGCAATGCCCACCTCAACGGCGTTCACCCGCCGCGCCATGCCTGGAACTGAAGGAGCACCCCATGTCTGAATCCCTCGTACACGCCGACCTGCTCGTGGCCCGCGATGCCGCGGCCAGCCTGGCCCAGCACGTCAAAGCCATAGACCTGAACCAGGACCCGCTGGTGATTGCCGCCATCGGTGATCTGCAAGTGCGCATCGAAGCCGCCGAGGCCTTGCTGCAGGGCGTCGCCGAGGGTTCGCCCACGGTCGTGCTGCAGGCGCGTCTGGCGGCGCGTCATGCCCAAGCGCGGGCCCGCGAGCTGCACCTGGACCTGACGGGCCGGGTGATCGACGCCGGCCTGCCCGACGAGCCGCTGTCGACCTTGCTGCGCCGGCTGGGTGACCATCACCTCAACCTGCCGGTGTAGCAGTGGCTTGCGGCCTCGACGCGACGCGGCGCATGCGGTGTGCCTGATGCTGCGCAGCGCCAGTGATGCGGCCATGGCCGCTATTACGGTTATTACTTATAGGCATTAACAAATAATATTATATTCCTTTTGGTTTTTTCGCCGTGCTGCAAGACTTCCTGCCTCGGGCGCTTCGCCCAACTGCCCATACAGGAAGTCGACACTCCATGAAAAAACTGACTGCCCTTGCTGCACTGTCCCTGGCGTTGCTGTCCGGCATTGCCCATGCCGACCGCCTGGAAGATATCAAGAAAGCCGGTGTGTTGCGCGTAGCTGCCTTCGACAGCAACCCGCCCTTCGGCTTCGTCGATGCCAAGACCCACCAGATCGAAGGCCTGGACGTGGATTACGCCAAGGCCATCGCCGCCAAGCTGGGTGTCAAGCTGCAACTGCAATCCACCAACCCGGCCAACCGCGTGCCGTTGCTGGTGTCGAACAAGGTTGACCTGGTACTGGCCAACTTCACCATCACCCCTGAGCGTGCCCAGCAGGTCAACTTCAGTACCCCGTACTTCGCGTCGGGCCAGCAGTTCATCGTCAAGAAAGGCACCCTCACGTCCCAGGATCAGTTGAACACCTGGCGCGTGGGCGTCGACAAAGGCACCACCAACGAAGGCGTGCTGCGGGAGAAATTCCCCGGCGCCAAGGTGGTGGCCTATGACGATACCCCGTTCGCCTTCACCGCACTGCGCAACGGCAACGTCCAGGCCATTACCCAGGACGGCCCCAAGCTGATCGGCCTGCTGGCCAACGTGCCGGACCGCGACAAGTACGAAGTACCGCCGTTCACCATTTCCAACGACCTGATTGGCGTGGGCCTGCCCAAGGGCGAGACGGCGCTGACCGATTTCGTCAACCAGACCCTGGTGGAGCTGGAGAAGGACGGCCAGGCGCAGAAGATCTACGACACCTGGTTCGGCCCGCAGACCAGCACCCCGCTGGCGCGGCTGTTCAAGATCGGCGACAAGTCCTGAGTTGACCCCCGCGGTTCGTCAAATGGCCTGCGCACTCCGGTGCGCGGGCCTGTTTCTGCTTGATCTGGATAAGCACCCTCATGTTCGGTGAACTGCTCGCACCCCGTTATCTGCATTGGTTGTTCGATGGTTTTCTATTGACCCTGGGCTTGTCGTTGCTGGTGTGCGTGGTCGCCACTGGCCTGGGCGCCTTGCTCTACCTGGCCCGCACTGCCCCGGCCCGCTGGCTGTCGACACCTGCCCAGCTGTATGTGCTGGTGATTCGCAACACGCCGCTGCTGGTACAACTGTTTTTCTGGTATTTCGGCGTCACCGCCTTGTTGCCGGAGGCTTTGGTGACCTGGCTCAATACCCCGCGCAGCCTGGCCCTGGGGCCGGTCAGCCTGGACTGGCCGTCGTTTGAGTTCATCGCCGGTTTCTGGGGCCTGACCCTGTACACCACGGCGTTCATCGCCGAAGAACTGCGCGCCGGTATCGACTCGGTACGCCAGGAACAACGCGCTGCGGGCCTGGCCCTGGGGCTGCGTCCCGCCCAGGTATGGCGCCACGTGATTCTGCCTCAAGGCCTGCGCACGGCGCTGGGGCCGTTGCTGGGCCAGTACATGAATGCAGTGAAAAACACCTCCCTGACCATGGCCATCGGCCTGGCCGACCTGTCCTATGCGTCGCGCCAAGTGGAGACGGAAACCTTCAAGACCTTCCAGGCGTTCGGCTTCGCGACCTTGCTGTACGTGCTCAGCATTGCCGTGATCGAGGCCGTGGGGCAGTTGATCCAGCACAGCCGCCACTACCGTCGCGGGGTAGCCTGAACCATGGACTTCTCGGTCATCATTGATAACCTGGGGTACTTCACCTGGGGGGCTTACCCGGACGGGCCCTTGGGTGGTGCCGCCTTGACGCTGTTGCTCAGCCTGTTGTCCGGCGTCGCCGCCGGGGTGCTGGGGCTGGCCTGGGGCATTGCCCTGGTGGTCAGCCGCGGCTGGCTGCGCTGGGTACTGGTGGGCGTGCTGGGCTTCCTGCGTGCCATCCCGGTACTGATGCTGATGTTCTGGGCCTACTTTCTGCTACCCATCCTTTTTCACGTCGACGTCCCGGCGCTGGCCACCGTGGTGTGCGCCTTGTCGCTGATCGGCGGTGCCTACCTGGCCCATGGCGTGGCGGCGGGCATCGGCAGCTTGCCTGCGGGCCAGTGGGCGGCGGCCAAGGCCCTGGGCCTGCGCCCAGGCCAGGTCTTGCGCCTGGTGATCTTGCCCCAGGCCCTGCCGATCATGTTGCCCTCGTTCCTCAACCAGTGGGTCTCGCTGATCAAGGACACCTCGCTGGCCTATGTGATCGGCGTGGGTGAGCTGTCCTACGTGGCCACCCAGGTCAGCAACCGGGTCATGGTGCACCCGGTCCAGATCTTCCTGTTCGTGGCCCTGGTCTATTTCCTGTTTTGCAGCGCCCTGCAGTGGTTGGCCCATCGGCTGGCCCGGCGCGTTCCGTCGCGGAGTCACCGATGATCGAGTTTGAAAACGTCAGCAAGCACTACGGTACCTTCAAGGTGCTCGACGGTTGTACCACCCGGGTGGCCAAAGGCGAGGTCGTGGTGGTGTGCGGGCCGTCAGGCTCGGGCAAGTCCACCCTGATCAAGTTGGTCAATGGCCTGGAGCCCTATGACGGCGGGCGCCTGACCGTGGCAGGTATCGACCCGGGCGCCCGGGGTACCGACCTGCCGGCCCTGCGGGCGCGGGTGGGCATGCTGTTCCAGCATTTCGAGCTGTTCCCGCATCTGTCGGTGCTGGCCAACCTCACCCTGGCCCAGGAGAAGGTGCTCAAGCGCTCTGCCGTCGATGCCCGCCAGCGGGCCTTGGCGTTGCTGGACCGGGTAGGGCTGGCGGCCCATGCCCACAAGTACCCGGCGCAGTTGTCCGGCGGCCAGCAGCAGCGCGTGGCGATCGCCCGCGCCCTGACCCTGGACCCGCTGTGCATGCTGTTCGACGAACCCACCTCGGCGCTGGACCCGGAGATGGTCCAGGAAGTGCTGGATGTCATGGTGGAACTGGCCCGCGACGGCATGACCATGCTGTGCGTGACCCACGAAATGGGCTTTGCACGCAAGGTGGCCGACCGCATTCTGTTCATGGACCAGGGGCAGATCCTGGAAGACTGCAGCGCCGAGGCTTTCTTCGGTGACCTGCGCCAACGTTCGCCGCGGGCGCAGGCCTTCCTGTCGCGCATCCTGGCGCATTGATGCGCTCTGGTCCCACGAGATAGCGCGATAGCCATATGCCGGCGCATATGCGATAAGGTTATTTAAAATTTCTGCATTGTAGCAATATGCTATATGGCAATCGGACTGCCGACACACATCAAAAAACGTCAAGGATGACCGCCACCGTTCGCCATACGGATCGCTCGTTCGGCCCTGGGTACTCGATACCCCGGGTGAGGATCAAAGGAGAGCGGTACATGCAAAGGTTCCAACTCAATACCCTGACGGCTGCACTGGTCTCAGCCAGTGTGCTGGGCAGTGGCTGGAGCGTCGTCAGCCTGGCCGACACCGAGGCCAGCGACGGCAAGGACAGCAAGCTGGACACGGTCATCGTCACCGGTACTCGTGCCCAGGAACGCACCGCCAGCCAGTCGCTGTCGCCCATCGATGTGATTTCCGGGGAAACCCTGCGCAGTAGCGGCTCCAGCGAGCTGGGCACGGTGCTGGCGCGGCTGATCCCGTCCATCAACTTCCCACGCCCAAGCCTGGTGGACGGCGCCGAACTGGCGCGCCCGGCGCAGATGCGCGGGCTGTCACCCGACCAGGTGCTGGTGCTGGTCAACGGCAAGCGCCGCCACACGGGGGCATTCGTCAACCTGGGCGGGGCCGTGGGCCGTGGTTCGTCACCGGCCGATTTGAACGCCATTCCGATGTCGGCCATCGACCATATCGAAGTGCTGCGCGACGGCGCGTCGGCGCGCTACGGTTCCGACGCGATCGCCGGGGTGATCAACATCATCCTCAAGGACGCCAATCACGGTGGTTCGGTGTCGACCAAATACGGCAGCTACAAAAAGGGCGACGGTATCCAGCGCGAGGTGGACGGCAACGCCGGTTTCGCCCTGGGCGATCGTGGCTTCTTCAACCTGTCGGGGGAGGGCGACAACAACGATTACACCGACCGTGCCGGCGACGATTACCGCACCGCCAGCATCGGCTCCACCACCTATGGCCAGCATGTGTTCCGCCAGGGCGAGCCCGCCACAAAGGACGGCAAGCTGTTCTTCAACAGCGAGTTCGACCTCAACGACAATGCCCAGCTCTACAGCTTCGGCGGTTATAGCCACCGCACCGGCGAGACGGCGGCGTTCTACCGGGCCAGCAACGCGTCCAACAACCTGGCGGCGCTGTACCCCAACGGTTACCTGCCGCTGATCCGCGGCACCCTGGAAGACACGTCGCTGGTGGTGGGCGTGCGCGGGCAGTGGCTGGACGACTGGCATTACGACCTGTCGGCCAACTACGGCAAGAACAGCTACGAGATCAATACCCGAACCATCAACACCTCGCTGGGCCTGGCCACGCCCACCCACTTCTACAACGGCACCCTGGAGAACGACCAGAAGCAACTGAGCCTGGACCTGTCGCGGGAATTTCGCCTGGGCTGGCTGGCCAACCCGGTGTCGCTGTCGGTGGGTACCGAGTACCTGGATCAGGACTACCAGATCAAGTCCGGCGACCCGGCTTCGTACTACCAGACCGGCAGCTCCGGCCTGGGCGGCTTCCGTGACACTGACGCGGGCAGCTACAACCGTCACAGCGTGGCCGAGTACCTGGACCTGGAGACCGACTTCACCGACAAGCTCAGTGGCTCGGCGGCGGTGCGCCGCGAGGACTACAGCGACTTCGGCGCCAATACCACGGGTGCCCTGTCGGCGCGCTACGCTTTCACCCCTCAGGTGGCGCTGCGCGGCAGTATCTCCACGGGCTTTCGAGCGCCGTCCCTGGCCCAGCAGAATTTCACCTACACCTCGTCGCAGTTGATCGGTAACACGGTGCAGGAAGCCGGTACCTTCCCGGCCAACAGTCAGGTGGCCAAGTTGCTGGGCGCCGAAGACCTGAAACCGGAGAAGTCACGCAATTACAGCCTGGGCCTGGTGCTGCAGCCCACCGACAACCTGACGGTGACGGCGGACGTGTACCGCATCGACATCGACGACCGCATCACGTTGTCGTCCAACCTGGTGCTCAACAACGCCGCCATCGCTTACCTGCAAGCCAACGGAGTAGGGAACATCAACTACACCAGTGCCCGGTACTTCACCAACGCCGTGGACACCAGCACCAACGGCATCGACCTGGTGGCCAACTACCGCTACCAGTTCGACAATGGCATCCGCTGGAACAGCACCCTGGGCTACAACTACAACCACACCAAAGTCACCGACGTCAAAGCCAACCCGGCGGTGCTCGATGCCTTGGGGGTGAACCTGCAACGGGTTGACCGTCGCGAGAAGAATGGCCTGCTGGGCAACACCACGCCCGAGCACAAGTTGACCCTGGGCAACGATTTCAACTATGGCAATTGGGCGCTGCACAGCACCCTGGTGCGCTACGGCGAATACACCAGCTACCAGGCTGACGCGGTCAACGACCAGCACTTCCAGGCGGCGTGGGTATTGGACCTGGCGGTGGATTATCGCTACAAGAACTGGCTGTTTACCTTGGGGGGTGACAACGTGACGGACAAGTACCCGGCCAAGCTCAGCGATTACGCTTCCAGCGGTGGCAACCTGGCGTACAGCACGTATTCACCGTTTGGTTACAGCGGGGCGTTCTACTACGCGAAAGTGGGGTACAGCTGGTAATAAACCAGGCAGGCCGCATCCCGAACGCCCTGTAGCGGCCTTACGGCCGCTGCAGGCCCCTGACAAGCCGGTAGAACCGGGCGCTGCGGTGCGACAGGTGGAACGCGGCGCGGCCTTCCCGAGCTTGCGCCCGGTCCCACAGCGGTGAACCCGGCACGCCGCATCAATCCTTTGGGACCGGGCGAAGCTCGGGAAGGGGCCTGCCAGATCGACCGCGTTGCCTGGCTCCAGCCTTCACGACGACAGCGGCTGCTGCCGGCCTTGCACGCGGGCCGCCGTCACCGGCGCCGCCGGGCTGAAGTGGTACGCTTATGCCATTTGTATCGTGATTGTAAACTTTTAATTCCTTCCTGAAATCTCCGACTCTGTTGCAGAGTGGCCCCGTCTGCCCTGCGGGGCCTGTAGTGTTTTCTCGGCATGGAGCACCCCGATGGGCGCAACTCCCACTTCGCATTACCCCCTGATCGGCCAGTTGTTCAAGCGCGACTATGCCTGGCTGTGTGCCCGCATCGGGCGTGTGCTGGGCTGCCCCTACAACGCCCAGGACGTGGCCGCTGAAACCTTCGTGCGAGTGCTGGCCCTGCCTGACCCCACCGCTATCCGTGAGCCCAGGGCGCTGTTGACCACCATCGCCCAACGTCTGGTCTATGAGGGTTGGCGTCGCCAGGATCTGGAACGGGCGTACCTGGAAAGCCTGGCGTTGGTGCCCGAGCCCGTGCATCCCTCTCCCGAGGAGCGGGCGGTGCTGATCGAAACCCTGGTGGCCGTCGACCGCTTGCTGGACGGCTTGTCGGCGAAAGCGAAGGCCGCGTTCCTCTACCATCAGCTCGACGGCCTGACCTATGCCGAAATCGGCCGGCAGTTGGGGGTGTCGGTCAGCCGGGTGCAGCAGTACATGGCTCAGGCATTCGCCCGGTGCTATCACGTGATGGTCGACGCATGAATCGCACCGCATCCGATGGCGTGATCGTCAAGGAGGCAGCGCGCTGGATGGCCTTGCTGCATTCCGGCCAGGCCAGTGAGCAGCAGGTTCAGGCGCTTGCCCAGTGGCGCAGCAGCGATGCACGCCATGAAGAGATCTGGCAGGTGATGAGCCAGGGTGTGGGGCAGTTGCCCAGCGCGACCTTGCGTGGTGTGCCGCGGCAAAGCCTGTTGCGCAGTTTGCAGGCGCCTACCAGCAGCCGGCGGCGTTTGCTGCAGGGTGGCCTGGGCTTGGTTGCGCTGCTGGGGGGCGTGCACTGGCTGGGGCGCAGGGAAAGCCTCTGGCCAGCTAGCGATGAATTGCAGACGGGCATCGGCCAGCGCCAGGCGCTGACCCTGGCCGATGGCAGCGCGTTGATACTCAATGCCCGCACACGGGTGGCGCAACACTTCGATAGCCAGCAGCGGTTGTTGCAAGTGCATGCCGGTAGCGTGTGGCTGGATGTGGCCACCGACCCGCGGCGGGCCTTCATGATCACCACCGAGCACGGCCAGATTCAGGCCACGGGGTCGCGGGTGGTGGTCGCGCGTCAGGACGACGCCACGCAATTGTCGGTACTCCACGCCCGCAGCCTGGTCATGACGGCCAGCGGTCAGCGGCAATGGGTAGAGGCGGGCAGCAGCGCCCGCTTCGATGCCCGCGGGGTGCTGCAGGTGCAAGCGGCCGGCAACGCCGACGCCTGGACCCAGGGCCGCCTGGAGGCACGGGACTGGCGCCTGGGTAGCATCATCGAGCAATTGCGCGACTATCGCCCGGGCATCATCCGCGTCAGCCCCCAGGCGGCGGCACTGCGCCTGAGCGGGATCTTCCCGCTGGACGACAGCGACCGTGCGCTGCAGTTGCTGGGCCTGTCGCTACCGATCGAGGTGACGCGCTACAGCCCTTACTGGGTCAGCATCGAGGTACGGGTCGCCTGAGTGGCGGCGGTATAAGCTCAGCAGATTTCGGTCTAGACGCTACCCCTGTAATTCCCGTCGGTTCGTTGCACATCCCTGAAAACAACCAGATATCAGGGATGCCCCTTCCGTGAAACCAATGACCTTGACCCGAATCAGTGCCGGCCTGTTGCTGGGGCTGAACCTGGCCCCCCAATGGGCCCTGGCCGTGACGTTCGACGTGCCGGCCGGCCCATTGGATTCGACCCTGCTGCAGATTTCCAGACAGACCGGCCAGACCATCGCTTTCGATCAGCGGCTGGTGCAAGGCCAGGTGGCCCCCCCGGTCAAGGGCGACTTGAGCGTTGACCAGGCGCTGCGCGCTGCCCTGCAGGGCAGCGGCCTGCACAGCGAGACCAGCAGCACCGGCGTGGTCATCAGCCCCGATATCAGCGCCACGCCTGCGGCGGCCGTCAGCGCGCCCCCCACCACCCAGCTGGAGCGGGTGGAGGTGACCGGCAGTGCCATTCGCCGGGTGGACGCGGAAACCGCGGTGCCCATCACCATCCTGCACGTCGAGCAGCTCAAGGAACAGGGTGTGACCAGCGTCGAGCAGTTGGTCAGCCGCATCGCCAGCAACCAGTCCTCGGTCAATTCCAGCCGTGCCGTGGGCTCCGACAGCGGCGGAGCTTCGTTCGCGGACTTGCGCGGCATCGGCCCGAACAAGACCCTGGTGCTGCTCAACGGCAGACGCCTGAGCAACAACGCCATCAGTGGCGCTGGCGTCGACCTCAATACCATTCCCTTCGCCGCCCTGGACCGTGTGGAAATTCTGCGAGATGGCGCTTCGGCCCTGTACGGCACCGATGCCATCGGTGGGGTGATCAACTTCATCACCAGGAAAAGCGTGATCGGCGGCCAGATCAGTGGCGGCCTCACCAGCCCGACCCACGCCGGCGACGGCGACACGCATGACCTGAGCGCCAGCTACGGCTTCGGCGACCTGGACCAGGACCGGTTCAACGTATTCGCCGTGGCCAACTTCGACAAGCAGGACAGCCTGGCCGCCAAGGACCGAAGCTACACCTACAACTACCAGCCCAACCGTGGCCTGGACTACACCAGCGGTACCACCTCGCCGGCCAACTGGAGCCAGGGCAGCAATGCCACCAACCCCCTTGCCGCCAGTGGCTGCAAGGGGCCAGGGCTGATCCTGCGCAATGGTATTTGCCGCGAAAGCCTGTGGAGTTCCCTGGACCTGATTCCCGAATCGGAAAAGACTTCGCTGTTCACCAAGGCCAGTGGCAAGCTGGCCGATGACCAGACCGTGAGCCTGGAATACTTCTTCGCCAAGAACCAGAGCCGCACCCAGGTAGGCGCCGCGCCGTTGAGCGGCCTGCAAGTGAACCCCGGCACTGCGTACTATCCCGGCAACGGCATTACCCCCGGCCCGACCGGCTTCGCCCTGGACCCCACCCAACCAGTGGACGTCAACTGGCGTGAAAGCGACGTGGGCCCGCGCCGCCAGAGCGCTGACAACACCAGCCAGCGCTTGTTGCTGACGTTCGAGGGCAACGCTGCCGGCTGGGATTACAACGTAGGCGCCTCCTACAACCAGAACAAAGTGGTCAACAGCATCAACAGCGGCTACGTCAATGACACGGCCGTGAGCACCGGCATTGCCGACGGCACCCTCAACCCCTTCGGCCCACAGAGCGCGGCAGGCGCCGCCTATCTGGCCGCCAATGCCGTGGACGGTGATTACCGCACCGCCCTGGGCCGGGTGAAGGCCGTTGACGGGCGCGCCAGCCGCGAGATCGGCGACTGGTTTGGCGCTGGCCCCGCAGCCCTGGCCATCGGCGGCGAATACCGCAAGGAAGAGTTCCACCAGGATTATGAACAGTTCGCCGCCCAGGTGCAGAGCCTGGGGGTAGACCCCAACGCCGCCGTGTCCGGCGACCGCTCGGTGCAGGCCGAATACGCCGAACTGAACGTGCCGGTGCTCGACAGCCTGGAACTGAGCGCCGCCGTGCGCCACGACAAGTACAGTGACTTCGGCAGTACCACCAACCCCAAATACTCGTTCCGCTTCCAGCCGTTCAAGGAGCTGGTGCTGCGTGGCGCCTACAGCGAAGGCTTCCGTGCCCCATCGTTGTATGAGCTGTACAACCCCAACTACACCACTTACACCAACGCCAATTACAACGACCCGCGCCTGTGCGCCGGCGGCAACCCCAGCAATGGCGGCATCGCCAACCGCGACTGCGCCCAGCAGTTCTTCAGCCGCACCGGTGGCAACACCCAGCTGAGCCCAGAGACGGCGCGCAACGTCACTTTCGGCTTCGTCTACCAGCCGGTGCGCGACCTGTCCGTGGGCCTGGACTTCTGGTGGATCAAGATCGCCAACCAGATCGCCGAATTTCCCGAGTCGGCCATCTTCGACAACCCCGATGCGTTTGCCGACCGCATCGTGCGCAAGGCCGACGGCTCCATCGACCACATCATCACGGGCCTGGCCAACCTGGGCAAGGTCAAGACCAGCGGCATCGACGTGTCCCTGGACTACCGGTTCCCTGATTCCCCCTACGGTCAATTCGGCCTGGGCCTGCAGGGCACTTACGTGACCCGCTATGACTACCAGGAACAGATTGGTGGCCCATTCATCGACAAGGTCGGTGATTTCAGGGGTGGCGACTTCTCCTCGGCCGGCGCCGTTGCCCGCTGGCGCCAGAGCCTGACCCTGAGCTGGAACCAGGGCCCGTATGGCGCCAGCCTGGTCAACCGCTTCACCAGCGGCTACCACGACTCCGACCCTGACACCCACCACAGCGTCGCTTCCTACAACGTGTGGGATCTGGCCGGCACCTACCACTGGCGCAAGAGCGTCGACTTCACCGCCGGGGTGCAGAACCTGTTCGACCGCGAGCCGCCCTTCAGCAACCAGACCTACACCTTCCAGAGTGGCTACGACCCCAAATACGCCGACCCTTACGGTCGAGTGCTGTTCACCAAGATTGCCTACAACTTCTGAGGCGGCCGTTATGCACTTTGATGATCGCCAATGGCGGGTTTGCGAAAATGTATTCTAAGCCTTGCCCTATAAAAAAACGGCTCTGGTTGCACAACCTGTCAGGCAGGCACGGTTTCGGTGTGCTGCTGACCACGTTGTGCCTGGCGTCCGCGGCCTGGGGCGCCCCGCAGGGGTACCTCACGGTCTACGGCGAAGCACCGCGCTACGCCGACGGTTTCGAGCACTTCGATTACGTCAACCCCCAGGCACCCAAGGGCGGCAGCCTGCGACGCTCGTCCACGGAAGACGGCGCGTTTGACCACATCGTGCCTTACGTGGACAGGGGTACCGGTGTGACCCAGGTGGACAGTTGGCTGTATTCGCCCTTGGGGTACCGCTCCAAGGACGAGCCCTACACGGTCTACGGCCTGGTAGCCCGGCAGTTCGAGTTGGCGCCGGACCGTAGCTGGCTGCGCGTGGTGCTCAACGACAAGGCGCGTTTCGCCGATGGCCAGCCCATCACCGCCGAAGACGTGCGCTACACCTTCACGCTGTTCATGACCCAGGGCAGCCTCAAATACCGGCAGCAGTTTGCCGACGTCGATCAGGTGCGGGTGGAGTCACCCACCCAGGTACGCTTTACCTTCAAGAACACGGGCAACCGCAACCTGCCCCTGGATATCGCTGGCTTGCCGGTGCTGCCCGAGCACTGGTGGAAAAGCCGCGACTTTGCCAGCGGCGGTGGTTTCGAGCCGCCGCTGGGCAGCGGGCCTTACCGGGTGAGCCGCGTCGACCCGGGCCGCAGTATTCATTTCGAGCGCAACAAGGACTGGTGGGGCCGCGACCTGCCGGCCAGCCGTGGCCTGTACAACTTCGACGAGCTGAGCGTGGAGTTTTTCGGCGATACCGAGGTAGCGCGGCAGGTGCTGAAAGGGGGGGCCTTGGACTACAACCGCGAGTTCTCGGCCACGAGCTATACCCTGGGTTACGACGGTGCGGCACTGGACGATGGCCGCCTGGTACGCGAGCACCTGGCGCCCGGCGCCGCCCAGGAGGCCCAGGGTTTTGTGTTCAACTTGAGCAAACCCATGTTCCAGGACCGCCGCGTGCGCCAGGCTATCGCCCTGCTGTGGGACTTCGAGTGGAGCAACCGGCAGATGATGCGCAGCCTGTACATCCGCCAGCGCAGCTATTTCTCCCATGGCGACCTGGCGGCCACTGGCCTGCCTGATACCGAGGAACTGAACATCCTCGAACCCTGGCGCGGCAAGATCCCCGACGAGGTATTCACCCAGGCCTTCGAGCCGCCGAAAACCGATGGCAGTGGCATTGTCCGCGCACAGCAGTTGCAGGCCTTGCGGTTGCTGGAAAGCGCCGGCTGGCGGCCACGCGGTGACCAGTTGGTGAACGCCGCGGGCCAGCCGCTGAGCTTTACCTTCCTCAACGTACAGCGCGGTTTCGAGCGCCTGTTGCTGCCGTTCAAGCGCAACCTGGCGCAGATTGGTGTCGGCTTCAGCATTCGCCAGGTCGATTCGGCGCAGTACACCAACCGCCTGCGGGCCCGGGACTACGACATGATCGTGGCGGCGTACCCGGTTTCGCCCACGCCTGGACGCGAGCTGTACAACTACTATGGCTCCGAGAGCGCGGCTGATCCGGGCTCCAACAACTACGCGGTGCTGCGCGACCCGGCCGTGGACGGCCTGATCGCAGGCCTGGTCAATGCCGACAGCCGCGGGCGCATGGTGCATTACGCCCATGCCCTGGACCGCGTGCTGCAGTGGGGCTACTACTGGATTCCCAACTACTACCCGCCCGGTGTGTCGTCGGTGTGGTGGAACCGCTACGGCCGCCCGCGCCTGCAGGCCAACAACGAGCCCGGGCTGGATACCTGGTGGCAGATAAGCCCGACGGCGCTCACCAGCGTGCAGATGCAGCGAGCCGAGGAGGGCGAGCGTCATGTGGGCCTATAGTCTGCGGCGCCTGCTGCTGATGGGGCCGACCCTGCTGTGCATTCTGCTGGTCAATTTCGCGATTGTGCAAGCGGCCCCCGGTGGCCCGGTGGAGCAGGCCATCGCCCGTCTTCAGGGCCTTGGCGCGGTAGCCGCCGGCGGTGCGGCCACGGAGCGGGTGGGCAGCGACGCCCGCGCCACCCGGGGGCTGGACCCGGCGCTGGTCGCCGACATCGAGCGCCAGTACGGCTTCGACAAACCGCCGTTGCAGCGCCTGTGGCTGATGCTGGACAACTACGCGCATCTGGACCTGGGCACCAGCTTTTTTCGCGGCGCCAAGGTCACTGACCTGATGGTGTCCAAGTTGCCGGTCACCCTGTCCCTGGGCCTTTGGGCGACCCTGATCACCTACCTGGTGTCGATTCCGCTAGGCATCGGCAAGGCGGTGCGCAACGGCACGGCGTTCGACGGCTGGAGCAGTGCGCTGATTGCCATCGGCTACGCCATGCCGGCCTTTCTGTTCGCGCTGCTGTTGATTGTGCTGTTTGGCGGCGGTACTGCCCTGGACTGGTTCCCGGTGCGCGGGCTGGTGTCGGACAACTTCAGCCAGCTGAACCCGTTGGCCAAGGTCGTGGACTATTTCTGGCATCTGGTGCTGCCGGTCGCGGCGCTGGTGGTGGGCGGTTTCGCCACCCTGACCCTGTTGACCAAGAACAGCGTGCTCAGTGAAATCAGCCGCCTGTACGTGGTCACCGCGCGCGCCAAGGGGCTCAGCGAGCGCCAGGTGCTGTACCGCCATGTGTTTCGCAACGCCATGCTGTTGCTGGTGGCGGGGTTGCCCAATGCCCTGATCAACGTGCTGTTCGGCGGTTCATTGCTGGTCGAGGTGATCTTTTCCCTCGATGGCCTGGGCCGCCTGAGCTACGAGGCGGCCGTGGCCCGGGACTATCCCGTGGTGTTCGGCTCGCTGCTGGTGTTCACCCTCGCGGGGCTGGTGATCAAGTTGGTGGGCGACCTGTGCTATCGCCTGGTCGACCCGCGTATCGATTTTTCCGCAAGGAGCTGACCATGTATGTGCTTTCTCCCGTGGCCCGGCGCCGCTGGCAGCGCTTTCGCCAGCACCGCCGCGGCTGGTGGTCGCTATGGCTGTTCGTGGTGTTGCTCGGCCTGTGCCTGGGCGCCGAAGGGCTGGCCAACGACAAGCCACTGTTGCTGGCGTGGAAAGGCAGCTATTACTTCCCGGCGCTGGTGCGCTACACCGAACAGGACTTTGGCGGGCAACTGCCATTCCAGCCCGATTACCGCGCTGCGTCCACCCGCCAACTGGTTGAAGGGCAGGGTGGCTGGATGCTGTTCGCGCCGGTGCCGTTCAGTGCCGAGACGGTGAATTACGACCTCACCACGCCGGCGCCCAGCCCGCCGTCGGGTCAGAACTGGCTGGGCACCGACGACCAGGCGCGCGATGTGTTGGCGCGGGTGATCTATGGGGCGCGGGTGTCGCTGCTGTTTGCCCTGGCGCTCACCGCCATCAGTGCCGTGATCGGTGTCACCGTCGGGGCCCTGCAGGGCTATTACGGCGGCTGGGTGGACCTGCTCGGCCAGCGGCTGCTGGAGATCTGGTCGGGCTTGCCGGTGCTGTACCTGCTGATCATCCTGTCCGGTTTCGTGGAGCCTGATTTCTGGTGGCTGCTGGGCATCATGGCGTTGTTCACCTGGCTGGCGCTGGTGGACGTGGTGCGCGCCGAGTTCCTGCGCGGGCGCAACCTGGAATATGTGCGGGCGGCCCGCGCGTTGGGCGTCGGCGACCTGCGCCTGATGACCCGGCATATCCTGCCCAACGCGTTCAACGCCACGCTGACCTGGCTGCCGTTCATTGTCACCGGGGCCATCGCCACGCTTTCGGCGCTGGACTTCCTCGGCTTCGGCATGCCGGCGGGCAGTGCTTCGCTGGGGGAACTGGTGGCCCAGGGCAAGAATAATCTGCAGGCGCCCTGGCTGGGGCTGACGGCGTTCTGTGCCCTGGCGTTGATTCTTTCCTTGCTGGTATTCATCGGCGAAGCCTGCCGTGATGCCTTCGACCCGAGTGCTTGAGATGACTGATTGCCTGATCGCCCTGCGCGATGTGCGCGTGGCCTTTAACGATACCCCGGTGGTCCATGGCCTGGACCTGGATATTCGCGCCGGTGAGTGCCTGGCGTTGGTGGGCGAGTCCGGTTCCGGCAAGTCGGTGACTGCGCATTCGATTCTGCAGCTGCTGCCCCAGGCCATTACCCACACCCAAGGCAGCATCCGCTACCAGGGCGAGGAGTTGCTGGGGGCAAGTGCCCGGCGCTTGCAGGCGCTGCGTGGCAACCGCATCGCGATGATCTTCCAGGAGCCCATGAGTTCACTGAACCCGCTGCACACCGTGGAAAAACAACTGGCCGAGACCCTGCGCCTGCACCGTGGCATGGGCCCGGCCGAAGCCCGCGAGCGGATTGTCGAACTGCTGGGGCTGGTGGGCATCGGCACCCCGCGCCAGCGTCTGGGCAGTTACCCCCACCAGTTGTCCGGCGGCCAGCGCCAACGGGTGATGATCGCCATGGCGCTGGCGTGCGAGCCGCAACTGTTGATCGCCGATGAGCCGACCACCGCCCTCGACGTCACGGTGCAACGGCGCATCCTGGCGCTGCTGAAAAGCCTGCAACAGCGCCTGGGCATGGCGCTGCTGTTGATCAGCCATGACCTGAACCTGGTCCGCGACATTGCCCAGCACGTCGCCGTGATGCGCCATGGCCGGATCGTCGAGCAGGGCGCCTGCGAGCAGGTGTTCACTGCCCCCCGCCATCCTTACACCCGGCAGTTGCTGGACGCCGAACCTGCCGCCGCCGAGTTGGCCGATCCGGCAGCGCCGGTGCTGCTGAGCGTGACGCAGTTGCGGGTGGCCTTCGGCCGTGGCGGGCTGCCTTGGCGCCGGAATCGGTTCACGGCGCTGCAGGGCCTTGACCTGCAGGTACGCCAAGGGCAGACGCTGGGTATTGTCGGTGAGTCGGGCTCCGGCAAGTCGACCCTGGGCCAGGCCCTGCTGCGGCTGATTCCCAGCGAAGGCAGCGTGGTGTTTCAAGGCCGCGAATTGCAGGGGCTTGGCAGCCGGGCGATGCGGCCTTGGCGCAAGCACCTGCAGGCCGTGTTCCAGGACCCGTTCGGCAGCCTCAGCCCGCGCCTGAGTGTGCAACAGATCATTGCCGAGGGCTTGCAGGTGCATTCGCGGCTGGACGACCAGGCCTGCGAGGCACGGGTGATCGACGCCCTGCGGGAAGTGGGCCTGGACCCTGAGGCACGCCACCGCTACCCCCATGAATTCTCCGGTGGGCAGCGCCAGCGCATTGCCATTGCTCGCGCACTGGTGCTCAAGCCTCGGCTGATCGTGCTGGACGAACCCACGTCGGCGCTGGACCGCTCGGTGCAGAAACAGATCATTGCCCTGTTGCGCCGCCTGCAACGCGAGCACGGCGTGGCCTACCTGTTCATCAGCCACGACTTGGCCGTGGTGCGCGCCCTGGCTCATCAGGTACTGGTGTTGCAGGCGGGCAGGGCAGTGGAGTACGGCGCGACCGAGCAGGTCTTCAGCGCCCCCGCGCACAGTTATACCCGTGAGTTGCTGGGGGCTCGGTTCACTTGACCCACGTGGCCAGGGCCAGGGGCGCCAGCGCCGCAGAGCCACTGAACGCCACCGGGCGCGGCCGTGCGCCGCGCCCGGACGGCTGGAGCTGGAACGGTTTCCGTGGCATGGTACGCGACCAGAATTGGCTAGCACCTGGCCTTTGACCCACCGCGCTGTACCGCACCTGCCTGGAAGCCCCGCATGACCGACCCCACGGCGACTACGCCAAGCCCGCACGACGCGACGGGCCTGAAACGCAACCTGTCCAACCGTCACATTCAACTGATCGCCCTGGGCGGCGCCATTGGCACCGGCCTGTTCATGGGGTCGGGCAAGAGCATCAGCCTCGCTGGCCCCTCCATCATCTTCGTGTACATGATCATCGGCTTCATGCTGTTCTTCGTCATGCGCGCCATGGGCGAGCTGCTGTTGTCGAACCTGCAGTACAAGTCGTTCATTGACTTCGCCACGGACTACCTGGGGCCGTGGGCCGGCTTCTTCACCGGCTGGACCTACTGGTTCTGCTGGATCGTCACCGGCATTGCCGACGTGATCGCCGTGTCATCCTATGCTCATTTCTGGTTTCCCGACTTGCCTCAGTGGGCGCCCGCCCTCGCCTGCGTGGGCCTGTTGCTGTCGTTGAACCTGATTACCGTGAAGCTGTTTGGCGAGGTCGAGTTCTGGTTCGCCATGATCAAGCTGGTGGCCATTGCCTTGCTGGTGGCCACGGGTGTGTACCTGGTCGGTACCGCGGCACCGTCGCCAGACGGCCACGTGCCGTCCCTGGCCAACCTGTGGAATGACGGGGGCCTGTTTCCACACGGTTGGATGGGCTTCTTCGCGGGCTTCCAGATATCCATCTTCGCCTTCGTCGGCCTGGAGCTGGTGGGCACCACCGCCGCGGAAACCAAGGACCCGCGCCACACCCTGCCACGGGCGATCAACTCGATCCCGGTGCGTATCATTCTGTTCTACGTACTGGCGCTGGTGACCATCATGGCGGTCACGCCGTGGCGTGAAGTGGTGGCTGACAAGAGCCCCTTCGTCGAGCTGTTCCTGCTCGCCGGTTTCCCGGCGGCGGCCGCGTGCCTGAACTTCGTGGTACTGACCTCGGCGGCGTCTTCGGCCAACAGCGGTATCTTCTCCACCAGCCGCATGCTGTTCGGCCTGGCGCTGGAAGGGGACGCGCCGCGGTCCTTCAAGCGCCTGTCCAAGCGCTCGGTACCGTCCAACGGCCTGCTGTTTTCCTGCCTGTGCCTGCTGTTCGGGGTCGTAGTGATCTACCTGGTGCCCAACCTGATGGAGGCCTTCACCCTGGTGACGACCTTGTCGGCGCTGCTGTTCATGTTCGTCTGGTCGATCATTCTGCTGTCGTACCTGGCCTATCGCAGACAGCGGCCGGCGTTGCACGCGGCTTCCGAGTACCGGATGCCGGGTGGGCGAGCGATGTGCTGGGTGGTGCTGGGGTTTTTCGTGGTGATCCTGGGTTTGTTGACCCTCAAGGATGACACCCGCCAGGCGCTGTGCGCGGCGCCCGTGTGGTTCGTGCTGCTGGCGGTGGCGTATCCACTCGTGCGCCGGCGGGGGGTGGCGGCTGTGGGGCAGTGAATGTGTTTTTGGCTTGAGCCTAAACATCCTCAGCCGTGCCTCCTTGCCTCACCACTCCACCACCACCTTGCCAAAATGCCCGCCGCTTTCCTGAAAGCGAAATGCCTCGGCCAGTTCATGCAGCGCAAAGCTGCGGTCGATCACCGGGCGGATGCCGGTCTGCTCCAGGGCTGCCACGTAGTCCTGCTGCTGGCGCCGGCTGCCGACGATCAGCCCCTGCAAGCGCGCCTGGCGTGCCATCAGCAGCGAGGTAGGGACATCGCCCTGGCGCCCGGTGAGCACGCCGATCAGCGAAATGTGGCCACCTACCCGTACCGCTTCGATCGATTGCGCCAATGTGCCGGGGCCGCCCAGTTCGATCACGTGGTCCACGCCACGGCCTGCGGTCAGTTCGCGCACGGCGCTGCCCCAGTCCGGGCGCTGGCGGTAGTTGATGCCGTGGTCGGCGCCCAGGTCGCGGGCGCGGGCCAGTTTTGCGTCCGAGGACGAAGTGATGATGACCTGCGCGCCCATGGCCTTGGCGATCTGCAGCGCGATGATCGACACCCCACCGGTGCCCAGGGTCAACACCGTGTCGCCGGCCTTGAGCGCGGCATCGCCGACCAGTGCGCGCCAGGCGGTGAGGCCGGCGGTGGTGATGGTCGCGGCCTCGGCGTGGCTCCAGCCGCGCGGCGCCAGGGTGAAGGCCGTGGCGGGGCGCACCACGTACTCGGCGGCGAAACCGTCAATGCCGTCGCCTGGAGTGCCGGCGAAGTCGCCCACCTGCTGGAAGGCCGGGCCGGCCGGCCATTGCGGGAAGAACCCGGACACCACGTGGTCACCGGGCTTGAATTCAGTGACACCCGCGCCTACCGCCTCGACCACCCCGGCGCCGTCCGCCATCAGCACGCGGCCATCGGCGGTAGGGATGGCGCCCTTGGCCACCAGCAGGTCGTGGAAGTTCAGCGAGGTGGCGTGGATCGCCACGCGAATTTCACCTGGGCCGGGTTGGCCGGGGTCAGCCAGGTCGGTGAGGTGCAGGTGGTCGAGGCCACCGGGGCTTTGCAGGGTTATCGCTTTCATGGGGGAACTCCGTGGGGCTGTTTGGGGCGATAGATGGGTGCAGGCGCCATCGCCCATTGCGGAACGATTACAGGGCGCGCAGGGCATCGACCAGGCTATCGAGTTCGGCCTCGGTGTTGTAGGCGTGCACCGAGGCCCGCACCACGCTCTCCAGGCCGCGCTGTTGCATGTCCAGCCAGGTCGACGCCGCGCCTGATACCGAGACGTTGATGCGCTGGGGCAAATGGGCCAGGTAGTGCTGGATGGCGGCTGGGGCGTGGTGCTCGCTGGTGAAGGTCACCAGCCCCGACAACGGTTGGCCCACGTCCTGGCAATGGTAGCCAGGCAGGGTGTGCAGTGCGGTGCGCAGGTAGTTCGCCAGGTGTCGGATGCGCGCCCACAAGGCGTCGACGCCCACGCCCAGGGCGTAATCCACCGCTGCGCCAAACCCCAGCCGTACCGCGAGGTTGCTCTCCCAGCTTTCAAAGCGCCGCGCGTCTGCACGGATCTCGAAGGCGTCGGCGCTCACCAGGCTGGCGGCGTGCAGGTCCAGGAACGTCGGTTCGAGACGTTGGCACAGCGCCTGTTCGATATAGAGAAAACCAACCCCACGCGGCCCGCGCAGGTACTTGCGGCTGGTGGCGGTCAGCATGTGACAACCGATGGCACGGACATCCAGTGGCACCTGGCCCGCGGCCTGGCAGGCGTCCAGCAGAAACAGCACACCGGCGGCGCGGCACAGGGCGCCGATGGCCTGCACCGGCTGCACCACGCCACCGTTGCTGGCGATCATCGGCAGCGACACCAGGGCCACGCCGGGGCCTTGCAGGCGTGCCTGCAGGGCTGCCAGGCAGACTTGCCCCTGCTCATCGTTGGCCAGCACCTCGATCTGGATGCCCAGCCGCTGCTTGAGCTGCAGGTACGGGATGTAATTGCCGGCGTATTCACTGGCCGAGGTCAGCACCACATCGCCGGCCTTCAGCGGCAGGGCGTAGAACAGCATGTCCCAGGCGCGGGTGGCGTTGTCCACCAGGGCGATGTCTTCGGTTCGGGCATTGAGCAGGCGGGCCACGCCGGCATACACCGCCGCGGTCTCCGCTTGCGCGGCATCCGCCGCCTCGTAGCCGCCGAGGCGGATTTCCCGTTGCTGGTGGCGGGCAATGGCCGCAGCGACCACGGCCGGGGACAGCGAGGCCCCGGCGTTGTTGAAGTGAACAAGCTGTTCGCAGCCCGGGGTGTCGGCGCGCAGGCGGTTGATATCGAGCATGGGCTCATCTGTCCTGGAGTTGATGGCCCACCTTACCAGTCAGGGTTGGCGCTCGGCCACCGTTGCAGGGACGTTCCGCGGAATGAACGCCACGCTCTGGTTGTCGTGGGCGCGCAGCAGCCGTGCGCCATTGTCGGGCCGGGTCAGCACCAGGTCATGGTCCTCGGCCAGGTAGCGCAGGGGCAGGTCCTTCAGTGTCGGGTACTGGGCGAAGATCAGTGTGCGCGCCGGGTCCCAGGCCTGGCCGGTGCGCTTGGCCAGCCAGGCCATGAAGTCGGCGCTGGTGCCTTGGCGGGGATAATCTTCGTCCTCGCCGATATAGGTGTACGGCGCGCCCTGGTTCTGCACGTACAAGGGCAATTTGTTGTCCACGTCGATCATCACCAGGTGCCATTGCCGCCAGGGAGCTTGCCGGCTGGCGCGGGCCTGGACCTCGCGACCAAACTCGATGATGCCGCCGTTGCCATTGCTCCACGGGTAGGCGACGCCCACCACCAGGGTCATGACCAGGGCGCTGGCGCCGATGCCCCGTCCCCAGCGCCGGGCCCTCCCGGGGTGGGTGGCCAGGTATTCGCACAGCCAGGCGGCGCCCAGCAGTTGAGCGAAAGGCACCAGCGGCAACACATAGTAGCTGCGGCGGCTGCCGCACGCGGTGAAGAACAGGAACATCAGGCCCAGCCCCATCACCAGCCAGCGGACATTGATGTCGGTATGGCGCCAATGGCGCAGCGCTAGCCATACCGCGATGATCCAGCAGGGGGCCCAGGGCAGGGTATAGACCGGCAGGTACAGCAGATAGGTATAGGCCGGGCCGAAGTTGTCGAACGGCTGGAAGTACCGCACCAGGTTTTCCCGCACCACCAGGGCCAGGCCGCTTTCACCATACGCTGGCTGACCGTACAGGTGCGACAGCAGGAAGGGCAGCATGTACAGCGCCAGGGCCAAGGCCATGGCCAGCGGCAGCCGCAGGTTGAGGTGGGTTTTCCAGCGGCCTTCGCCGAGCAGATGCGGCAGCAGCATCAGGCCCGGCAGGATGAACCCGATCAGCCCCTTGAGCAGCGACGTCAGGGCCAGGATCAGGAAGAACGTGGCATAGCGGGAGAAGCGCGTGTCCAGCGGCCCGCGCCAGTACCACCACACCGCCGCCAACACGCCGAACACCGTTAGCACGTCCGCGGTGGCGACCCGTGCCCACACCAGAAAATAGAAGGTGGTGGCCAGCAGCCAACCAGCGATCAGGCCTGTGCCTCGGCGGAACAGTTGTTCGCCCAGCAGGTACACCAGCCAGATGCTCAGCCACGCCGCGATCACCGACGGCAGGCGCAGCGACCAGTGCCCCAGGCCACCGAACAGACTCGCGCTGGCGGTGATCAGCCAGTAGGAAGGCAAGGGTTTGTCGTAGTAGGCCGCGCCCTTGAGGTAAGGGTCGAAGTAGTCGCCGCTCTGCAACATCTGCAGGGCGATAGTGGCCCAGCGGGTTTCCGCGCCCCACAGTTCGCGCTGGCCCAGGCCCAACAGCAGGGCAATGGCGGAGAAGCCCAGCAGCAGGGCCAGGGCCCCACGCTCAGCGTGCAGAAAACGAGGGAAGGTGTTCATCGTGAATGAGTCCGCATGGAAACTGTGCCGGCCGAGGCTATTGAACAGGCGTGGCCACCTGTTTTTCCTGCATAGCCTAAGTAGCCAGGCGTTGGCTTTGCGTCAGGGGAATGAGAAAAAAGCGTTACAAACATTTCGCTGAAATCGTCAACACCTTGACTGGGTTTTCACCGGTTTTTCACGGCGCTGCCGTACCCTGAAGCCTTCTTTGTTCAGGGTGCGGGACATGACGTCGAAACGCTGCTTCGTGCTGTTGCTGCTGATCACCGGCCTGCTGTTCTTCGTCGCCCTGGGCAACCATCAGTTGCAAGGGTCCACGGAGCCGCGGGTGGGGGGCATTGCCATGGAAATGTACCTGCACCGGGACTGGGTTACCCCGCGTCTCAATGGCGAACCCTTTCTGGAAAAACCGCCCCTGAGCCTGTGGCTGGCCAGTGCCGCCATGGCGGTGTTCGGCCCCGGCACCTGGGCGGTCCGCCTGGCCTCGGCACTGGCTGGCCTGTTCAGCGTGCTGCTGCTGTTCGTCACGTTGCGCCGCCTGGGCCGCCCCGTGGCGCTGGCAATGACGGCTTCGCTGATGCTGGCCACTACCGCCAGCTTCTGGGGCAACGTACGCCAGGTAGGCGAGGACTCGTTGCTGAGCCTGGGGGTAAGCCTGGCGCTGCTGGGTTTCCATCTGGCCAGCCGCCAGCGCTCGGCGGTCAGCGCACTGATGTTCGTCGCCGGCATCGCTATCGCCACCCTGAGCAAGGGGGTATTGGGGCTGGCATTGCCGGGGGTGGTGATCTTTGCCTGGTTGCTGGCCGAAGCCCTGCGCGACCAGCGCCTGGTGGTGGGCCGCTGGTTGTGGCCGGCAGGCCTGACGCTGGTGGGGCTGGTGCCGTTGCTGATCTGGCTGGCGTTGCTGTACCAGCAAGGCGGTGCCCCGGCGCTCACGGACGTGTTGTGGGCCAACAGCGTCGGGCGTTTCAGTGGCTCGTTCACCGAAGCTGGGCACTTCGAGCCGTTCCATTACTACCTGGGCAAGCTGCCTGAAGCGTTCCTGCCCTGGAACCTGCTGGTGTACCTGGGCTTGTGGCACTTTCGCACGCAATGGCGCGTGCAGCCCCATGTAATGTTCTTCAGCCTGTGGTTACTGGCGCAGTTCGCCCTGCTGACCGTGGCGTCGAGCAAACGCATGGTTTACCTGATGTCGCTGGCACCGGCCGCGGCCGTGATCGGCGCCGAGTACGCCAGCGTGCTGCTGTCCCGGTTGCAGGCCTGGCGTGCTGCAGTGCCGTGGCGGGGCGTCGCCAGCGGGGTGATGGCGCTGATGGTACTGGCCTACCTGGGGGTGGCGGTGTGGGTCATCCCCCAGGCCGACCGGGGCGAGTCGTTCCTGCCATTGACGGAGCGCATACGCGCCTTGCAGGCCGAAGGCCACACCGTGGCGCTGGCGACCCCCAGCGAGCGGCTGGCGGGCGCGGGGGTATTCTACAGTCGCAGCTTGCTGCCAGCGCTGCCCACCGAAGGGGCGGTGGTGCGTTTCCTGGCCGAACAGCCCGGGAACGTGGCGGTAATGGAGCGTCAGGATGAGCCGGCCGGCGGCCTTGTGGTCATGGAGAAGGTCGTGGTGGGCGCGCGGGTCTATTACTTCCTGCGCGGCGCGTAGCAGGGACAATTCCCTCAATCGGCCGGCAGGTGGTCGATCAGGTCCTGCAAGGGCATGGGCCGGCCGAACAGGTAGCCTTGCAGGAATTCCACCTGGCGCTGGACCAGGTAGTCGCGTTGTACCGGTTCTTCCACACCTTCGGCGACGATGCCCAGGTCGAGCTTGCCCGACAGTTCGATGATGCTGTCGACGATGTGCCCCGACAGCGCGTCCTTGCCGATGGTGGCAATGAAGCTTTGATCGATCTTCAGGAAGTCCACCTTGAATTCGCGCAGGTACGCCAGGCTCGAATGGCCTGTGCCGAAGTCGTCGATGGCGATCGTCACGCCCAGGTTGTGCAAGGCTTCGAACAATTGGTGAGTCACCGCGGTAGGACGTATCAGCTCGCGTTCTGTCAGCTCCAGCACCAGGGTGATGCGCCCGGGGGCAAAGCCTGCGAGAAAGTCCCGACAGTCATCCAGCAGGGCCAGGTCCTGGCAGTGTTCGGCGGTGATATTGATGCCCACGTGAAAGCCGTCCTCGAACCGCTCGGCGTGAGCGCGCAGGTCGGCCGCGGCCTGGTGCATCAGTTGGCGGGTCATGGGCACGATCAGGCCGGAATGCTCGGCGAAAGGAATGAACAGGTCCGGGCGTACCAGGCCCTCGCGAGGGTGCTGCCAGCGCATCAGCACCTCCACCCCGGCCCAACGGCCAGTGACGCCGTGCACGACCGGCTGGTAGTAGGGGATGAACTCATTGGCGTCCAGTGCCCGCGCCAATTCTGCGCGCGGTGAGTGGGCGCGGCGCAACAGCCAGCGGCACAGGCCGCCAGCCAGCAGAGCGAGAAATGCCAGCAAGGCCAGCAGCAACGGGTGGCTGGTGATCCACTGCCAGGTGGCGCCGGCCGGGTAACCGGTACTGACGCTCAACGGGTAGCGACTGGAGGCCAGTTGCGTCGGCGCTACTTCGAACGTCGGCGCTGGGGCATCGTGCACGCTGCCGTCCGGGGCCAGCCAGCTGTTGCCCACCTGCAACAGTACGGGTTGTTCGCGGCCGATCATGCGCAGGGCGTTGGCCAGGTGGTAGCCGTCCAGGGTGGCCAGGGCGGTCTGTTCATCGTTGGCCTCGCGGTACACCAGCAGTGCCTGGCCAGGGGTGACGGGGTTGCCATCCATCAGCCACAGGCGGCCGTCCACGTAATCACCGGGGTTGACTGGTTCGCTGAAGTCGCCGAACAGGGAGCTGCAGTACAGGTGGTCATCCAGCGCCAGGTTGGTGGAGCGCACGAAGGGCCGGCGGGTGACCTGTTCGCGCAGGGCCAGGGTCACTTCGGCGCAGGGCTGGCCAGCCAGGGGTACCAGGTCGTTGGCCGCCGCGGCGACGTTGTCCAGCATCAGGTCGAACTGGGCCAGGGCCTGGTTGGCGGTGTTGTTGGCGCTTGCCTGCAGGTCGCGTTCTGCCTGCCAGTACAGGATGCCAACGCCCAGTACCAGCGGCAACGCCCCCGCCAGCCAGGGGGCGAGCAGGCGCAGCGGGCGGCAAGGGCGTGGCGAGTCGGGGAAAAACGGCATCGGGCAGGTGGGGCCTTGGTGAGTGGTGCCAAGGAGGATAGACGGTCTGGGCGCTGATGGCGCACAGATCTGCGGTCCGCCTTGTTTGCCTGGCTGTTGATCAGGTTGCTCACCATCTCACCCGCACCCCCACATCCCCAATCAGCCCATTCAGGTCATTCTCGTCACTAGGGCTGCTGTAGTCAGCCGTGACGAACAGGCTGACGGTGGGGGTCATGCGCGCCACCAGCCCCAGGCCCACGGCGACGGCGGTGGGGTTGCGGCTGCTGTTGATCTTGTCTACCTGGGCCAGGGCGATGGGGCTGTCATTGCTGAAGCTGTAGGTCAGGCTGGTGCGCAGGAATGGCTCGACGGCCGTGCTGCCGACCTGGTAGTGCCCGGACAGCCGCGCGCCCACTCGCCCGCTCCAGCTGGGCTGGCTGTCGCTGGCCAGCAGCCGCGGGCCCTGGCCGCCAGGGCCGGGCAGCAGTTGTTGGTTGATCAGTTGCGCCTGGGGTTCGAATGACCAGTTTTCGCCCATCACAAAGGCCACCGTGCCGCCCAATGCCACGGCGGTGGCGCGGGCATTGTCCGGCCGGCCGCTGTCCTGGACCTGGGAGCTCACCGACCAGGCCACGCCCAACCCGCGGGCAAAGACATTGAACTGGCTGGCCTGGTTGGCCGGCGTGGACAGCCCGGTGCTGGTGTAGGCGCGGTTGCCAAGGTCCAGTGGGCCGAGCGGATCGTCGCTGGGCTCGCTGGCGACGGCCTGGGTGGAAACGCTGAGCAGCAACGAGGCGCAGGTGGCATAGAGCAGGGGATGATGAAGGGTGGTCATGGCGAGCTCCAGGTGTTGGTCTGGCAAGGGAGTACGCCGTGTGCGTCGCAGTCAAGGCGGCCGAAGCCAGCGGCCCAGGCGTGGGCGCAGCGCTGAAAGGCGCGGGCCAGAGGCGTTGGGTCGGTGTTTTCTTATGGTGTGTTGTGTTACCTGAAGCTAAGGAGACGCACCGCCATGCGTCAAGAAACCGGAACTTTTCGAATCGTGCGCGTTACGCCATCCAAGTGATTGAAAAAGCGCCGCAATTACGCGCGTGAGAAGACGAGCATCTATCCAGTGCTGACGCTATTCCAAAACATTCCCTATAAATGGACTTCCACCGTCAGTGGCAGGTGGTCGGACAAATGCGTCCATGGCTTGCTGCCCAGGATGGTCGGGGCATGGCTGGTGGCGTTGCGCAAATACACCCGGTCCAGGCGCAGCAGGGGAAAGCGCGCCGGGTAGGTTCGGGCCAGGCTGCCGTTATGGCGCTCAAAGGCCTCGTGCAAGTCGCGGGCACGGGTGAGGGTGGTGTTGCCGCGCAACTGCCAGTCGTTGAAGTCGCCGGCGATGATCACCGGTGCGTCGTCGGGCAGGGAATCGAGCAATTGGCGCAGCAGGCCCAGTTGTTGTTGGCGGTGGCTCTCCAGCAGCGACAGGTGCACGCAGATCGCGTGCACTTCCTCATGCCCGGGCACTTGCAGCACACAGTGCAGCAGCCCGCGGCGTTCGGGGCCGGTGATGGACACGTCGAGGTTGCGGTAGTGCAGGATGGGGTATTTGGACAACAACGCATTGCCGTGGTGGCCGTCGGGGTACACGGCGTTGCGGCCGTAGGCGAAGTCGCTCCACATGCTGTCGGCGAGAAATTCGTACTGGGACATTTGCGGCCAGTTGTGGTGGCGTTCGGCGTGGCGGTCATGCTCGCCCAGCACCTCTTGCAGAAACACCAGGTCGGCGCCGGTGCTGCGTACCGCTTCGCGCAGTTCGGGCAGAATGAAACGGCGGTTGAAGGCAGTGAAGCCTTTGTGCGTGTTGACGGTCAGGATGCGCATGCGATGCACCGCCACAGGGGGCTCGGGAGGGTGCTGGCGGCTGGCCTGGCCGGGGGCTTGGGCGGTCACGGTTGCTCCTTGGATGACAGGGCGCTCATGGGTTGGGACCGGCGGCGCCTGATATCGGTTCCCCTTGAAGCGGGCAACGCGGTCGATCCGGCAGCCCCCTTCCCGAGCTTCGCCCGGTCTTGCAAGATTGCCGTGACCCGGTAGCAGCGTGGCGTTGTGGGACTGGACGCAAGCTCGGGAAGCGGACAACGCGGTGGACCTGACAGTCCTCTTCCCGATCTTCGTCCGGCACTGCCTCAGCGCAAGCCTTCGTGCTGGGCCACCGAACGCGGGTCTCGGCCCCACAGCTGCAGGACGAAATCAGCTTCCCGGTGCTCCAGCAATGAGGTCATGCCCAAGCCAATGCCTAGCCGGTGATGCACGGCATCACCGTCCAGGCTGCAGCCGTGAATGGGCGTGCGCCAGTGGCAGGCCAAGACCTGGCCGTCGTCGCTGAGGCTGGCGCGGCAGGCTTCTATCAGGTGTGTCAGGTCGGCGTCGTCCAGGTAGTAGCCCAGTTCGTTGATCACCACCAGGTCGAACGGTCCCTTGGGCCATTGACCGGGCAGCCGGCCTTGCTCGACGCTGGCATGGGGCACGGCGGCCAGCTTTTGCCGGGTCAGGGCGACGGCTCGCTCGGCCGTGTCGGAGCACAGCAGGCGTCGGCAACGCTGGGCAAGCACGGCGCTGGTTTCGCCATTGGCACAGCCAGGCTCGAAGATCGACTGGTATTCGGCGCGCGGCAGGCAAGCCAGCAGCAAGGCCCGCTTGCGCTGTTCGTACCAGCGCTGGCGCATGGCCCAGGGGTCGTCATTGTTGGCGAACAGGCGGTCGAATTCGGTATCGGCGACACTCATAACAGCACCACTTCGTAGGATTGCATCAGGCGCTCCAGCACCGTGGCAGACAGCACCGGTGCCAGCCCGGCCTCGGGGTCGCCCTGCAACTGGCTGGTGAATGCCTGCGCCGCATGGCGCTTGCGGGCGAGCATACCGGCACTCAGGGGGACTTTACGGGCACGTTGCCACGGCACTCGAGGGTCACCGGGCGTGGCCCAGTGCCACGTCCAGATCGGCAGTTCATGTACCGTGGCCCCCACGGCTTCGGCCGCAGCGCGGCTGGCCAGGCCGACGGCTTCGTGGTCGCAATGGCCGTCCTGGCTCCAGGTGGCGAACACCACGTCGCTGGGCAGCAGGTGGTTCTCCAGGAAGGCCTGCAGCCGGCCCTGGCCGGCCGGCACCTGGCTGTCGCCGAGGCCAACGCGCAACCAGGGCAATTCTCCCGGCTCAAAGCCCAGGCGTCGCAATGCCTCAGCGCTTTCGCGAGGCCGCTCAGCGGCCAGTCGCGCCACCGGCCATTGCTGCGAACCCGGGTGGCTGGCGGTGCCATCGGTGACCGATATCAGTTGCACGGGCCGGCCCAGGGCCAGCAGGTGTTGCAGCAGGCCGCCGCAGCCCAGCACCTCGTCGTCCGGGTGGGGCGCAACGATCACTGCACGGGCGCCCGCCGGTACCAGCCGGTCCACCTCGCAGAACGGCAGGTTCGCCAGCAGCGGGCAGGCCTGCCAGGCTTCGGGCGCGGTGCCTTGGCCGACAATGGGGTTGGCTTTCATAGGTTGAACTCGCTAGGGCCGGTCTGGCTGGCCAGGGCGCCCAATTCAGCCAGGTCGCGCTCGGCATGGCTCTGGCGCAGGTACACGGGGAGGTCGGCGGCCAGGCGGGCAAAATGGGCGTCACGGCAGAACGGCGCGGCGCCCAGGGCATGGCCGACATGAATGAGGGTCTGCTCGCACGCCTCTTCCGCCACGGCGCGTACCCGTCGGGCCAGGTATTCACAGGATTCGTCGGGTGCCGCGTCGACGCTGGCGGCGGCTTGGCGCAGCACAGTGCGCAGCGCAAACAGGGCGCTGTCGACGGTACCCAGGTGCGCACGGGCGTGAGGCTCGTCGCGCGGATGAGCCTGCAGGCGCAGGGCCAGTTGCTGGGCGGCACCATACCAGCAGGCGGCGATGCCGATCGCCCCCTGCCAAAACCCAGGGCGCTCAAGGTACTCGCCCGGGCCACCCACCGGCGTGCCTTCGGCCTGGTCGAATTGCACCTGAACGCTGGCAGTGGCGCCCATGCCGACCGCTTGCCAGCCTTCGTTGACCACGGTCACACCGGGCTGACGCAGGGCCACGGCCACCAGTTGCTGCTGGCCGTGTTCATCCCAGGCGGTGAGCAAGGCGTGGCTGAGGTGCCCGGCGCCGGAACACCACGCCTTGCGGCCATTGAGCTGGTAGCCGTCGCGGTGGCGTTTGACAGTGACCCGGGCGTTGGGCGGTTCGGCCGCCCACATGCCCCAGGTGCTGCCCACTGCCACGCGTGGCGCCGCCAGCTCGGTCATGATCGCCAGGGCATCGGTGTGCCCTTCGTAGAACTTGCACAGGCCCAGGTCCTGGCCCGCGACCACGGCCAGGCAGCGCCAGCGCTCAAGGGTGCGCCCGCTGCCCGGCAGGGCCAGGCGGTCGAGGCCGTCGGCCACCAGGGCCTGCAAGGCCTGGTGCAGCGCCGCGGCGTCCGGGTAGCCAGAGGCCGGGCGTTGCAGGCTTGCCGCGAGCACCCGGTTCATTCCTCCACTTCCCGGTGCAGCTCGAACAGCAACAGCGAGCGGCCCGTCACCAGGAAGTCGCTGCCGAACGGCAGCGGTTCATGGTCGCGCAGTTCCGGGCGGTTGGTATCGACCAGGCAGGTCCAGTATTCGCCTTCCGGTACCTCGGGCAGGACAAAATTGACCACGTCGTGGTGGGCGTTGACGATGAGCAGCAAGGTGGCATCGGCCCCCGGTTTGCGAATGCCGCTGGTCTGCGCGCGGCCATCGAGCAGCATGCCCAGGCAGCGGCCGTTGCCGTCTTGCCATTGCTCGGTGGTCATCTCGCTGGCGTCGGGGGCCAGCCAGGTGACGTCCTTGACGCCAATGTCTTCGTTGTAGGTACCCACCAGGAAGCGGTTGCGACGCAAAATGGGGTAGGAATTGCGCAGGCGGATCAGGCGGCGCACGAAGCGCAGCAGGGCCTTGCCGTCTTCGTCCAGGTCCCAGTTGACCCAGCCGATCTCGCTGTCCTGGCAGTAGGCGTTGTTGTTGCCGTTCTGGGTACGGGCGAACTCGTCACCGGCCACGATCATGGGCGTGCCTTGGGAGAACAGCAGGGTGGCCATGAAATTGCGCATCTGGCGCAGGCGCAATTCGACGATTTCGCGGTCATCGGTGGGGCCTTCGACGCCGTGGTTCCAGGACAGGTTGTTGTTGCTGCCGTCCTGGTTGTTCTCGTCGTTGTCTTCGTTGTGCTTGTCGTTGTAGGAGACCAGGTCGCGCAGGGTAAAGCCGTCGTGGGCGGTGATGAAGTTCACCGAGGTGTAGGGGCGCCGGCCGCGCTGGTTGAACAGTTCGCCGGAGCCTGTGAGGCGCCCGGCGAAGTCGGCCAGTTGGCCGTCGTCACCTTTCCAGAAGGCGCGGGCGGTGTCGCGGAAGCGGTCGTTCCATTCGGCCCAGCCGGGGGCGAAGCCGCCCACCTGGTAGCCGCCGGGGCCGCAGTCCCAGGGTTCGGCGATCAGCTTGACCTGGCGCAGCACCGGGTCTTGGCGGCAAGCCACCAGGAAGCTGTGGCGCTCATCGAAGCCCTCGTGGTAACGGCCCAGGATGGTTGCCAGGTCGAAGCGGAAGCCATCCACGTGCATTTCCGTTGCCCAGTAGCGCAGCGAGTCGGTCACCATCTGCAGCACGCAGGGGTGGCTCAGGTCCAGGGTGTTGCCGGTGCCGGAATCGTTGATGTAGAAGCGCTTGTTGTCCGGCATCAGCCGGTAGTAGCTGGCGTTGTCGATGCCGCGCATGGACAGGGTGGGGCCCTGCTCGTTGCCCTCGGCGGTGTGGTTGTAGACCACGTCGAGGATCACCTCGAGGCCCGCGTCATGCAGGTGCGCGACCATTTCCTTGAACTCGGCGATCTTGCCGTTGGCCAGGTAGCGCGGGTGCGGGGCGAAAAAGGTGATGGTGTTGTAGCCCCAATAGTTGTTCAGGCCTTTTTGCAGCAGGTGCTGGTCATTGACGAAACCGTGGATGGGCAGCAGCTCGATGGAGGTCACCCCCAGTTTGCGGATGTGCTCAACCACTTCAGGCACCATGAGGCCGGCGAAGGTACCGCGCTGATCTTCGGGGACCGCCGGGTGGCGCATGCTGATGCCGCGCACGTGGGTCTCGTAGAAAATGGTCTTGTCCCACGGCACGTTGACCCGCTGGTCGCGGCCCCAGGTGTAGGCAGGGTCGATGACGCGGCACTTGGGCACGAAGGGGGCGCTGTCACGCTCGTCGAAGCTGAGGTCGCCGTCGGGGTGGCCGATGGTGTAGCCGAACAAGGCTTCGGACCACTTCAGCTGGCCCACCATCTGTTTGGCGTAGGGGTCGATCAGCAGCTTGTTGTGGTTGAAGCGGTGGCCGTTCTCGGGGTCGTACGGGCCGTACACGCGGTAGCCATAGGTCAGCCCAGGGTGGGCGTCGGGCAGGTAGCCGTGGAAGATCTCGTCGGTGTACTCCGGCAATTCGATGCGTTCCAGTTCCGTTTCACCGGTGGAGTCGAACAGGCACAGTTCCACCTTGGTGGCGTTGGCCGAAAACAGCGCGAAATTGACCCCCAGCCCGTCCCAGGTAGCCCCGAGCGGAAAGGGCAGGCCTTCACGAATGCGGGTTGGATCGGTGCCGGGGGCGGGGGTGAACTTCTTTTGACGGCTCATGGGATGTCCTTTGCACTGCGAATTCAGGGCGATAGCGGGCCGTACCGGCGCAGTGGCCAGTGAGGCGGGTCAGAGAGCGAGTGACGACGCACGCTGCTCCAGCCAGCCCTGGGTGGGCTGGCCGGAGCAACGGGAGCGTTGCCGGAATCAGCTGGCGGGCGGTTTCTTCGCGCCGGTGCGAGGTTTTTTCTCGGCAGCCGGTTTCACCGGGGCAGGGGTCGCGGCAGGTTTGGGTTTGGCCGCCGCGGCTGCCTTGGGCGCGGCCGGTTTAGCGGCGGGCGCTGGCTTGGCCTTGACGTCGGCGGCGTTGGCGGCCGGCTTGGCTTTGCCTTCGGCGCTGCTGGCGACGGCCTTGGGTTTGGCAGCGGGCTTGGCTTTGCCAGGCTTGGTGGGCGCCAGGGCTTCGGCTTCAGCCAGCTTGCGCGCCATCTCCCAATGGCGGTCTTCGTGGCCTTCGGGTTTGCCTTCCGATTCCCAGATCTGATAGGCAAATTCGCGTATACGTTTGTCGTCGGCACTCATTTCAACGCTCCTGATCACAAGTCACTTTGTACTAAGAGATTGACGGGAAAATCCTTCAGAGCGGCATCGAGCCGCAGTTCCTTATTGGCTGTGACTGCCACGTCTGAAAAAAGTCCCTTAAATGTAGGCAGAGTGTAGTTGGACGGTAGCACGACGCAGGTGTCTCCCCACTTGGGTGCCTCGATAAGCGGGCTGCCGGTGTCCCCCAGCAGTTCGCTGGCCAGTCGTGGCACGATGACGATGGCCAGTTCGTCGTCGCCGATTCGGGCAAAGGCCAGTACGCGTTCAGCCTGTTCGCCTCGGAGTTCCAGAGGCTGATAAGCGCCCCGGGCAAACAGCGCCACGTGCTCGGCACGGCGGCGCAGGGTACGGGCGATCAGCTGCTGTTTGAGGTGGCCGTCCTGCCAGCGCGCCAGCAACTCGGCGGGGCTGGCGGGTGTGGCCAGCGCCTGCTCACGAGCAGCGTAGTCCACGGGGCGACGGTTGTCCGGGTCCACCAGGCTCAGGTCCCAGAACTCGGCGCCCTGGTACAGGTCGGGAATGCCTGGGACGGTCATGCGCAGCAAGGTCTGCACGAGGCCGTTGAGGGCGCCAGCCACGCTCAGGCGTTGCACGGCGGCCACCAGTGAAGCACGCAACTGTTGGCCCTGCGGGTCAAGCAGCAGGCGTTCCAGGTAAGCCTTGCAGGCCTGCTCGTAAGACTCGTTGGGCGCGCTCCAGCTACTGGCCAGCTTGGCTTCGCGCAGGGCTTTCTGCTGCCACTGGAACAGACGCTCGGCGTAGGCTTCAAGCCCCGGCGTGTCATCGCTGCCCAGGCCCAGGGGCCAGCTGCCGAGCAGTGCCTGGAACAGGATCAATTCATCACCCGGGGTGGGCGCGACGTTATCGGCCACCTGGCTGCGCAGGGGCTCTGCCAGTTCCTGCCAATGGTTGACCCGGCCCGGGTACCAACTGCTGCGCTCACTGAGCACGGCCAGGCGCGCGCGGGTATCTTCGCCACGCTTGTGGTCGTGGGTGGCGGTGGCCAGCAGGTTGTCGGGGAAGTCCGCCAGGCGCTGCTCGCAGGCCTGGTGGAACACCTCGGGCGGCGCACTGAAGTGTTCAGCATCAAAACCCACGTCGTTGCGTGAAAGCAGCACCGCGCTGCGGTAGAACGCGGTGTCCTCCACGGCCTTGGCCGCAGTGGGTGACGTCAGCTGCTGGAAGCGCACGCAGGCATGGCGCAACAACTTGCGCGGCCGGCCCGGTGGCAGGTCGCGCCAAGGCTGGCCGCCCAGCCAGCGCGCGAGGTAGTCGAGCACCGGCCAGTCGGCCTCGCCGAGGCTGGCGCGGGCGCCTTCCAGGGCTTGCTGGAAATAACCTTCATCCTCGGCGGGGCGCCCGCAGGCACTGATGTAGGTGCGGTACACCGGAAAGTGCACCACCAGCGCCTGCAAGGCGCGGCGGATGGCGCCCAATGTCAGGTCGCGGCTCATCAGGTCGCCCCTGGCCACCTGCAGCAGGGCCTGGGCGACGGATTCGAAGTCACCGGCCAGGCTGCCATTGATCACCAGGTGGCGGGCGGCCAGGGCTTCTTCCTGGAACACCGCCGGGCGACCGCTGAGGCTGCTCCACAGCTCGGCCAGAGGCTCGGCGCCAGCGGGGTCATGCTGCAGGCGCGAGACCTGGTTCATGAACTCGTAGCCGGTGGTGCCATCCACGTGCCAGTCGCGGTGCAGACGTTCGTCGGCGCCCAGGATCTTCTCCACGTAGATGGGGAAGTGCGCCACCGCCGCGTTGGGCGGGCGCTTGCTCAACAGGCGTTCGACTCGCCGGCGCAGCTTGCGGCAGTAACCGCGGGGGTCGGCCAGGCCGTCCACGTGGTCAATGCGCAGCCCGTCGATCAGGCCTTCTTCGATCAGCTCGAAAATCTTCGCATGGGTGGCTTCGAACACTGCGGCGCGTTCTACCCGCAGGCCGCCCAGTTCGTTGACGTCGAAGAAACGCCGCCAGTTGATGTCGTCCCCCGCCGTGCGCCAACTGGCCAGGCGGTAGTGCTGTTTCTCCAGCAGCCGGTGCAAGCGTTCGAAGCCTTCCGGCGTGGTGCTGTCAAAGCGCTGCAGCAGGGCATCCAGCGCCTGCTTGTGGCTATGGCTCAGGGCGGCCAGCTCGGCGCGCAGTTCCACCGCCTTGTCGTAGGCATGGGGGTCTTGTTCGAGCGCACCAAAGCGCCCGCCCAGCTTGCTCAGTACCGGGTCATCGGCCGCGCTGAGCAAGTCGGCGTAGTCGGGTGGCGATACCGGGAAACGGTGCTCGTAGTGCTCGATGAAGAACCGCCCTTCACGGGCATCCAGCCGCACCGGAATATCCCCGGCAGACAGGCACGCGCCGTAGTCGTTGCCCAGGAACGGCAGCAGCAACTGGCCTTCGAGCAGGGGGTCGGGAGAGTGCCACTGAATATCGAAGAACTCCGAGTAGGGGCTGCGCCGGCCCCACTCCAGGAGGTCCAGCCACCAGGGGTTGTGCCCGCCGCCCACCGCCATGTGGTTGGAGACGATGTCCAGCACCAGGCCCATGTCGTGTTCGCGCAGGGTCTTGACCAGCCGGCGCAGGGCCGGCTCGCCGCCCAACTCAGGGTTGATGCGCGTGGGGTCGACCACGTCGTAGCCGTGCATGGAACCGGGGCGGGCCTTGAGGATGGGCGAGGCATACAAATGGCTGATGCCCAGTTGCTTGAAGTACGGCACCCTGGCAGCGGCATCGTCCAGGGTGAAATCTTTGTGAAACTGCAGCCGCAGGCTGCCGGTCATGGCCTTCATCGATCACGCTCATTGGCTTGTTGGCGGGCGCAGGCCAGCAGTTCAAGGCGCCGCGCGGCGTCTTCATCCTCCAGCAGGGTCTGGCTGTCACCGGTGAAGCGGCGGCGCCAGTTGGGGTGGCTGTCGGTAGTGCCGGGCAGGTTGGGTTGCTCTTCCACGCCCAGGGCGTCTTCCAGTGGCAGCAGTACCAGGGGGGCGCGGGTGTGCCCGAGGAAACGCACGCAGGCATCGATGACCTGATCGGTCTCGCTGCCGGCTTCGACGAAATTCTGGCTGTCCTGGGCCAGTACATGACGCAGGCCCCGGCGCTCGTGCTCGCGGGTGTCGCGCCATTGGTGCTCGGTGTGTGCATCGATCAGGCTGAGCTTGTGGTTCCAGTCGATGTCACGGGCTTTCCACCAGCCGTGCAGGGTGGGCAGGTCATGGGTAGTGCTGGTGGCCAGGGCGTTGTCGGGCCAGTGCAGCACGGGGTGGAAATGCCCGGCGTGGGCTTGTTCGAACAGCAGCACGCGCATGCCCAGCATGTGCCGGGCGGCGAGTTTTTCGCGCAGGCCGTCAGGCACCGTGCCCAGGTCTTCGCCCAGGACAATGGCCTTGTGGCGGTGTGATTCGAGGGTCAGCAGGCGCAGCAGGTCATCGATGGGGTAGTGCAGGTAGGCGCCTTCGCTGGGGGGCGAGTCCATGGGGATCACCCACAGCCGTTGCAGGCCCATCACGTGGTCGATGCGCAGGCCGCCAGCGTGGGCGAAGTTGGCTCGCAGCATTTCGATGAAGGCACGAAAGCCGTTGCGCACCAGCCCTTCAGGGGAAAACGCGGAAATACCCCAGCCTTGCCCGGCACGATTGAGGATATCGGGTGGGGCGCCGACGGTGAGGTCGGCCAGCAGCTCGTCCTGGCGGCTCCAGGCCTGGCTGCCGGCGCCGTCGGCGCCCACCGCCAGGTCGGCTATCAGGCCGATGCGCATGCCGCTGCCCTTGGCGGCGTGGTGCGCGCGCTCCAGGCTGCGGGCTACCAGCCATTGGCAGAAGGCGTAGAAACCCACTTCGTCGGCGTGCTCGCGGGCAAACGCAGCGATGGTCGGGTGGCGCGGGTCGTGCCATTCGGCCGGCCACTGGCGCCAGTCCTGGCTCACGCCGCGGGCGGCGCAGTCGGCTTGCAAGGCCTCGAAGCGGCAGTGGTTTTCCAGCGCTTCGCCGCCGGCATGGCGGAAACTGGCGAAATCGGCGGTCAGCGGGTGATCGCCGTGGCGGAAGCCGTTGTACAGCGAACGCAGCAGGCGGAACTTGGCGTCGGCCGCGGCGGGCCAGTCAACCAGTGGCAACTGTTCCAGCTCTTCCAGGGTGGCGCCCAGGTCGGCATCGTCCAGGGCCACGCGCAGGGCACGCTCCCCGAGGATGGCGCCCGGGGCGGCGTACAGCACGTTGAGAAACAGCCGGCTGGAGGGGGAATAGGGGCTGTAGCGGTGCGCATCGCTGCTGAACATGGCGTGCATGGGGCTGATGGCCAGGGCGTCGCAGCCACGCTCGCCGGCGCTGCGCGCAAAGGCTTCCAGGGCCTGGGTATCGCCGAAGCCGCCGTCACCGGGGCGGCGCAGGCTGTACAACTGCGCACTCAGGCCCCAGGCACGCGGGGCCGATTCGGCCAATGCATCAGCCACGCTGTAGCAGCGTGCCGGGGCCACGGCCAGGGTGAACTGCTGGCCCTCGATGCGCACGTCCTGGTAGCCCACCGGCACCAGCCCGGGCAAGGCCCCCCGGGCATCCAGACGCAAGTCCAGCACGGCGCTGTTTTCCAGGTGCACTTGCAGGGGCGTGTGGGGCGGGAAGTAGTGGCCCAGGTCCAGCGGCTGGCCGTGGTCGACGGTCAGCAGTGGGGGCAGGTGGGTGTCGCGGCGTACCTGTTCCAGGTCCTTGAGGCTGGCCTCTACCGCATCGGCGTCATGGGCGCGGTGGCCGAGGCCGGCCAGCACCTTGCGCAGCACCGGGTCGGCCACGGTCTGCGGCCGGCCGTTGGCATCGGTCCAGTGCACGGCCAGGCCGGCGTATTGCGCCAATTGCCGCAGGCGTTCGTCACTCATGCATCATCTCCGGCTGGGGTCAGGCTGACCAGGGCGCTATAGGGGGGCTGTACATCCAGCGGGGCCGCGTCGGCAGGGGCCAGGCGGCTGTCGAACAGCCGGTGGCGCGGCGCGGGCAAGTGGGTCGCCACGGCGCTGTCGCTGAGGTTGAGGTCGATACGCAACACGCTGCCGTTGCTCAGTTGCCAGCGGGCGTACAGGGCACCCGGGGCCAGCACCTCTGCACCCAGCGAGCGGCTGCCGGACAGGTGTTCGGTAATGTGCTGGTGACGCAGGCCCAGCAACGTACGGTACAGGGTGGGCCAGGCATCGTCGGGGGCCGCCACGCTGGGCAACGAGGCGCTGAAAGTCGACTCGGCGTTGGGGTCGGGAATGCGCTCGCGCTGCTCGGCGTCGGCGAACACGGCGAAGTGCTTGAACTCGGCGCGTCGGCCTTCGCGTACCGCTTCGGCCAGCTCACCGTGGTGGCTGGTGAAAAACAGGAAGGGTTCTTCGGCGCCGCTTTCATCGCCCATGAACAGCAGCGGGGTCATGGGGCTCAGCAGCAACAAGGCGGTGGCGGCGCGCAGGGCCTCCGGGCTGCACAGCCGGGTCAGGCGTTCACCAAAGGCCCGGTTGCCGATCTGGTCGTGGTTTTGCAGGAACAGCACGAAGGCATTGGGTGGCAGGTGAGCGCTGGGTTCACCACGGGGTTCGCCATGGCGGTTGCGTTCGCCCTGGTAGATGAAGCCTTCGCTCAGGCAGCGCGCCAGCTTGGCGGTGGGCTGCTCTGCGAAGTCGCTGTAGTAGGCTTCGGTCTCGCCAGTCAGCAACACGTGCAAGGCGTTGTGGCCGTCGTCGTTCCACTGGGCGTCGAAGCCTTCCTCCAGCAGGTGCGCCTGGTTGAGCTCGTTTTCCAGGGTGAGCCACACGTGCCGCGGGCCGTCTACCTGCTGACGAATGCGCGCCGCCATCTGCTTGAGGAAACCGGGGTCTTCGATGGCGTGCACGGCGTCAAAGCGCAGGCCGTCGAAGCGGTATTCCAGCAGCCACATCAGGGCGTTGTCGATGAAGAAGTCGCGCACCTGGGGGCGGCGGAAATCGATGGCGTCGCCCCAGGGGGTGGTCTGGTCGTGGCGAAAGAAGCCCTTGGCGTAACGCCCCAGGTAATTGCCGTCAGGGCCGAAGTGGTTGTACACCACGTCGAGGATCACCATCAGGCCGTGGCCGTGGGCGCAATCGATCAGGTGCTTGAGTTGCTCGGGAGTACCGTAGGAGGACTGCGGGGCGTAGGGCAGCACGCCGTCATAACCCCAGTTGCGCTCGCCCGGAAACTGGGCAATGGGCATCAGTTCGATGGCGGTCACGCCCAGATCGGCCAGGCGCCCCAGGTGTTTCTCCACTGCGGCGAAGCCGCCGAGCACGCCCACATGCAGCTCATGAATCACTGCCTCGTGCCAGGGGCGGCCCTGCCATTCGGGAAACTGCCATTGGTAGGTGTTGGGGTCGACCACCAGGCTGTGGCCGTGGACGTCGCCTTGCTGGGCTCGCGACGCGGGGTCGGGCACCAGCAGTTCGCCGTCGATGAGGTAGCGGTAGGGAGTACCGGGGGGGCAGGGCGTGTTGATCACGAACCAGCCGTCGTCCTGGCTCAGCATGGGCAGGGACTGGCCGTCGCCCAACTCGACGCTGACGGCGAATGCGTCAGGCGCCCAGAGGGCGAAACGGGTCAACCCCGAGTCCAGCAGATGTGCACCATGTGACCAGGTTTCAGGTGTCGGTAGCGGCATCGGTGAAACCTCTTCCGTTTAGTGGCTACCTGATACGGCCACCGATTTGTGCACGAGTTCCTCGTAAAGTTTGGCGTAGGGTTCCACTGCCTGGCTCCAGTTGAATGGCTGGGTCATGGACAGGCAGCGCATGGCATTGAGCAGCTCGGGTTTGCCGTAAACGTAGAAGGCCCTGCGCAGGGCTTCTTCGTAGCTGGCTACCGTGGATTCGTTGAACAGAAAGCCGGTGACGCCGTCTTCGATGGTGTCGGCCAGGCCACCGGTATTGCGTGCCACGGGCAGCGAACCATAACGCTGGGCGTACATCTGGCTCAGGCCGCAGGGCTCGTAGCGCGACGGCATCAGCAAGAAGTCGCTGCCGGCGAACATGCGCCGTGCGTCGGTTTCATTGAAGCCGATGCGCACGCTGATGCGGCCGGGGAAGCGGGTGGCCAGTTCACGCATGGCCTGTTCTTCCTCGGGCTCACCGCGGCCAATGATGGCGATCTGGCCGCCATTGTTGACGATGAACTCGGCCACACCCTGGGTCAGGTCCAGACCTTTCTGGTACACCAGGCGCGATACCACGGCAAACAGCGGGCCGTCGGAGTCGTCCAGTTCGAACAACTGGCGCACGTGGTCAGCGTTGACCTTCTTGCCTTCCCAATCATTCAGGCTGAACGGGCACACCAGGTGCGCGTCGGTGGCCGAGTCCCAGCTGTCGTCGATGCCGTTGGGAATGCCGCCCAGCAGGCCCTGGTAGGCCTTGCTGCTGAGAAATCCGTCAAGGCCGCAGCCAAATTCCGGGGTGGTGATTTCCTCGGCATACGTGGCGCTGACGGTGGTGATATGGCTGGAGTACGCCATGCCGGCCTTGAGGAACGACAACTTGCCGTAAAACTCCATGCCCTCCTGTTGCAGCGCGTGTTCGGGCACACCGAGTTCCGGGCAGCAGGCGCGGCTTACCACGCCCTGGTACGCCAGGTTGTGAATGGTGAACAGGGTAGGGGTGTTCAAACCACGCCAGTGCATGTAGGCCGGTGCCATGCCGGCCGGCCAGTCGTGGGCATGCACCAGGTCGGGTTTCCAGTGCACCATGCCCAGGCCTGCGGCAATGTCGGCGGCCGCCAGGCCCAGGCGGGCGAAACGAATGTGGTTGTCGGGCCAGTCGCGGCCGTTGTTGGCGCCGTAGGGGGTGCCATCACGCTCGTAGAGTTCGGGGCAGATCAATACATAGATGACCAAGCCATCCTTGAGGTCCATGCGCCCGATCTTGCACGGCGGCAGTGCGGCGTGGCCGCCCAGTTCGCCGACGATGTGGATCGGGTTGTCACTGTTGAGTACTTGGGGGTAGCCGGGAATCAGCACCCTGACATCGTGCAGCGGGCTCATCGCCCGGGGCAGTGCCTGTGACACGTCGCCCAAGCCACCGGTCTTGACCAGATCGGCGATCTCGGACGTTACGAACAGCACTTTCTGACGGTTGGGGTTACCGCGTGCTTCGGCGTGATGGATCTTGCCTGTCGAAGCGATCTGCGCCAGTTGTGTCGGCTCGCTTTCCTGCTTGTTAAAACGCTCTCCATGGGTTTCGACAGCGGCACTGATCATCGTTCTCTCCCGTGCATTAATGCAATGTGGCAAGCACCTGTTTTGTGATCCAGCGCCCCACAGTCAAGCGCGCAAGCGCAACGCTTACCGGCGACCCTGCCGGTGGCGAATTGACGGAGTGGGGTGGTTTGGCCGCAGAGACGAACAGCATTTCCATGGCCTACCTTTAACCTGACCTGCCGCAATTTCAGAAGTTTCGACTTTTTGCGTACGAAGATTCCGAGCGGTGTGCGGGCTGAGTTTTGAGTGTAGGAAATATTTGCGACCCTGTGGTCATGGTGCGACTGACGGATGGTAATGCCCTACGGTGGCGGTCGGGCATGGGTTGGCAAGGGCTTTGTTTTCAAGGGGTTGGGCGGGGTGCTGATTAGAGGGAGATTTCTAGAAGTGTGCGCATTGGGCGCCGATCCCCGGGGAGATCTCCCCGTGGGACCGGGCGAAGCTCGGGAAGGCCGCGCCGCGATTGACCTGTTGCACTGCGGCGTCTCGTTCCCGAGCTGGTGCCCGGTCCCACAGCGTCGGCTGCTATAGGGGGACGCTGTTCAATGCGCAGGTTCAGGCATCAGCGAGGAATGATGGCTTGCGATCAGCCATTGCTGGCCATCCCAGTGGTAATTGAAGCTGTAGCGAGCCTGGACGGTCTCGCCGGTGGTGGCGAAAGTGAATTCGTAGATGCCGGCGTCCAGTGCGCTGTCGCAAGCAGCCTGCGACGTGCGGCTGACGATGCGGCCCGAGGGTTTGTTGGCCAGAAAGTGCTGAAAGTAGTCCAGGCGTTCGTCGTGGGTCAGGCGTACGCGGTTGGACAGGGTGGGCAGCAGCACGGCATCGGCGCCGTAGGTGGCGGCCACTTGGGCTGGCTCGCCCGTCAATAGGGCTGCGTTCCAACGTTCGAACAGGCTGGCGACATCCGGTTTCGCGGGACACTGAGGGGTGGCATGAGCTGCGAACGGCAGGGCCAGCAAGGCAAACAACGTGATTCCTTTCACGGTCGAACTCCATCAACGGCGCGCCACCGCATGCGGCACGCTCAGGCCTGGCAATCTAGCGCCAACCGGGCATCAAGTGTTCTACGCAAAGGTTACAGCGTGTGCCGACAGGCGGTGGCCTGCCGGCGGGCGGGACAGGGAAGGTCAGGCGATCTGGGCCTGGGCACCACCGGCGATACCGGTGTCCTGCTGGGACTGCAAGAGCATCATGGTCAAATGGGCGACCTTCTTTTGCAGCTGGTCGCGTTCTTCTTTCAATTCGCGCAGTTCGTCGCGGCGTACCGTGACATAGAGGGTTTGGGGGCGTGTTGCTGGCAGTAAAGTTCCCATTGCTCACCTCGCAAATGGCATGTCTCACAGTTGAGGATAGCCGACCTTGAGCGTTTGCCAGTCGGGGCTGTTCCTCTGTCGGCGCGGATTCTGATTTCTTTTTTTGGTGAAGGGAACTTTTTTATTTTTCACGGTCTGCGTGTCTTTTTCTTCATGTGGCGGCAAGTGCCCGTCAGCGTTGAAGAACGCTTGATGACACCCCCCTGATGAAAAAAAAGGCGCCGACGAACGGCGAAAGTCGAAACTAACTCTGGCAACCCTGTACTAAGCTTTGAGACCATTAGCGCTTTGAAGGTGTGACACACCTATTTACGCATCAGTGGAGCACCGGCATGCAATTGGGAATCGTGGGACTGGGCCGCATGGGCGGCAATATTTCGAGAAGACTGATGCGCGGAGGCCACCAGACCGTGGTCTGGGACCGCGATCAGTCTTCCGTGGCAAAACTGGGTGAAGAAGGTGCCGTCAAGGCTTCCGACCTCGCCGACCTGGTGCGTCAGATGGACGCACCTCGTGCTGTATGGGTCATGCTGCCTGCTGGCGCGCCTACCGAGGACACCATCCAGCAACTGGCCGATCTGCTGGAACCGGACGATGTGATCATCGACGGCGGCAACACCTTCTACAAGGACGACATCCGTCGCGCCAAGGAGCTCGCCGAGCGCCAGATCCACTACGTCGACGTCGGTACGTCCGGTGGCGTATGGGGCCTGGACCGCGGTTTCTGCATGATGATCGGTGGCGAAGCCGCGATTTTCGAGCGACTGGACCCGCTGTTCGCCTGCCTGGCCCCTGGCGTGGGTGACATTCCGCGCACCAAGGGTCGCGAAGGCGAGCACAACAATGCTGAAAATGGCTACATCCACGCAGGCCCGGCCGGTTCCGGCCACTTCGTGAAGATGATCCACAACGGTATCGAATACGGCATGATGCAGGCTTTCGCCGAAGGCTTCGACATTCTGAAAACCAAGAACAGCACCGCGCTGCCGGAAGATCAGCGCTTTGACCTGAACCTGGCCGAGATCGCCGAAGTGTGGCGCCGCGGCAGCGTGGTCTCCTCCTGGCTGCTGGACCTGACCGCCGACGCGCTGGTCGGTGACCCGGCGCTGGACGGTTACTCGGGTTCGGTGTCCGACAGCGGTGAAGGTCGCTGGACCATTGACGCTGCAGTGGAGCAGGCCGTACCGGTACCGGTGCTGGCAGGTTCGCTGTTCGCACGTTTCCGTTCCCGCCAGGAAAGCACCTACGGCGACAAGTTGTTGTCGGCGATGCGCTTTGGTTTCGGCGGCCATATCGAGGTTCCTAAATGACACGGGCAAAGTCCAAGGTAGACGCAGCACCCCCCACCACGCTGTTTCTCTTTGGCGCCCATGGCGACCTGGTCAAGCGCCTGCTCATGCCGGCGCTGTACAACCTGAGTCGCGACGGTCTGCTGGACAATGGCCTGCATATCGTCGGTGTCGACCACAACGAGGTCAGCGATGCTGACTTCGCTGCCAAACTGCACGATTTCATCATCGAGCAGGCGCGCAGCAAGAACCCGGAGGGGGCCGACCAGGCCCTCGACCCGGCCTTGTGGGCCAAACTGGCCAAGCGCATCAGTTACATCAGTGGCGATTTTCTCGACGATGGCACCTACCAGGCGATTGGCGAGCGCATCGCCGCCAACCGCACCGGCAATGCCGTGTTCTACCTGGCCACCTCGCCGCGCTTCTTCAGTGAAGTGGCGCAGCGCCTGGGCCATGCCGGGTTGCTCCAGGAGCAGCCCGACGCCTTTCGCCGCGTGGTGATCGAAAAACCCTTCGGTTCCGACCTGCCTACCGCCGAAGCCCTCAACGCCTGCCTGTTGAGTGTGATGAGCGAGAAGCAGATCTACCGGATCGACCACTACCTGGGCAAGGAAACCGTCCAGAACATCCTCATCAGCCGTTTTTCCAACGGCATCTTCGAGGCGTTCTGGAACAATCACTACATTGACCACGTGCAGATCACCGCGGCGGAAACCGTGGGTGTTGAAACACGCGGCAATTTCTATGACAGCACCGGCGCCCTGCGCGATATGGTGCCCAACCACCTGTTCCAGTTGCTGGCCATGGTCGCCATGGAGCCGCCGGCCGCCTTTGGTGCCGACGCGGTGCGCGGCGAGAAGGCCAAGGTCGTGGGGGCTATCCGCCCCTGGTCCAAGGCCGACGCCTTGAAGAACTCGGTGCGCGGCCAGTACACCGCCGGCGAGGGCGACAAGCCCGGCTACCGCCAGGAGCCCAAGGTCGACCCCGAGAGCCGTACCGAGACCTTCGTGGCGCTCAAGGTGATGATCGACAACTGGCGTTGGGTGGGCGTGCCGTTCTACCTGCGCACCGGCAAGCGCATGAGCGTGCGCGACACCGAGATCGCCATCTGCTTCAAGCAGGCGCCCTACGCGCAATTTCGCGACACCGAGGTGGAGCGGCTGCAGCCTAACTACCTGCGTATCCAGATTCAGCCCAACGAGGGCATGTGGTTCGACCTGATGGCCAAGCGCCCTGGCCCGGCGCTGGTGATGGAGAACGTCGAACTGGGGTTTGCCTACAAGGACTTCTTCCAGATGCAGCCATCGACCGGCTATGAAACGCTGATCTATGACTGCCTCACGGGCGACCAGACCCTGTTCCAGCGCGCCGACAACATCGAGAACGGCTGGCGTGCGGTGCAGCCTTTCCTGGATGCCTGGCGCGACGCTGGCAAGATCGACAACTACGCCGCGGGCGAAGATGGCCCTGAGTCGGCCGACGAACTGCTCGCCCGCGACGGCCGCGCGTGGCACAGCCTGGGATGAGTGAGCGCCCGAACGACCTCATCCGCCTGGTGCTCAGCGACATGGACGGCACGCTGTTGCTGCCCGACCACAGCCTGGGCGACCGGGTGGTCGATGCCGTGGCGAAGTTGCGCAATGCCGGGGTTGCGTTCAGCCTGGCCAGTGCGCGGCCGCCACGGGCGATGCTCGATATCGTCCGTGAGCTGGGCATCGATGTGCCGTTCGCGGCGTTCAATGGCGGCACCCTGGCCAACCCCGATGGCAGCGTGGTGGAACGCCACAGTGTCGACCGGCGTGCCGTGGATACCAGCCTGGCGCTGTTCGACCGCCATCCGGTGGCAGTCTGGCTGTTCGCCGATGACGAGTGGCTGCTGACCAATCCCGATGCGCAATTCCTGCAAAAGGAGATCGACGCCCTGGGGTACGGCTATGTGCAGGTTGAAGATTTCACGCCGTACCTGGACCGTGTCGACAAAATTGTCGCGACCTGCGGCGACTTCGAGCTGCTGGCAAGGCTGGAGCATGAACTGGGCGGCCTGATCGAAGGCCAGGCCCTGGCTGCCCGTTCCCAATCCTATTACCTGGACGTCACGGCATTGCTCGCCAACAAGGGCGATGCCCTGGCTGCGCTGGCCAAACACCTGGCTATCCCTCTCGGGCAGACCGCCGTGCTGGGTGACGGCGGCAACGACGTGGCGATGTTCAAGCGCGCCGGGCTGTCGGTGGCCATGGGCCAGGCCGACGACGCGGTCAAGGCTCATGCCGACCACGTCACCGCCAGCAACCGCGAACAGGGCGTGGCTGACGCTATCCGCGACCTGATTTTGCCGAGGGCGCCGCATACCCCCTGAATTCCCCTGCACAAGGTTGACCCCACCATGGCCGCATTGATTGAAGACTATGCCTTGCTCGGCAATTGCAGAACTGCCGCGCTGGTCGACAAACAGGGCTCGCTGGACTGGTTGTGTTTTCCCCGTTTCGATGCGCCCGCGTGTTTCTCCGCCTTGCTGGGCGACGAGCACAACGGCCGCTGGCAACTGCACCCGGTGGCGCCGGCCGAAACTCGCCGGTGTTACCGCGACGGTACGCTGATTCTGGAAACCACCTTCACCACAGCCTCGGGCGAGGCCCTGCTGATCGACTTCATGCCCCCGGGCGAGCACAGCAGTGTGGTGCGTATCGTGGAGGGGGTCAGCGGCAGCGTCGAGTTCGACATGGAGCTGATCATTCGCTTTGACTACGGCAGCAGCGTGCCATGGGTGGAGCAGGCTCATTCCCAGGTGCTCACGGCAGTGGCCGGCCCGGAGATGCTGGTGCTGCGCAGCGCCGCGCCCCTGGAAGCGGTGGACCATGCCACGGGCAGCCGTTTCAGTGTCGCCCCGGGGGAGCGCCGGGAGTTCGTGCTGACCTACCAGGACTCCAACCTGCCGGTGCGGGAGGCTTTCGACGGTGACGAAGCGCTGGCAGAGACCGAAACGTTCTGGCGCGCTTTTTCCGATCGGTGCCCCGATGTCGGCCCCTACACCGCGCAGGTCAAGCGTTCGCTGATCGTGCTCAAGGCGCTCACCTATGAGCCCACGGGCGGTATCGTCGCGGCGGTCACCACGTCGTTGCCGGAGTTCCTCGGTGGCGAACGCAACTGGGACTACCGCTACTGCTGGCTGCGCGACGCCACCATGACCTTGCTGGCCTTCATGAACCTGGGTTATTTCGAAGAAGCCAGCGCCTGGCGCGAATGGCTGATGCGCTCGGTGGCGGGCAACCCTGAGCAGATGCAGATCATGTACGGCCTGGGAGGCGAGCGGCGCCTGCCCGAATACACCCTCCCTTGGCTGAGCGGTTACGAAAACTCCCGGCCAGTGCGCATCGGCAACGCCGCGGCCACCCAGTTGCAGCTGGACGTGTACGGCGAAGTGGCCGACGCCATGACCCAGGCCATTCGCGGCGGCTTGCCGCGCCACCCGCGCAGCCGGGCGATCTTCCAGGTAATCATGCCGTACCTGGAGAGCATCTGGCAGCGGCCCGACGAAGGCCTGTGGGAGATTCGTGGCGAGCCGCGCCATTTCGTGCACTCCAAGGTCATGGCCTGGGTGGCGTTTGACCGCTCGGCCAAGCTGCAGGCCAGTGACGGCGGCGACGCCGAGCGAGCGCAGCACTACCGAGCGGTCGCAGACCAGATCCACGCCGACGTCTGTGCCCAGGGTGTCGACCCGCAGCGCGGCTGCTTCGTGCAGTCCTATGGCTCGTTGCAGACTGACGCCAGCCTGTTGCAGATTGCACTCACTGGCTTCCTGCCTGCAGACGACCCGCGTTTCCTGGCCACCCTGGCCAACATCGAGCATCGCCTGATGCGCGACGGCCTGTTGCTGCGCTATGACACCGAGACCGGATGCGACGGCCTGGATCCGGGTGAGGGCACCTTCCTGGTGTGCTCGTTCTGGTTGGCCGATGTGTACGCCATGCTGGGCCGCATGGATGATGCCCAGGCCCTGTTCGGCCGCCTCAGCGCCCTGTGCAACGACGTCGGCCTGCTGGCCGAGCAATACGACCCGCGGGGCGGGCGCATGCTCGGCAACTTCCCCCAGGCCTTCAGTCACATCGGCATCATCAACACCGCCCTCAACCTGCACCGCGCCCAGTGCCCCGCCCAGGACCGCGCCAAAAGCGCTTGATGGACCTGGGAGCCCGCCTGGTAGAACGCGCCGCCCGCTTCCCGAGCTGGCGCCCGGCCCCATAGGGTTGGCTGCGGTGTGGGCGTTTTCCCTGTGGGACCGGGCGAAGCTCGGGAAGGCAGCGCCGCCGTTTCCCTGGTTCCCACCAGGCAACAGGGCAAATTGGCCAAGTTCGGGTAAGTGGTTTTCCCAGCGCCGCGCCTTGGTATAGTCCTGCCATCGCCCATTTCAACAAAAAGGATTTGCGCCATGACCGACTACCAGGCTTTCCATGTCGAACTCAATGACCACGTCGCTCACGTGCAGATCAACCGTCCCGACAAGGTCAACGCCATGAACGCAGCGTTCTGGCGCGAGATCGTCGAGATCTTTCAGTGGGCCGATGATACCGAGGCCGTGCGCGTGGTGGTGCTCAGCGGTGCCGGCAAGCATTTTTCGGCTGGCATCGACCTCAGCCTGCTGGCCTCGGTGGCCAGCGAACTGGGTAAGGACACCGGTCGCAACGCCCGCGCCCTGCGACGCAAGATTCTCGAGATGCAGGCCTCGTTCAACGCCGTCGACCACTGCCGCAAGCCTGTACTGGCCGCGGTGCAAGGCTATTGCATCGGCGGTGCCATCGACCTGATAGCCGCCTGCGACATGCGCTATGCCGCCGCCGATGCGCATTTCTCCATCAAGGAGGTGGACATGGGCATGGCCGCCGACGTCGGTACACTGCAACGTTTGCCACGTATCATCGGCGATGGCATCCTGAGGGAACTGGCCTACACCGGGCGCAAGGTCGACGCCGAGGAAGCGCGCAGCATCGGCCTGGTCAACCGCGTTTACCCTGACACCGCCAGCCTGCTGGAAGGCGTGTTCGGCATCGCCCGGGAGATCGCCGCCAAGTCGCCGATCGCGGTCAGTGGCACCAAGACCATGATCAGCTACATGCGCGACCACAGCATCGCCGACGGCCTGGAATACATCGCCACCTGGAACGCGGCGATGCTGCAAAGCACTGACTTGCGCGTGGCCATGGCCGCGAGCATGAGCAAACAGACACCGCAGTTCGACGACTGATATCACACAAGGAGCCCCTGATGTCTCAACGCTGGACCACCGCAGTACTGGATACCAGCCAGCCCGGGGGCTGGGCCGTGGCCCGTTGCGCCCAGGGCTTCGCCTTCGACGCCAATGGCGTGCTGTTTCCCCGTGAATGGCTGAAAAAGCAGAACCTGGAAGTACTGGCCGAGCACGGCATCGGCCATTTCGACGGCGAGCCGGTGTACTTGCTGGAGCTGCACGGCGCGGCCGAATGGGAAGGGGTGCAATGGCAAGGCCTGCGCCAGTTCATGATGCAGGGCGACTTCGATACCTACAAAATGCTCGCCTATGCCGCCCAGATCGGCACCTGGGCACGCGAACATCGTTTCTGTGGCAGTTGTGGCCAGGCCATGACCCAGATTCACTGGGAGCGCGCCATGTACTGCCAGGCGTGCGACCTGCGCAGCTACCCGCGTATCTCGCCGAGCATGATCGTGCTGATCACCCGCGGCGACGAGATTCTGCTGGCCCGTTCACCGCGCTTCGTCACCGGTGTCTACAGCACTCTGGCAGGCTTCGCCGAACCGGGCGAGTCGGCGGAAGACTGCGTGCGCCGCGAAGTGATGGAGGAGGTGCAGGTCACGGTCCGCAACATCCGCTACATGGGCAGCCAGTGCTGGCCGTTCCCCCATTCGATGATGCTGGGTTTCCACGCCGAGTACGACAGCGGCGAGATCGTGCCCCAGGCGGACGAGATCGAGGATGCGCAGTGGTTCAATGTGCACGACCTGCCGCCGTTGCCGGCGTCGCGGTCGATCGCCCGCTACCTCATCGATCACTACGTGGCCGAACGGCTGGGCCTGCCTGCGCCGGTCCTCCCGGGCTGACATCGGTCCCACGGGGGCCGCTTCAGGCGAACCAGTGTTGCCAGGCCAGGCGCACGGTGAGCCCCAGCACCACGGTGATGAACACCGGGCGAATGAACTTCGCCCCACCGCTGATGGCGCTGCGGGCGCCGAAGAAGGCCCCCACCATCAGGCAGATGCCCATGCTCAGGCCGATCAGCCAGTCCACGCTGCCATTGACGATGAACACCACCAGCGCCGCTGCGTTGCTGATGAAGTTCATGCTGCGAGCCACGCCGCTGGCACGCACCAGGTCGATGGGGTACATCAGCATCGAGGTCACGGTCCAGAAGGCCCCGGTACCGGGCCCCGCCACGCCATCGTAGAAGCCTAGCGCCAGCCCCTGAGGAATCTGCCGTTTCTGCTTGATCACCGCATGGCTGTCCACCGGCCCCTTGGGCGTGCCGCCGAACAGCAGGTAAATGCCACAGGCGAAGACGATCACCGGCAGCATCTTGTTCAGCCACTCCGAGGGCATGTAGTGCGCGGCCACGGCGCCGATCAGCGAGCCCACCAGGGTGAAGATCAGCGCCGGCCACCATTCACGGGGGTGGAACAGTTTGCGGCGAATGAACGTGAAGCTGGCGGTCGCCGAGCCGAAGGTGGAACTGAGCTTGTTGGTGCCCAGCACCAGATGCGGTGGCAGGCCGGCAGTCAACAGCGCCGGGGTGGTCAGCAGTCCACCGCCGCCAGCGATGGCATCGATGAAACCGGCCACGAAGGCGACGATGGCGAGAATGAGCAGGGTAGTGGGGTCGGTACTGAGTTCGAAGGGCATGGGGTAGATCATTGTTTTTGGCGGGGCGCGCATTTTAGCCCCTTGGGGCGTAAAAAGCTCGCTGGCACGCCAGCGAGCTTCCGGCTCAGGACAGGAAACCACCATCTACGTTCAACGCCACGCCTGTGGTGTAGCTGGACGCATCACTGGCCAAGTACAGCACGGTACCGGCCATTTCGCTGGGGGCGGCGACACGTTTCAGGGGGATCTGCGCCAGAGCGGTGTTAAGGATGGCGTCGTTCTTGACCAGTGCCGAGGCGAACTTGGTGTCGGTCAGGCCTGGCAGCAGGGCGTTGCAGCGGATGCCGAACTGCGCGCACTCCTTGGCGAATACCTTGGTCATGTTGATCACCGCAGCCTTGGTCACCGAGTAGATGCCCTGGAAAATCCCTGGTGAGATGCCGTTGATGGAAGCTACGTTGATGATGCTGCCACCGCCGTGCTCGCGCATCAGCTTGCCGGCTTCCACCGACATGAAGAAGTAACCGCGAATATTCACGTCCACGGTCTTCTGGAATGCGCCGAGGTCGGTGTCCAGCACGTTGCAGAATTGCGGGTTGGTGGCGGCGTTGTTGACCAGGATGTCCAAGCGCCCGAACTGCTCGCGGATGGCGGCGAACACCTGCTGGATCTGCTCCATCTCGCCAATATGGCAGGCGATGGCGGTGGCCTTGCCACCCTCGGCGATGATGGCATCGGCCACTTGCTGGCAACCGTCCAGCTTGCGGCTAGAGACGATCACATGGGCGCCCTGTTGAGCCAGCAGTTTGGCGATGGCTTCGCCGATACCGCGGCTGGCGCCGGAAACGAAGGCGATCTTGCCGTCGAGGTCGAACAATTGCGTCTTGGACATCTCGGTTTCCTTACAGGGTGGAGTGCTTGATGACGTTCAGGCTCATCTGTTCCAGCAGCGTGTTCATGTGAATGAACTGGGCGAAGCGCTTGTCCTGGGTCTGGCCATGGAAGAAGCGGTAGTAGATCTGCTGCACGATGCCGGCCAGGCGGAACAGGCCATAGGTGTAATAGAAGTCGAAGTTGTCCACCTGAATGCCGGCCCGTTCGGCGTAGTAGTCGACGAATTCGCGGCGCGTCAGCATGCCGGGTGCGTGGCTGGGCTGGCGGCGCATCAGTTGCACCGGCGCCGGGTCATCGGCCTGTATCCAGTAGGCCAGGGTGTTGCCCAGGTCCATCAGCGGGTCACCCAGGGTGGTCAGTTCCCAGTCCAGCACGCCGATGATCTGCATCGGGTCCCGGGCGTCGAGGATGACGTTGTCGAAGCGGTAGTCGTTGTGCACGATGGCAGGCTTGGGGTGGTCGGCCGGTTGCTTGTCCGCCAGCCATGCCTTGACGCTGTCCCACGCCGGGGCATCCGGGGTGCGGGCCTTGTCGTAGCGGTCGGTCCAGCCACTGATCTGCCGCGCCACGTAGCCCTCGGGCTTGCCCAGGTCGGCCAGGCCACAGGCGGCATAATCCACCTTGTGCAGGTCCACGAACTTGTCGATGAAGTTATGGCACAGGGCGCTGGTCTTTTGCCGGTCCAGGCCCAGCTCGGCGGGAATGTCCGAGCGCAGGATGATGCCTTTGACGCGCTCCATCACGTAGAACTCGGCACCGATCACCGATTCGTCGGTGCAGTGCGCGTAAGCCTTGGGGCAATAGGGAAAGCCGGCGTTGAGCTGGTTGAGGATGCGGTACTCGCGGCCCATGTCATGGGCAGACTTGGCCTTGTGCCCGAAGGGCGGGCGCCGCAGGACGAACTCCTGGTCGGGGTAGGTGACCAGGTAGGTCAGGTTTGAAGCGCCGCCAGGGAACTGGCTGATGACGGGCGTGCCGGTAAGGCCGGGAATCTGCGCCTTGAGGTAAGGGTCGATGCGTGCGGCATCGAGCTCTTCACCGTTGCGCACGGCGGTGGACTGGTCGGTTAGCGCCATGGTTATCCCTTTTGCTTATTCTGGAGGCGTCAGATCATTGAACAATCTAATGCGCGGCAGGGCAGGGGACAAGGGCGGCAGGGTGTTATTGGCGGGGGTGTTGCAGGACGATCAGTTCGACCGATGTAGCCGCTGCCTTCGGCAGCGGCTACAGGCGCAACCTTAGTTCAGACCCAGCTTGCCACGCAGGGTGGACAGGTCTTCAGCCAGGGTGTTGACCGGGCCGATGAGGGCCTTGCGGTCAGCGTCCTTGACCTTGTCATAGGTCTCGTAGCCGCCGTCCTTGGTCTTGTACTTGGCCAGGATCTTGTCCACGGTGCCGAAGTTTTTCTCCACCTTGGTCACGAAGGCAGCGTCTTTCTTCTGCACTTGTGGCTTGAACAGTTCGAAGATTTTCTTCGCGCCGTCAACGTTGCCTTGGAAGTCGTACAGGTCGGTGTGGCTGTAACGGTCTTCTTCACCGCTGACCTTGGTGGCCGCCACTTCTTCCATCAGCGCGGCCGCGCCGCCTACCACTTTCTCAGGTGGGAAGGTCAGGCCGGCCACGCGGGTCTGCAGGTCCTTCACGTCGTTGTTCAGCTTGTCAGCCAGGGCTTCCAGGCCTTTGGTGGTCTTTTCCGAGTACAGGCTGTATTCCAGGCGGTGGAAGCCGGTGAAGTCCTCGGCGGTTACGCCCTTCTCGTGGTCGTCGACGCGGGAGTCGATCGAGGCGTCCAGGTCGCTGAACAGCTCGGCGATTGGCTCGATGGATTCATAGTGGACGCGAGTCGGGGCATACAGCTTCTTGGCGGCTTCCAGGTCGCCTTTCTTGATGGCATCGGTGAAGGCCTGGGTCTGGGTGCCCAGTTTGTCCAGCTCATCAGTCACGTAGATCTTGTAGTCGGAGATCGGCTGGACCAGGTCCAGGGCCGAATTGTCGGCGGCGAAGGCCGAGACCGGAGCGTGCAGCAAACCAAGGGACAGCAGCAAAGCGAGTGGCGACTTCTTCATGAAAGGATCCCCGATGTTGTCAAAGACTTAAGCGTTTTTGGTTTTGGAAGCTTGCAGCAACGAACGACCGATGAAGTCCTGGTCGTTTTTTACCCCCGGCAGAGTGAAGAAATAACCGCCGCCCATGGGCTTGAGGTACTCCTCCAGCGGCTCGCCGTTTAGGCGGGTCTGCACGGTGATGAAACCTTTTTCCAGGTTGGCCTGGTAACAGATGAACAGCAGGCCCATGTCCAGCTGGCCGTTCTTGTTCACGCCATTGGAGTAGTTGAACGGGCGACGCAGGATCAGGTTGGCCTGGGACTCGGGCGTGCGCGGGTTGGCCAGGCGAATGTGCGAGTCCAGCCGGGTGAGCTTGCCTTCCGGGTCTTTGTGGTAGTCCGGTACGTCATGCTCGGTGGTGCCATCGAATGGTGCGCCGGTGATTTTCTTGCGGCCGAAGATGCTTTCCTGCTCTTGCAGGGGGGTACGGTCCCAGCGCTCGACGAAATTGCGGATCAGGCGCACGGCCTGGTAGCTGCCGTTGGCGGCCCAGGCCGGCTCTTCGCTGCCCGGTTGCACCCAGACAATGGCGTCCATGGCCTTGTTGTCGTTGGAGTCCGGGTTGGCCGAGCCGTCGCGGAAACCAAGGAAGTTGCGCGCGCTTTCGGCCGGCTCGCTGGGCTTCTTCGGCGCTTGGGCCGGCACGGTGCCTTCCTGTTTCCAGCGCACCAGCAGCAGGTCCGGCATGTTCTTGACGATGTCACGCAGGGCGTGAATGTTGGTGTCCGGGGTGTTGGAGCAGAACTGCAGGGTCAGGTCGCCGTGGCACAGGGCAGGCTCCAGGGCGTCGTTGGGAAAACCGACCATCTGGATCAGGTGCTTGGGCTTGGCGTGTTCCAGGCCGAAACGCTCGTCGAACAGCGAGGCGCCCACCGACACGGTGATGGTCAGGTTGTCCGGGGTGACGACCGGGCCCAGGATGCCCGAGTCCACAGGTGGCAGCTTCGGATCGATCTCCTGCACTTCGCCGCCGGTCATCAGGAACTTGATGCGCTGGTCCAGCAGCTTGAACAGGCGCTCCAGGTCCTTGTGGTCGGCCGCCAGCACGTCGAAGGCCACCATCATGCCGGCCGCCGGGCGCGGCGTGACGATGCCGCTCTGGTGCAGGCCGTGGTAGTCGTGGCGGTCCTGGGTCTTGTCGCTTTTCGGCGCTTCAGCCACCTGGGCCTCGCCGGCCGCCATGGCCGGGCAGCTCAGGGCGCTGCCGGCCAGGGCGACGCCGGCGGCGCCCATGCCCATCAATACACGGCGCCGCTGGGCGTCGACAGGGGTGTTGCTGTTTTTCGAGTCGCTCATGTGTGTCTGTCGTCTGTGTTACAGGGCCGAGAGGCCCAGGGCGGGATCGATTCCATCGAGTGCATCGGCCAGTGCCTTGGCCTTGTCGGCGATCTGCTTGCGCTGATCCGGGCCGACCTTGTCGTACGCGCGGTAGGTGTCGCCGTCGCGCAGGCTGTCGAGCTGGGTACCCAGGTCGTTCAGCGCCGTGTCGATTTTCGGCAGCAAGTCGGCCGCCGACTTGGCCAGCAATGGCCGCAGCAGGTCGACCACTTTGCGCGCGCCCGCCAGGTTGGCGGCGAAACCGCTCAGGTCGGCGTGGCTATAACGCTCTTCCTCGCCGTTGGTGCGTACCTCGGCCAGGCTGCGGATATTGCGCGCCACGATGCTGACCAACTGCTCGGGCGGCAGGTTCTGCGCCAGCAGTTGGGTTTTCAAGGCAGCGACGTCGGTGGCCAGCTTCTGCGCCACAGGGGCCAGGCCGTCCAGGCTCGACTGCTGGAACAGGCCGTATTCCAGGCGGTGGAAGCCGCCGAAGCCTGGGTCCTGCTCACGTTTCTCGTAGTAGTCGGCACGGGCGTTGATGGCGTTATCCAGTTCCGAATAACGCTGGGCCGCGGCCGCCAGGCTCTGGTAGGCACTGCGGGCCGGCACATAGGCGGCGCGGGCGGCAGCCAGGTCACCCGCGGCAATGGCCTGGTTCAGGGCGTCGACGCCACGCACCAGCGCGCTGCCTTGCAGGCTCAGGTACACGCGGTATTCGGACAGTGGGCCGATGAAGGCGACCATGGCCGGGCGGGCCTTGGCGCTGGCTTCGGACTCGGCGGTAGGGGTGACCTTGAGGGTGCCGCGCGGGTTGCTTAGCAGGCCGCAGGTGATGGCGTAGTCGCCTGGCGCCAGGTTGGCGTTGATCACCTGGCTCATGCCCGGGGTAATGTTCTCGCGCTCTTCGACCACCAGCACGCCGTCGAGGATCTCCCACTCCACCGCGCGCTCGGATTTGTTGACGATGCGAAAGCTCGCATGCCCGGCCGGGATGGTCAGGGCGTTGGGCTCGCAGCTGTGCGGGTGGATGTTGACGACGATTTCATCGTGGTTGGCCTGGCGCTTGGACGAGGCCACCTGAGAGGCGTAGTAGAACAGTGCACCGGCGGCGAGCATCACCACCACGGAACCGGCCACGGCCACGCGCAGCACGCGTGGCGACAGGCCTGGGGCTTGATTGGACATTGACGGAAGAAGCCTTAGGAGTGAGTAGCGGGAGCCGGCTTGCGCCCCACGGGGGCGCTGGCGGGCAGGAAGAACATGATCAGGGCAAACACCAGGTACAGCAGGTACGCGCCCAGGGTGCTGATGGTCGGGGCGTCCTGGTAACCGAACATGCCGGCCAGCACCGAGCCCACCGGGCCGTCCATCGGCAGCACCGAGCTGACGTCGAAGACCACGTCCTGCAGGGAGTTCCAGACACCGGCTTCATGCAGTGCCTGCACCGAGTTGGCGAGGATGCCCGCCGCCACCACCAGGATGAACAGGCCGGTCCAGCGGAAGAACAGCGACAGATTCAGGCGCATGCTGCCGGTGTAGATGCCGAAACCAACGGCCACGGCCAGGATCAGCCCCAGCAAGGCGCCCAGCGGCGCGCCGGCGCCTTCGCTCTGCTGGAACACCGCCAGCAGGAAGAACACGGTCTCCAGGCCTTCGCGGGCCACGGCGAAGAACACCATGGCCACCAGGGCGATGACCTGATGGTTGGAGTTGGCCAGGGCGCGGTCCATGGACTCGTGCAGCGAGTGCTTGATGGAGCGGGCTACCTTGCGCATCCAGAACACCATGGAGCTGAGGATGACCACCGCCACCAGGCCCACCAGGCCTTCGAACAGTTCCTGCTGTTTCTGCGGGAACTCGGCACTCATCAACTCCAGGCCACCCCCCACCAGCAGGGCGATGGCGGCTGCCAGGAACACGCCGATCCACACGGCAGGCATCCACTGGCCGCGGCCGGTCTGTTTCAGGTAACTGGCAATGATGCCAACGATGAGCGCGGCTTCAATCCCTTCGCGCAGCATGATCAAGAATGGAACCAGCACTTCGCACCACAATCTTAAGAAGGATGCTAACTTGTAACATAATGAGACTCATTATTGAACTGCGTCGCCCCCTTTTTGCGAGGGTTTCGCGCAAATTTTATGAGAAGGGCTGGCAATAGGCCGTCAGTTTCGGCTAGCGCTGACAGGGGTGCTGGCTAGCAGCAGACAAAAAAAGACCCCGAGCAGGCACCCAGGGTCTTTTTTGTTACAGCAAATGTATCAGCCGGGAAACAGTTCGCTCAGTTTCATGGCCAGCATCATGTCGCCTTCAGCGCGCAGCTTGCCGCCCATGAACGCCTGCATGCCGTCGGTTTCGCCGCTGACGATACCTTTCAGGGTTTCTTCGTCCATCACCAGGGTCACCTGGGCGTCCGGGTTCTCGCCTTGCTGCAGTTCGCAGGTCTTGTCCTTGACGATCAGGGAGAAGTGCTTGGTTTCATCGATGCGAAAACCAAAGACCAGGTCCAGACCGGCGGCGGCGGAGGGGTCGAATTTGGCCTTCATGGCTTCTACGGCGGTGTCTAGGGTGCTCATGGTTCGATCCTTTCTTTGAAGGGCTAACGACAGGGGTGTGGCAGGGCCGGGCTCATCGATAGGTGATGAGCTCCGGCGCCTTCAGCAGTTGCAGGTGAGTGTGACTGTTGAAGGAAGCCAGGGCTACCTCGCGGCCACGGAATTTCAGCTGGCTGAGCGAGGTGTTGACGATCTGCCAGTTCAGCTCGAAAGCCTGGGCGGCAGAGATTCCGGTAATCAGGTGCAGCAGGGCGGCGATGGTGCCGCCAGAGGTGAACACGGCGATGTTGGCCCCGCTGCCGGCCTGGTCCAGCAGGCGGTGCAGCCCGGCCTCGACGCGGGCGACGAAGGCGGCCCAGCTTTCAGTGTCCGGGCTTGGGTGCTGCCCACCGTGCCAGCGGCCGATCAACAGCGAGAACAGGCGCTGGAACTCACTGCGGTTGTGGGCTGCGTTGCGCAGGGTATGCAGCGCTTCGGGCTCGTGGGGCAGCAGGTCAGGCAGCATGGCGCGGATGACCGCTTCGGCATCGAACTCGTTGAATGCCGCGTCGGTGTCCACGCCAAGATGGCTGGCGCCCATGGCTTCCAGCGCCAGGTGGGCGGTGGCCTGCTGTCGGCGCAGGCTGCCGGCCACGCACCGGTCCAGCGTCAGCCCCAGGTCTGCCAGGTGCGCACCCAGTACCTGAGCCTGGCGCATGCCCAGCGGCGACAACACGTCGTAGTCGTCGGCACCGAAACTGGCCTGGCCATGTCTAATCAGAAAGATGCTGCCCACGTCCGCGTCGTCCGGGTACGTTGAAAGTGCCTTGGAGGTTATGGGGCTTGCGGGGGGCTGTCAATGAAAAAACATACGCTTGTTTGAATTGGGGTTTGGCAGTGGCGACCGTGGGAGCGAGGGGGGCGCCGAGCCCTTGCTCGCGAAGCGCCGCGCGGGCGGCGCACGGTTTCGAGGGTGCCGGAAAAACCAAGGCATGCACATGGAGGCCCTGACCCAAACTCCAGGCGGACAATCAAGGCGGACCAGGCAATGGCACAGACATAACTGGCCCGAAACAGATGTAGGAGCTCGCGAAGCGCCGCGCGGGCGGCGCACGGCCTCAAGGGCGCTGGAGAAACCCAAGCCATGCACCTGGCAGCCTTGATACGGTTCCAAGCCGAAAAAACAAGGCGGACCAGGCAATCCCACAGACATAACTGGCCCGAAACAGATGTAGGAGCAGAGCTTGCTCGCGAAGCGCCGCGCGGGCGGCGCACGATCTCAAGGGCGCCGGAGAAACCCAAGCCATGCACCTGGAGGCCCTGATACGGTCTCAAGCCGGAAAAACAAGGCGGTCCAGGCAATGGCACAGACATAACTGGCCCGAAACAGATGTAGGAGCAGAGCTTGCTCGCGAAGCGCCGCGCGGGCGGCGCACGATCTCAAGGGCGCTGGAGAAACCAAGGCATGCACCTAGAGGCCATGATGCGATTTCATGACAGGCTCTTAGGGCCCCGCTGGAGATCTCATCATGGCCACCAAGCGCTAGTCGATGGTGTTGTAGCGCCCTTGAGACCGTGCGCCGCCCGCGCGGCGCTTCGCGAGCAAGCTCTGCTCCTACATCTGTTTCGGGCCAGTTATGTCTGTGCCATTGTCTGGACCGCCTTGTTGGTTTGGCTGGGGATTGGGTCAGGGCCTCCATGTGCATGCCTTGGTTTTTTCGGCGCCCTTGAGACCGTGCGCCGCCCGCGCGGCGCTTCGCGAGCAAGCCCGCTCCTACATCTGTTTCGGGCCAGTTATGTCTGGGGGATTGCCTGGTCCGCCTTGTTGGTTTGGCTGGGGATTGGGTCAGGGCCGCCAGGTGCATGCCTTGGTTTTTCCGGCGCCCTTGAGACCGTGCGCCGCCCGCGCGGCGCTTCGCGAGCAAGGGCTCGGCGCCCCCCCCGCTCCTACATCTGTTTCGGGCCAGTTATGTCTGTGCCATTGCCTGGACCGCCTTGTTGATTTGGCTGGGGATTGGGTCAGGGCCTCCATGTGCATGCCTTGGTTTTTTCGGCGCCCTTGAGATCGTGCGCCGCCCGCGCGGCGCTTCCCGGGCAAGCCCGGTCCCACGTCTGTTTCGGGCCAGTTATGTCTGTGCCATTGCCTGGACCGCCTTGTTGGTTTGGCTGGGGATTGGGTCAGGGCCGCCAGGTGCATGGCTGGAGATATCCGGCGCCCTTGAGACCGTGCGCCGCCCGCGCGGCGCTTCGCGAATGTCTGTCAGATTACCTGCGCCACCCAACCGTTAGACACCCGCCAGATACTCCCCGTAGAATGAGGCTTTGAAGCCTTTGAGGTACCCCCCGTGGAGTTTCTCTCCGAGTACGCGAGTTTTCTCGCCAAGACCGTCACCCTGGTGCTGGCGATCATCGTGGTGTTGACCGCCATCGCCGCCCAGCGTGGCAAGGGCCGCCGCAAGGCTGCCGGACAGTTGCAGGTCAGCAAGCTGAACGATTTCTACAAGGGCCTGCGCGAGCGTCTGGAGTCGGCGCTGCTGGACAAGGACCAGCTCAAGGCCCTGCGCAAGCAGGAAGCCAAGGCCGAGAAGAAAAAGGCCAAAAAGAAAGCCGAGACCAAACCGCGGGTGTTCGTGCTGGACTTCGATGGCGACATCAAGGCCTCGGCCACCGAGAGCCTGCGCCATGAGATCACCGCGCTGCTGACCCTGGCCACGGCCAAGGACGAAGTGGTGCTGCGCCTGGAAAGCGGCGGCGGCATGGTGCACAGCTATGGCCTGGCCAGCTCGCAACTGGCGCGCATCCGCCAGGCCGGCGTGCCCTTGACCGTGTGCATCGACAAAGTGGCCGCCAGCGGCGGCTACATGATGGCCTGCATCGGTGAGAAGATCATCAGCGCACCGTTCGCCGTGCTCGGTTCCATTGGCGTGGTGGCGCAGTTGCCCAACGTCAACAAGCTGCTGAAAAAGCATGACATCGACTTCGAAGTCCTGACCGCCGGCGAGTACAAACGCACCTTGACCGTCTTCGGCGAGAACACCGAGAAGGGCCGCGAGAAGTTCCAGGAAGACCTGGACGTGACCCACCAGTTGTTCAAGAACTTCGTTGCCCGCTATCGCCCGCAACTGGCGATCGACCAGGTGGCCACCGGTGAGGTGTGGCTGGGTATTGCCGCGCTGGAGAACCAGCTGGTCGACGAACTGAAGACCAGCGACGAATACCTGGCCGAGCGCGCCGCCCATGCCGAGGTGTTTCACCTGCACTATGCCGAGCGCAAGAGCCTGCAGGAACGGGTCGGCATGGCCGCCGCCGGGGGCGTCGAGCACCTGGCTTCGCGCGTTTGGACCAAACTGTCGCAACAGCGCTTCTGGTAAAGCGCGCTCGGGTGCCTGGCCTGCCAGGTATCCCTTCCCCCAGCAATAGATACCGCCTTGCCCCACGCGCGGAATGGTTTCCTGAGGTCCTTCACAAGCCTCAGGAAAATCATCCCCATGTCTGCAGAACCTATTGCCGCACCTACCCCCCTTGCTCACCATGACCTGATCAAGGAAACACTGCCCGCCTGGCTGACGGGTGCTTCTTCGGCACTGCGCAAGGCCTATCTGGCCAGTGCAGGCACCAGCCTGTACTCAATGCTGGCCGCCCAGGCGCGGCTGGCCCAGTTGCAATCCCCCCTCGATTTCGCCCGGCCTTTGCTTCAGGCCGAACTGACCCGGCTTTACCCGGACGTGCGGGTCGATGTCGACCAGCATGTGCTGGTGCGCACGACCTACACCAGTGGTATCCGCCTGGATGGCGGGGTGGTGACCGGCGAGCTGCACGCAACCCAGCAGACCTTGCTGGAAGCGGCGCTGGTCAACTTCGAGCCCCATGAAGCCCAGCGCATGGAGCCATCACCGGGCTACGCCGTGATCCTGCCCGTGGGCGAGCATCGGTTTGACCTCGATGACAACTACAAGCGCACCTACCGTTACCACCCCTCCAAGGTGGTGGGTATCAGTGCTGAGGGCTTTGCCGCGCTCTGCCGTTCCCTGGACCTTGGGGCGCGCTACGAAGAGCACGTTGTCCGCACGCTCAACCCGCGCATGCACAGCACCCAGGGTGTCGATAACGAGGCCGACGGGGTGACCGCCGACCTGCTGTTTTCCCTGCGGGACGAGTTGAACGTGCAGGCGCACATTGCTCGCATGAAGGGCGGCGTGGACGACGACGCTTATCAGATGCTGTTGGCCGTGAGCGGTCCTGAACCGGAAAAGGCCCGCTGGAAGGGCAAACCGCTCAGCTTTTGTCAGGTGACCCTGCTCGATGCGCTGGGCCGCCTGCCTTACTCGTTGCTGGGCATGGCCGTGATTCGCTGCGCTGACACGGGCGCCTGCGTGGTCTACAGGCCGGGTGAACCGGACCATGTGTTCCAGCAGTACGCCAGCGTCGACGCTTTCGCCACCGCGCTGCGCGCCAGGTTGCGCGACAGTGGCTACCAGACCTATTTCCGCCGGTTCGTGTTACGCCGCGACCAAGTGCCGTTCCTGAAACGCCTTGATGACGTGCTCCGGCCTGAACCGCTCTTTGGCGGTATGCGCCTGCCCGACCCGAATGCCAACCTGGACCTGAAACTGACCCCCCACGACACCTCGCTGCTGCGCATGCTGCACCAGCACATGCTGTCCAAGGTATCCATCGATGCGCGCATGGCGGTAGTGCCCACGGCCATCAAGAACCGCGAGGAACGCGATGCCCGACTGGCCTATTACCTGGGGATGGAAATGAACGCGCTGACCCTGGCGTCGTTTTTCGTGCCGGGGGTCGGCGAGTTGATGGCAGTGGCAGGGGCTGTGCAGCTCATCGATGAAGTGTGTATTGGCGTTTCCGAATGGCGGCACCACCAGCGCACGGAAGCGGTGGCGCATTTCATCGGGGTGGCCGAGAATCTTGCCGCGGTGGCGGCCACCGCGGGCGCCGCCCATGTGCTGCAACGGTCGGTATTCGTCCGGGACATGGTGGTCGTGAAGGACGGCGCCAGGCCCCGGCTCTGGTACCCGGACATCAAGCCCTATGAAAGTCCGGTGGCACTGCCGATCGACGCGCGGCCCAATGACCTTGGCCAGTATGAAGTCGCCGGGCGGACCTATGTGCGTATCGAGGGGCGGGTGTATGAGCAGGTGCGCGACCCGGTCAGCGGCCATTGGGAGGCCGTCCACCCCGTCGACAAGACGCGCTATCGCCCGCCGCTTCGCGACAATGGCGCCGGGGCATGGCGCCATGAGCACGAGTCGGCGCTGAACTGGAAAGGACCGCGGTTGCTGCGCCGCCTGGGGCCGTTGGCTGAAGGGTTGGACGATCTGGCATTGGAACAGGCTCGCCTGGCCAGCGGGACGCCGGAGGAGCAAGTGCGTGATTGCCTGGTCAATGACCGCCAGCCGCCTGCGCTGCTGGGCGAGAGCCTGCGGCGGTTTCAGGTGGATGAGCAGGTCGAGGCCCTGATAGAAGGCATCCGTGAACATGTACCGATTCCGTCCGCAAACAGCTATCCGGCACTGTTGTTGGTGAAGCTGACCGGCTGGCCGGTGGAGGTGGGGGTGCGCCTGACCGCAGAAGCGCTGCCTGGCACCCTGTACGAGGCGGTGGCGGGGCAAACCACCGAAACCGTGACCATCACCCGTCAGGAACTGGAAGCGGGACGGCTGGCCGAGCGGGTCGTGGCGCAGTTGAGCACTACACGGCAGGAACAGTTGTTCGGCAGCACGGTCGCCAGCAGTGCCCAGGCGCGGACCGACGTCCTTGGCCAGCGGCTGGCCGATGAGGCCCGGCGCGAGCGTGCCGCCATCTTCGGCAGCATGGACCAGGCCCGCCAGCCTGAGCCCGACGAGGGTGCCCAGGCGCTGCTGGAGGCGTTTCCCGAACTCAACGCCAGCCTGGCCCGAGGCATCGTCGGGCAGGCCACTGATGCCGAGCGCGGTGTGCTCACAGCCACCCGCCAGCCGCCGGTGGTGATGGCCGAGGCCGCGCGCCTGGCCATTCGCGAGGCGCGCCTGGGGCGTGCCATCGATGGCTTCTATCGGCCGCAGTTGCTCAGCACTGACACGGCCCGCCTGGGCGTGCGCGGTATGTCATGGCTCAAGGGGTGGACGGGCAAGGTGCGCCTTGAGCTGCGCGAGGGCACTACCCATGGCGAGTTGCTGGTAAGCGCCGGTGATGGCACCGATGCAGAGCGCAAATACATCCTGCGGCGCGGCCAGCGGTACCAGGCCATGGACGAAGCGGGTCAGGAGCTGGGTAACGAGCAAGGCCTGTTCGCCGCCATCCTGCGTGCCCTGCCCGACAGTGAGCGCGAAGCGCTGGGCCTGAAGGTCAGTGACAGCGATACGCTGTTGGCGCAGCTCACCCAGGTTGTGGGGGAAGACCGTGAGCGTGCCAGCCGAACCCTTGGTCAAGTGGTGGAGGTGGCGTGGATGAAGCCGCGCACGGTTCGGGTTGAACATATCGAATACCAGGGCAGTGGCCGCGGTTCGAGTACACCCCTTGAGCGCTTGCGGGCGCTGTACCCCGGCCTGAGCGAGTTGGACTGGGCGACCCTCAAGGCCGAGTGGCGTGCGCAAGGCAAGAACCTGGAAACCCACGCGATGCAAATGGAACAGGAGTACCGTGTGCTGGATCGCTCGTTGGCTGACTGGACACGTCAGGCTTCCAGCCGTGTGAACGAGCAGGGGCAAGCCATCGGGGTGCCTGAGCAGAGCCGTCGCCAGGTGGCCGAGCGGATCCGTGAAGTGTGGCGCCGTGAAAGCTGGCATCCGTCCCCGCTCAACTTCGTGCCAGCGCTGACCCTGGACCTGCGCGGCATGGAGGTGGGGGAACTGCCGGTAGTAGTGGCCAATTTCGAGCATGTGCAGACGCTGCTGCTCAACGACATGAGCATCACCTCTGACGCCGAAGCCGCGGCACTTGAACTGTTCCTCAGGCAGTTCAGCAACGTGCGGTCGGTCCGGTTGTCCGGTAACCGTCTGACCCGCGTGCCCACGACGCTCGGCCAGGCGCGGGAGCTGACGTTCCTGGACCTGGAACACAACCGCATCAGTGAAGCCAGCGGCGGCCTGGAGGCCCTGCGCGGCGCATCTCGTTTGCAGCAGTTGTTGCTGCAGGGCAACAGCCTGACCCTGGACGCACGGTCGCTGGAAATATTGGCCAGTTGCGGCGACCTGCGTGAGCTGGCGGTAGAGAACAATGCGGTACGCCTGGACACCCACGGCTTTCGCCGCCTCGCCAGCCTGCGGCGCCTGACCTACCTGCGCCTGGGCAATAACCAGATCACCCTGACGGCCGAGAGCGTCGAAGCCCTGGTGTGGGTAAACGGGCTGCGGGAGCTGGACCTGCGTTACAACCCTCTGGAGCTGGCGCCACGGGTCACTGGCATGCTGCGCCTGCAATTGCTGAACCTGCGCAACACCGGTATCAGCCAATGGCCCGTCGGCCTTACCGAGCTGATGTTCGACCCCGGCGCACGCTTGCAGGCCCTGGACCTGGCGAACAATGCCATCGTCGAGGTGCCTGAGCTTGCCGGCAGCCACTTTGCCGAGCAGTACCGCCTGGAAGACGGCGGTGAGCTGGATGAAGACTATTCGTTCTCCATTGCCAACAACCCGTTGTCAGACCAGGCTCATGAGCGCTTGGCCGCCGCCCGCCTGAACCCGGGGCCCAACGGCGCGGGGCTGGTGGTCGACGAAGACGGCCTGCTGGCCGGCGAGCGCCATCAGGACCGCTGGTTGCAGGGCTGCCCGGAACCGCTGTTGTCGAGCATTCGCACGCTGGAGCGCGACCCGGAGGCCAATCATCTGTTCTATGTGATGCGCCGCTTGATCGAGACCCAGGAGTTCCGTGTGCGGGGCGATGCCGCGCTGCGCGATATGTGGGACGTGCTCAAGGTGCTGGTCGCGCCGACGGCTGAGGACGCGTCACTGGGGTTGGTGGAACTGCGTGCCCAACTGTTTCAGTTGGGTGAAGACGCCGCCACTACGTGCGGCGATGGCATCGCGTTGCTGCTGCAGCGCTGCAAGACACTGGTCACGGTGTGGAAGGCAGCGGCAACCGCGGCATCCCGAGGCGAGCAGTTGCCGTGGGGCCTGTTGGAGGTGTCCCGCAATCTGTACCGTCAGTCGCTGCTGGAATCGGTGGCCAATGACATCTACATGTCCCGCTCGGCCCGTCGCCAGTTATTGCTGGTGGAAGGTGAAACCGCGCCACCGCTGTACCCCGGTGACGACCTCGGCGATGGCGACTTGCGCAGCCATGTGCCCGACCGCGCGGAAATCATGCTCAAGCTGAAGATGTCATTGGGCGCCCGCCTGAACCTGCCGGAGCAGTACGGCGGCATGATCTACGAGGCCTACGTCAGCGAACGCGTGGTGGCCGCGGCGGAGCGGGACGTCAAGGCACTGGAACGCACCAAGGGCAGGCCCGGGTTGAAGCAGTGGCTGGTGCGCCAGCGTTACTGGACCCGTTACCTGGAGAAAATCAACGCCGAGCGTTTCGACGCGCTGCTTACCTGGCGGGCGGACGCTTTGGAGTGCATCGAGGGCCTGGGTGAGCTGCCAGCCTCGCGCACCGGCACGCCGCCATCTGGCCTGGTCGACGAACTGCAACTGCAATTACCCGGGCGCCTGACGGTGGTGGACGGCGTGATTCAGCCGGTGAGCCTGACGGAAGGCGAGCGCTCGCGGCTGATGATCTGGCTTGGCGAACGCTTCGTGCTGCGCCAGGCAGCGCTGGTGCTGGAGTTGACCACGCCGTTGCTGCCGAACTGATCGGCCCGCCACCCTTACCCTGGCGCCCGCCGGCCATGCGGGCGCCTTCTAGTGCAGGAGCACACCATGTCCACCACTTCGAACGGCGCCTCCACTTTCGTGGGGACGCGCCACGACGGCCTGTTGGCCGCCAACATCCCCGCCTGGCTGCGCGACGCGCCTCAGGCCCTGCGCCAGGACTACTGGCACTGGGCGGCCGTCAGCCTGCGCAGCAGTGCCACCGTGCAGGCGTTGCTGGTCCGGGTGCAGACGCCTGATACCTTCGCCGAGGACCAACTGGTCAACGCGCTGGCCCAGCAGTTCAACCGCACCGTCGCCGTGCGCGACAGCGAGCTGGTGTGGTTGCACCATGAGCCTGGGCTGCCCAACCTCACGGACCGCCAGCGCACCCGGGTCACCCGGCACAACCTGTTGCAGGCCGCCATGGCCAACTTCGCCCCCGACCAGTTGGAGGTGACGGCATTCGGTCCCGGTTCCGTGATTCTGCCCCAGGGCCGCTACAACGAACACCGACACCCTGCCTTTCTCGAGGCCGACCGGCTGGGTATCGAGCCCCGGGCTTTCGCCCGCCTGTGCCGCGAGCTGGATCTGGGCGCGCGTTATCAGCAGCACCTGGTCGAGACAGTCGGCCCCGCGCTAGCCAATGAAGGTGATGATGCGCAGGCCTGGCGAGTGCGGGTGTTCGAACAGCATCTGCAGGCCGAACTGCAGGTCCGCGCCCGGGAAGCCCATTTGCGTGGGTGGCTGGGCGATGATGCGTTGCAATGCCTGCTGGGCACGCCGGGCGCGACCTGGCAGGGGCGGGCTGTGCAGTGGGGCAGCCTGCGGGTGCTGGTTACCCGCCACCATGACGGTTTCGCGGTGCAGCCGACCGTGCTGATGCGCCAGGCTGGCGAGGAACCGGCGCGTTGCCTGGTCTATACCCCCGGTGACGGGCCGTTGGCACTGCGCGAATACCCCGATTGGCAGGCCCTGTGCGAGGGGTGGCGACTGGCGCTGCTCGATACCCAGGCCAGTGCGCGCCTGCAGGGGCGGGTGGGGCAGGGGCAGCAGGCCGAGTTCGCCCGCCGCCTGCTCGACACCTTGCAGCCGGCTGGCTGGTTCGGGGGCGAGCGCCGTGTAGATGCCACGGCCGACCTGGGCCTGCGCTGGGCCGCCAGTACTGGGCCCGTGGCGGCGCAGCTGCGTCGGCAATGGCTGGAAAAAGCCCTGGGCGATGCCCGCACCTGGGTGGTCCCTAGCGCCGAGCAGGACCGCCAGGCCCATGCCGCGCTGATAGCGCGCCTGCAAGCCACCGGCATGAACCTGGCCACCCTGGGGGCACTGTTCGTTCCGGGCCTGGGCCTGGTGATGGCCGCAGTCGGTGCCGTGCAGTTGCTGCGTGAAACCTACCAGGGCGTGGATGACTGGACCCATGGCCAGCGGGCCGAAGCCCTGGGGCATTTTGCCGACGTTGCGTTCAACCTCGGCTTCATCGCTGTCACCGCGGGCGCGGAGCGGCTGGGGCAGGCGCCGGCGTTCGTCGACGGCATGCTGCCAGTGGTATCGCCAGACGGCAATCAGCGTCTGGTCGCCCTGGACCTGGAAGCGCTGGCGGTCAGCGACGAGCCGCCCGGGCAAACCCCAATGGATGCATCGGGGCAGTACCTCCATGAAGGCCAGGCATACATCTGCATCGATGGGCGGTGGTACCTGCATGCCGCGGACCAGGGGCGTGACTGGGTACGCCCGCCTCAAAGCGATGCCGACTGGAAGGTGGCCATCCAGCACAACGGCCAGGGCGGCTGGCGTGCCACTCACGAAAACCCCGCGCAGTGGACCACCGAGCAACTGATGCGCCGCTTCGGCCCGGCACTGGAGGCTGTCGATGCCCCGGTACTGGAGGCCGTGCGCCGTGCCAGCGGCTTGAGCCGTGAGCGCCTGGTGCGTTTGCATCTGGATAGCCAGCCCCTGCCTGTGGAAGCTCAGGCGGGCCTGGAGTACCTGGCGCTGGCGCCGGTGGCCACGCCAGCCAGCCTCGGTGCAAAGCGCCTGGTACAGCAGTTCAGCGGGTTGTCCGCGGCGGCCGCCGACGCCATCGCCGGTGGCGCGCGACGCGGCGAACGTCAGGTGTTGGCGGCCGGCCGGGTGCCGCTGCGGTTGGCCGAGCAGGGGCACCTGGCCCAGCGCGAGGCGCGGTTGAGCCAGGCGCTGCTGGCGCTATGGCGGCCCGCAGGCCACAGCCGTGCCGCTGACCGGCTGTTGATGGCCGGCGCTGCGCGGTTGCCCGGTTGGCCAGCCGAAATCCACCTGTCGCCTGGCGAGGCAGCAGGCCAAGGGGAGGTTGCCCAGTGGCTATGGCGGCAACTGTCAGAGGCACAGCGCGTGGCGCTGGAATGCCCGGATGCCATCCATCTGCGGCAGAAAGTGTTCGAGCACCTGGCGGCCGACCGCACGTTCGCGGCGCAGGCCATTGGCCAGGTGCGCGTGCTGCCCTGGCTGCGTCCGCCCGCGCGCCAGGCGGGCGGCCTGTGGGGTTACGCCTTGAGCGGCCGCGGCTCGCTGCTCGGTGGTAGCCGCCTGCGCAGCCGCCTGCAGCGCCTGTACCCCACGCTGGACCTGGTCCACCTGCAGGAAATCGAGGTAGGGCTGGGTGACAACACCGAGCTGGGCCTGCTGCAACTGGAAGCCGAATTCGGCCGCCTGAATGCCGCCCTGGAGCACTGGCGCCAGGCCCTGGTGGACGTGGCCGATGACGGGGCCGGGGAGCGTTTGCAGGCACGGGTGACGGCCGCCGACATGATCCGCCGCGCCTGGCAGCGCGACACGGGACGAGCCTGGGGTGAAGAATGGGAGGGCCTGGGTTACATGCTGGATCTCAGTGACCTGGACATGGGCGACTTGCCGGCGCTGGAGGCGGATTTCAGCCATATCGACCTGCTGATCCTCGACAACGTGGGTTTGCACGCGGACCCGTCGCCGTTTCTGGAGGCCTTCACTCACTTGCGTGCCCTGGACCTCACCGCGAACCAGTTGCCCACCGTGCCCGCCGCTGTCGCGCGCATGCCCTGGCTGAGCAGGCTGCATCTGGACCACAATGCCTTGCAACCGCACGAGGCATTGTTCGCGCCCCTGGCGGGCCTGCAACACTTGCAATATCTGTCCCTCAACGACAACCCGATGACGCTGCCCGCTACCGCGATGCCTGCCTTGGGGCCCTGGGCAGCTTGCGTCAGTTGCACATGGACAATTTCGCCCAGGAACTGACGCCTGCCCATATCGTCCAGGTGGCGCGGCTGGCGAACCTGCGGTTTCTCAGCCTGCGTGACAATGACTCGCACCTGGGGCGGCAAGGGTTGCTGGCACTGGGGCGGTTGCCGCGCCTGCAAGCCCTTCGCCTGGGGGCCAACACCCTGGCGCCGGATGCCACCCTCGCCGGCTTTCCGGCCTTGCGTGAGCTGGACCTGGAGGGCTGTGAGCTGGCGCATTGGCCCGATGGCCTGTCCGTGTTGATGAACCGGGTGCCCTTGCGCCTGCAATGGGTGTCGATGCTGGACAACCCCTTGGTGGAGCTGCCGCCGCTGGCACACCTGAGGTTTTTCCGCGGGCCGCGCGACCCAGGCATGCAGCCGCTGGACATAGAGCAGGGCAACCTGGACAACACCGCCTTGCAGCGCCTGTTGGAAGCCGATATCGAGCCGCACCTGGCGCCGCCGCTGGTAGGCGGTGCATTGCCCCTGCAGGGAGCCACCTGGCGCCCAGGGCTGGACGAGCCGCTGCGCCATACGGTGGATGAGCTCGACGCCTTGCCCCAGGCCCAGGACTTCCTGCAAGCCCTGGACCGGCTGGCTACTTCACCCGCCACTGCGCGCGCCCGTGCGGCCATGCGACAACGTATACATGAACTGCTGCGCGCCATCAGTGTGCCCGTGGCGGCGGATATCGAGGCGGGCCTGAGCCACCTGCGTGACGACCTGTTCGCCCTGGCCGATGATGCACTCAATACCTGCGGTGATGGCCTGGAACTGGTGTTCAACCGCTGGGAAACCCGCGTGCTGTTCTACCGCGCCAGCATGGCCGTGGTCGAAGGCCCGGGGGCATTGCAGCCGGTGGTCGATATGGCCCGTGGTGTGCTTCGCGGCGAACTGCTCGACGAGCGCGCCATGGCCATCATGCGCCTGCGCGCTCAGCGGCGCACGGCGCTGTTTCCCGAGGCCCACTTGCGCGCAGCCTACGCCCATGAAATCGCCGAGTTGACCCCTGAACGGTCAGCCGCGGCGCCCGCGCTGGATGCGCTGGACGACCTGGTCGACCTTGACTTGGCGGCGTTGCCCGACGAAGCGGAAATGCGTCTGCTGCTGCGCCGCTCACTGGCCACGCGCCTGGGCTTGCCACTTCAGCCTCAGCCGCTGCTGTACGGTGAGCTCGCGTCCGCGCAGATGATCGACCGCGTGGCCATCTGGGTCGAGCAGCAGGCCACCCCCGAGCGGTTGCTGGACTGGCTGGTGCATCAACCCGCCTGGCGCGATTTGCTGAGCCGGCGCTCACCGTTGCCCTTCGAGCAGGTGCGCGAGCACTGGAGCAGCGGGCAGGACTACTTGTTCGAACTGGGCCGGCCACAGCCTGAGATCCAGCCATTGGCAGCGGATGTATGGGCGGTGATCGCCGACCAGCCGCCCGCCGGCGATCAGCCGGTCATGCCGGACATGCACTTGAGCGAAGCAGATCAGGAAGCGGCGCGCCAGCGCCTGAGCACCGCCGAACGCGCGGCAGTCGACGCCCTGGTGCGCACCATGACGCAGCAAACCCTGTAACAGCAACGGCCAGCCCCGGAACAGGACTGTGGCTGCCACGGATCACGCTGCCCTCGCCCGCAAGGCGAGGGCAGCGCTGTTTTCAGCGGCGACGGAACAGCGGCAGCGGTTCGTCGGTGGCGGCCTGGTAGGTCACCGAGAAGTCCTTGAGGCTTTCAAGGGCCTCGTACGGGTCTTTGTCAGCGCGCAGGGCGAAGGCATCGAAACCGCAGCGGTGCAGGTAGAACAACTGGTCGCGCAGCACATCGCCAATGGCGCGCAGCTCGCCTTTGAACTGGTAGCGGTCACGCAGCAGGCGCGCATTGGAATAGTTGCGCCCGTCGGTGAAGGCCGGGAAGTTCAAGGCGATGACCTGGAACTTGTCCACGTCGGCACCGATTTCCTCGGCTTCCTCGTCGCTGTCCAGCCACACGCCCAGGCCGCCATCGCGGGCTTGCAGGGCGTGGCCGTGCTCGCGCCACAGGGCCAGCGGCACGATCAGGTCGTCGCAGTTGCTGATGCCGTCCAGGGTCGCGTCCTTGGGCAGCAGGTGCCAGGTTTCGTCGACCACTGCGTTGTTCTTAATGATTCGCTGCATAGACGCGCTCCTTGAAGGGCTCGATACCAATACGCTGGTAGGTGTCGATGAAACGTTCATCTTCAGTGCGTTTTTCCACGTACACGTCGATCAGCTTGCTGATCACGTCAGGCATGGCTTCCTGGGCGAACGAGGGGCCCAGGATCTTGCCCAGGCTGGCGTCGCGGCTGGCGCTGCCACCCAGGGACACCTGGTAGAACTCCTCGCCTTTCTTGTCCACGCCCAGAATACCGATGTGGCCCACGTGGTGGTGACCGCAGGCGTTCATGCAGCCGGAAATGTTCAGGTCCAGTTCGCCGATGTCGAACAGGTAGTCCAGGTCGTCGAAGCGGCGCTGGATGGATTCGGCGATCGGGATCGACTTGGCGTTGGCCAGGGAGCAGAAATCACCGCCGGGGCAGCAGATGATGTCGGTCAACAGGCCGATGTTCGGGGTAGCGAAGCCGCCCTCGCGCAGTTCCAGCCACAGGGCGTGCAAGCGGCTCTGCTCGACGTCGGCCAGGATGATGTTCTGCTCGTGGGACGTACGCAGCTGGCCGAAGCTGTAGCGGTCGGCCAGGTCGGCGACGGCGTCCAGCTGCTTGTCGGTCAGGTCGCCTGGCGCCACGCCCGTGGGCTTGAGCGACAGGGTCACGGCCACATAGCCCGGCTTCTTGTGGGCCAGGGTATTGCGTGTGCGCCAGCGGGCGAAGCCCGGGTGCTCGGCGTCCAGGGCGCTCAGCTCGGCGCTGAAGTCCGCCAGGGCCTTGTAGTCCGGGTCGACGAAGTGCTTGGCCACGCGGTGCAGCTCGGCTTCGGTCAGCGTGGTGCTGCCGCCGCGCAGGTGTTCCATCTCGGCATCGACCTTCTGGGCGAACACCTCAGGGGTGAGGGCCTTGACCAGGATCTTGATGCGCGCCTTGTACTTGTTGTCCCGACGGCCATAGCGGTTGTACACCCGCAGGATGGCGTCCAGGTAGCTGAGCAGGTCTTGCCACGGCAGGAATTCGTTGATGAACGAGCCCACCACCGGGGTACGGCCCAGGCCGCCACCCACCAGCACGCGGAAGCCCAGCTCACCAGCAGCGTTGTGCACCGGCTCCAGGCCGATGTCATGCACTTCGATGGCGGCGCGGTCGGTGCTGGCACCGTTCACGGCGATCTTGAACTTGCGCGGCAGGTAGGCGAACTCGGGGTGGAAGGTGGTCCACTGACGCACGATTTCGCACCAGGGGCGCGGGTCGATCACTTCATCGGCAGCAACACCGGCGAACTGGTCGGTGGTCACGTTGCGCAGGCAGTTGCCGCTGGTCTGGATGGCGTGCATCTGCACCGTGGCCAGTTCGGCCAGGATGTCAGGAATATCTTCGACCGCTGGCCAGTTGAACTGCACGTTCTGGCGAGTACTGATGTGGGCATAACCCTTGTCGTAGTCGCGGGCGATCTTGGCCATCATGCGCGTCTGGCGCGACGTCAGTTGGCCGTAAGGCACGGCCACCCGCAGCATGGGCGCGAAGCGTTGGATGTAGAGGCCATTCTGCAGGCGCAGCGGGCGGAACTCTTCTTCGCTGAGCTCCCCGGCCAGGTAGCGTCGGGTCTGGTCACGGAACTGCTTGACGCGGTCCTCGATGATCCGTTGATCGTACTCGTCGTAAACGTACATAGGTGTCCTGTTCTCAGGCTGCTTACAGCATTTCGCGCGCACGGCCGCGCACTCCCAGCGGAGCCGACGAAAGATACCAGTTTCGGGTTATGCGCAAAAGTGATGTTTGAATATAAGGAAAGATCCAAAAGTACTAACGTTAGTACTTTAGTCTCAAATCCTTACTTGCCGTGAGGGCAAGGCTGAACTTAACTGCGAAGGCGTCCTGATAAAAATCATAAAGAGGCGACCGCACCATGAGCAACCCCGTGAAAAGCCGCAAACCTGACAGCAGCGTCGATGCCTGGGCGATTCTGTTCCTCATTATCCTGGTGGTGTCCGCCGCCGTGTTCTGGGTCAGCCACCAGTAGGGGCTCACACCCCGGCCAGGTGTACCACCAGCTTGACCACTGCAAACAGCCCCAGTGCGAACACCACCGTGCACACAATGCCCAGCGCAATGAAATGCGCTGGTTTGCCGTGGGTAAAGTCGCGTTCGCGGTTTTTCTGGCTTTGCACGCCGAAGGCAGCTGCAATGATGCTGTGCAGCATTTGCCAGAGGGTAGGGGGCTTGGTCGTGGGCATGGTGGCGACTCCTTGCCCGACAGTGTAGCCCCGTTCCACAGGGGTTACGCGTCGTAGCCCAGGTTTGGCGCCAGCCAGCGCTCGCTCACGGTCAGGTCCTGCCGCTTGCGCTTGCTGTAGGACTGCACCTGGTCCTTGTCCACCTTGCCCACGGCGAAATACTGCGCCTGTGGGTGGGCGAAGTACCAGCCGCTCACGGCCGCGGCCGGGAACATGGCGAAGTGCTCGGTCAGGGTCACGCCGCTCTGGCCGTTGTGGTCCAGCAGTTCGAACAGGGTGCCTTTCTCGGTGTGGTCAGGGCACGCCGGGTAACCCGGGGCAGGGCGGATACCCTTGTACTGCTCCTTGATCAGCGCTTCGTTGTCCAGCACCTCTTCGGGGTCGTAGCCCCAATGCTCTTTGCGCACCTGCTGGTGCAGCCATTCGGCGCAGGCCTCGGCCAGGCGGTCGGCCAGGGCCTTGACCATGATCGAGTTGTAGTCGTCGCCCTTGTCCTGGTACGCCTTGGCCACTTCCTCGGCGCCGATGCCGGCCGTGGTGATGAAACCGCCCACGTAGTCGGTCACGCCGCTGTCCTTGGGCGCGACGAAGTCGGCCAGGCTGAAGTTCGGCTTGCCGTCGGGCTTGATGGTCTGCTGGCGCAGGTGGTGCAGGCGTGCCAGCGGGCGACCGTCGTCGGCATACACTTCGATGTCGTCGTGGTCCACCTGGTTGGCAGGCCAGAAACCGAATACCGCGCGTGCGCTGATCAGCTTTTCATCGATCAGCTTGCGCAGCATTTCCTTGGCGTCCTCGTACAGCGCCGTGGCGGCTTCACCCACCACTTCGTCGGTGAGAATGCGCGGGAATTTGCCGGCCAGGTCCCAGGAAATGAAGAACGGTGTCCAGTCGATGTACTCGGCCAGCACGTTCAGATCGATGTCGTCCAGTACCTTGGCACCGGTAAAGGTCGGCTTCACGGGCTGGTAACCGGCCCAGTCGAATGTCGCCTTCGCCGCGATCGACTGCTCATAGGTCAGGCGCTCGGTACGGGCACTGCGGTTGGCGGTGCGCTCGCGTACTTCCACGTAGTCCTGGCGGGTGCGCTCGACGAAGCCGGGCTTGAGTTCCTTGGACAGCAACTGGGTGGCCACACCCACGGCACGCGAGGCATCGGTGACGTACACCACGGCGTCGTTGCTGTACTTGGGCTCGATCTTCACCGCCGTGTGGGCCTTGGAGGTGGTGGCGCCGCCGATCATCAGCGGCAGGTGGAAGCCCTGGCGCTGCATCTCGCGGGCCACGTGGACCATTTCGTCCAGCGACGGGGTGATCAGCCCGGACAGGCCGATGATGTCGCACCGTTCCTCCTTGGCCACCTGCAGGATTTTTTCCGCCGGCACCATCACGCCCAGGTCGACGATGTCATAACCGTTGCAACCCAGGACCACGCCGACGATGTTCTTGCCAATGTCGTGCACATCGCCCTTGACCGTGGCCATCAGGATCTTGCCCTTGGCTTCCGGCTTGTCGCCCTTTTCCTCTTCGATGAAGGGGATCAGGTGCGCCACGGCCTGTTTCATCACCCGCGCCGACTTTACCACTTGCGGCAGGAACATCTTGCCCGAGCCGAACAGGTCGCCAACGATGTTCATGCCAGACATCAGCGGGCCTTCGATTACCTCGATAGGGCGCTTGAACGACTGGCGCGATTCTTCGGTGTCTTCGACGATGTGGGTGGTGATGCCCTTGACCAGCGCATGTTCCAGGCGCTTGTTCACCGCCCAGCTGCGCCATTCTTCGGTCTCGGCTTCCTTGACGCTGCCGTCGCCCTTGTACTTGTCGGCGATGGCCAGCAGCGCATCGGTGCCTTCGGGGGTACGGTTGAGCACCACGTCTTCCACGGCGTCGCGCAGCTCTTGCGGGATCTGGTCGTAGATCTCCAGCTGGCCGGCGTTGACGATACCCATGGTCAGGCCATTGCGGATGGCGTACAGCAGGAACACCGAGTGAATGGCTTCGCGCACCGGGTTGTTGCCGCGAAACGAGAACGACACGTTGGACACGCCACCGCTGCTCAGGGCATAGGGCAATTCGTCACGAATGAAGGCGCAGGCATTGATGAAATCGACCGCGTAGTTGTTGTGTTCCTCGATACCGGTGGCCACGGCGAAGATGTTCGGGTCGAAGATGATGTCTTCCGGCGGGAAACCCACCACGTTCACCAGAATGTCGTAGCTGCGCTTGCAGATTTCCTTCTTGCGCGCCTCGGTGTCGGCCTGGCCGGCTTCGTCGAAGGCCATCACCACCACGGCGGCGCCGTAGCGCTTGCACAGTTTGGCGTGGTGAATGAATGCATCGACGCCTTCCTTCATGCTGATGGAGTTGACGATGCCCTTGCCCTGGATGCACTTGAGGCCGGCTTCGATCACTTCCCACTTGGAGGAGTCGATCATGATCGGCACGCGGGAGATGTCCGGCTCGCCGGCGATCAGGTTGAGGAAGGTGACCATGGCCTTCTTCGAGTCCAGCATGCCCTCGTCCATGTTGATGTCGATCACCTGGGCGCCGGCTTCGACCTGTTGCAGGGCCACTTCCAGCGCTTCGGTGTAGTTCTCTTCGCGGATCAGGCGGGCGAACTTGGCGGAGCCGGTGATGTTGGTGCGTTCGCCGACGTTGACGAACAGCGAGCTGCGGTCGATGGTGAACGGCTCCAGGCCCGACAGGCGGCAGGCCTTGGGAATGTCTGGAATGGCCCGCGGCGGGTACTTGGCCACAGCCTCGGCGATGGCCTGGATGTGGCCTGGGGTGGTGCCGCAGCAACCGCCGATGATGTTCAGGAAGCCACTGGCGGCGAACTCCTCGACCACCACAGCCATTTCGGCCGGGGTCTCGTCGTATTCACCGAACGCATTGGGCAGGCCGGCATTGGGGTGGGCGGACACGTGGGTGCCGGCCTTGGTCGCGAGCTCTTCCAGGTAGGGGCGCAGGTCCTTGGCGCCCAGGGCGCAGTTCAGGCCCACGGAAATGGGCTTGGCGTGGGCTACCGAGTTCCAGAAGGCCTCGGTGGTCTGGCCCGACAGGGTGCGGCCGGAGGCGTCGGTGATGGTGCCGGAGATCATGATCGGCAGTTCGAAGCCGATTTTCTCGAACACGCCCTGCACGGCGAAGATCGCCGCCTTGGCGTTGAGGGTGTCGAAAATGGTTTCGATCAGGATCAGGTCGGCGCCGCCCTCGATCAGGCCTTCGGTGGCCTCGGTGTAGTTTTCCACCAGTTCGTCGAAGGTGACGTTGCGGTAGCCCGGGTCGTTGACGTCCGGGGAAATGGAGCACGTACGGCTGGTAGGGCCCAGCACGCCGGCGACGAAGCGCGGCTTGTCCGGGGTTTCCAGGGTCTTGGCGTCGGCCACCTGACGCGCCACCCGGGCACCTTCCACGTTCAGCTCGTACACCAGCGACTCCATGCCGTAGTCGGCCTGGGACACCTGGGTGGCGTTGAAGGTGTTGGTTTCCAGAATGTCGGCGCCAGCGTCCAGGTAGGCTTTCTCGATGGCGGCGATGATGTCCGGGCGGCTGAGCAGCAGCAGGTCGTTGTTGCCCTTGACGTCGCTCGGCCAGTCGGCGAAGCGCGTGCCACGATAGTCGGATTCCTCCAGGCGGTAGCTTTGGATCATAGTACCCATGCCGCCATCGAGAATCAGGATGCGCTCTTTGAGGGCTTGCTGAAGTGCTTGGAGACGAGCGCTGCGGTCAGACATTGGGCTACCTGTCGGGACAAAAGACAAAAAGAAGCGAAACAAAAGATGCGAAATAATACCAAACCTGCGCGCTTTTAAACGCTTCTGTCTTTTGCATGAATTTCATTCATGTTTGAGGGGCTCCTCCAAAGGTAGAATCGGTCCCACAGTTACCGAGTTGCCAGATCCAACTTCACAATCAGGACCCCGCCACATGGTGCATCGCTTCCTTGCCGCCGCAGTCATTCTGCTTGCTAGCCTGACTGCCCACGCGCAGGACCCCGCCGCCAGCCCGGCGATTTCCTATACCCGTGACATACAGCCGATCCTCACCGAAAAATGCGTCGCCTGCCATGCCTGCAACGATGCCGCCTGTCAGCTCAACCTGGGCAGCGCCGAGGGCGCGACCCGCGGGGCCAGCAAGGTGCCGGTGTACCAGGGGGACCGCAGTACCGCCGTCACCCCCACGCGCATTTTCTACGACGCCAGCGGCCCCGAGGCCTGGCGCCGCAAGGGCTTCTACTCGGTGCTCGACGCCCAGGGCAGTCAGGCGGCGCTGATGGCGCGCATGCTGGAGCTGGGCCACGACAACCCGTTGCCGCCCAACAGCAAGCTGCCCGACAACATCGTGCTGGGCCTGAACCGCACCAATATGTGCCCAATGCCCGGGGAATTCGACGCCTATGCCGCCGCCCATGTGCATGAAGGCATGCCGCTGGCCGTGACGGGCCTGACGGACGCCCAGTATGCCACGGTCAAGCGCTGGATCGCCGCGGGCGCCCCGGTGGACCAGCAAGCGATCCAGGCCAGCCCCAAGGAAGCGGCGCAGATCGCCGAGTGGGAGGCACTGCTCAACCGGCCGGGTTCCACGGAGGCGCTGGTGGCCCGCTGGCTGTACGAGCATCTGTTCCTGGCGCACATCTATTTCACCGGCGGTGAGCCGGGCCACTTCTTCCAGTGGGTGCGTTCGCGCACGCCCAGTGGCCAGCCCATCGACCTGATCGCCACCCGCCGCCCCGACGATGACCCAGGCTCGGTGTTCTATTACCGCCTGATGGCGGTGCAGGGCGTGATCGTGCACAAGACCCACATCACCTACCCCATGGGGCCGGCCAAGCTGGCGCGGGTCAAGCAACTGTTCTACAGCGGTGACTGGCACGCCACGGCGCTGCCCGGCTACGGGCCGCGCCACCGTGCCAACCCGTTCGAGACCTTCCAGGCAATCCCGGCAGTGGCCCGTTACCAGTTCATGCTGGATAACGCCGAGTATTTCGTGCGCACCTTTATCCGCGGGCCGGTGTGCCGCGGGCAGATCGCCACCGACGTGATCCGCGACCATTTCTGGGCGCTGTTCCAGGAGCCGGCCCGCGACCGCTACGTGACCGACGCCGCGTACCGGGCCAAGGCCACGCCGCTGCTGGAGATGCCAGGCCAGGACGACAACGTCGGCAGCATCCTGTCGCTGTGGCTGGCCTACCGTGACAAGCGCAATGCCTACGAAGACCTGCGGCGTGACGCCTACGCCGACATGCCGCCGCCGAGCTGGGCCACCCTGTGGGCCGGCAACGACAACGCGCTGCTGACCATCTTCCGTCACTTCGACAGCGCCTCGGTGAACAAAGGTCTGATCGGCGACGTACCGACCACGATGTGGCTGTTCGACTACCCGCTGCTGGAGCGCACCTATTACCAGCTGGCGGTGAACTTCGACGTGTACGGTAACGTGGCGCACCAGGCGCAGACGCGCTTGTACTTCGACCTGATCCGCAACGGCGCCGAGATCAATTTCCTGCGCCTGATGCCGGCGGACAAGCGCGGCAAGCTTCTCGACAGCTGGTACCAGAACAGCGGCAAGGTGAAGATGTGGCTGGACTACCAGAAAATCGACACCAGCACGCCCAGCGGCATGCAGCTCAATGAGCATGACCCCAAGCGGGATTTCGGCCTCAAGCTGATTCAGCGCGCCGGCACCCTCAACGCCAGCCCCGACCCGATCAACCGCTGCACGGGCGCCTATTGTTCGCGCACCGGCATCAGTGAGGAGTTCAAGAACGTCGAGCAGTCCCTGAGCCGCCTGGTGTCGCGCCCGGCCGCAGGGCTGAAGGTCATCGACCGCTTGCCAGAGGCCACCATGCTGCGCATACCCGGCAAGAGCGGGCGCATGGTCTACAGCCTGCTGCGCAACCGCGCGCACACCAACGTGGCGTTCCTGCTGGGCGAGGCCTACCGCTACGTACCGGGGCTGGACAGCCTGACCCTGTGGCCCGGTGTGCTCAGCAGCTACCCCAACTTCATGTTCAACGTACCGGCCGACCAGGTGCCGGCCTTTGTCGACTCCCTGGAACAGTCCCGGGACCAGGCCAGCTTTGACAAGATCGTCGAGCGCTGGGGCGTGCGCCGCACCAACCCGCAGTTCTGGGATTTCTTCCATGACCTGAGCACCTACATTCAGGAAACCGAGCCCCAGGAGGCGGGGGTGCTGGACATGAATCGGTACGAGAACCTGTAGAACGGTGTTGCCCGTTTCCCGAGCTTCGCCCGGTCCCACAGGGTTCAACGTGGGGCTGGGACCAAGCGCTGGGAGGGCACCGCTGGTCAATCAGGCTGACCTTTGCCCCTTTTTTGTAGTCGGACCTAGTGAGCGTGCACCGAAAGGGCGCACAGTCCGGTGACAAAAAAGGCGGTAAACATGCTGATTTCGCTTCAAGCCCTCCGGGCCCTGGCAGCCTGGACGGTTGTCTGCCATCACTTCATGCAAATCTTTTTCGACTTCCATGCCAGCGGGCCGATCGGTCAATTCTTCGTTGATCGTGGGGCTGTCGGCGTCGACATTTTCTTCGTCATCAGCGGCCTGGTGATCTACCTGTCCACCCAGGACAAAGATATGCCTGCCGGGCGCTTTCTGCTCAACCGGGCGATCCGCATCGTGCCGGCCTACTGGTTCTATACCTTGCTCATGGGCCTGATGATCGTCGCCCTCGGGCAGCAAATGCCCCACCAGGTGGTGGATCTGCCGCACTTTATTCTGTCCCTGCTGTTCATCCCTTCGGAAAACCCCGGCGGCTATGGCCTGTACCCCACGTTGAACGTGGGCTGGACGCTGAACTACGAGATGTTCTTCTACTTGATGTTCTCGCTGGTGTTCGTGGTACCCCGGCGCCTGCGCCCGGTGGTCGTGGCCGCCGCGCTGTTCGCGGTGTGCGAGATGGTCAGCACTTATGGGGTACTGAGCCGTTTCTACGCCAACAACATCATTTACGAGTTCCTGCTGGGCATCGCCATCGGCTGGGCCTACCGCCGCGGCTGGGTCGCCCAGGGGCTGTGGATGCCACTGATGCTGATCGCCGTCTCGCTGGTGGCCATCTACAACCTGCCTGCCAGTGACCGCTTGCTCAACTGGGGCGTACCCAGCGCCATCATCGTGGTGTCCTGCGTGGCCATGGAGCCGTGGTTCAAGGGCAATCGCGTGCTCAAGACCCTGGGCGACTGCTCCTACTCGGTGTACCTGATTCACGTGCTGGTGCTTTACACCGGCTGGTTCGCCAGCGAGCGGCTGAACATCAACCCTTACCTGGTGTTCGCCATCTGCGTGCCGGTCATCGCCTTGATGTCGTGGGCCAGCTACATCTGGATCGAAACTCGCCTGTACCGGCGCATGAAGGCGTGGGCCGAGGCGCGCCTGGCCCCCATGCCAGACCGGTCCATAACCTGACAAAAATACTGGGACTTTGTGCCGCGCCTGGTTTGGCGTAAACTGCAGTCAAGTCTGTGAGGAACTTACATGAGCGCCATAACGATTACCGACGCGGCACACGATTACCTGGCTGATCTGCTGGAAAAGCAGAACACCCCGGGTATCGGCATTCGAATTTTCATCACCCAGCCTGGCACTACCTACGCTGAAACCTGCATTGCCTATTGCAAGCCAGGCGAGGAGAAGCCGGAAGACAGCGCCATCGGCCTGAAAAGCTTCACCGCTTACCTGGATGCGGTCAGCGTGCCGTTCCTGGAAGACGCGGTGGTCGACTACGCCACCGACCGCATGGGTGGCCAGCTGACCATCAAGGCGCCGAACGCCAAAGTGCCGATGGTCAATGAAGACAGCCCGGTCAACGAGCGCATCAACTACTATCTGCAGACCGAGATCAACCCTGGGCTGGCCAGCCATGGCGGTCAGGTAACCCTGATCGAGGTGGTGGAAGACGGCGTCGCCGTGCTGCAGTTCGGTGGCGGTTGCCAGGGCTGCGGCCAGGCTGACGTAACCCTGAAGGAAGGCATCGAGCGCACTTTGCTCGAGCGTATCCCCGAGCTCAAGGGCGTGCGCGACGTGACCGACCATTCGCAGAAAGAAAACGCCTACTACTAAGGCGTAACCTGCGAGCCCGAAAAACGGCGCCCCGTGAGCGCCGTTTTTTTATGCCGAAGGTAATGTCGTGCGTGACGGCACGTTCAACCAAACCGCTCGGCGTAATGTTGCGGGCTGATACCCAGGGTCTTCTGAAAGCTGCGCCGCAAACTCTCCGGGTGCCCAAACCCGCACAACCGCGCCACGCTCTGCACCGAGGCCTGGCCACCGTGCAGCAGGGCGCGGGCCGACGCGAGCCGTACTTGTTCCACGTACCGCGCTGGGGTGGTGCCCAGTTCCGCTGTGAACACGCGGTACAGCGTGCGCGGCGCCATGCACGCCTGTTCGGCCAGCGCTTCCAGCGACAGGTCGTCGCCCAGGTGCGCGGGTATCCATTCCAGCAGGGCCGCCAGGCGCGGCGCCCGGCTGGCCTCGGGCGCCAGGTGCGGGCTGAACTGCGCCTGGTCGCCGGGGCGCTTGAGGAACATCACCAACCGGCGCGCTACCGCCAGGGCCACGGTGCGCCCCAGGTCGTCTTCCAGCAGCGCCAGGGCCAGATCGATACCGGCGGTGACCCCGGCCGAGGTGAACAGGTGCGGGGCACTCGGTTGGTAGGTGTGCAGCCGTTCGCCCTGTACCTGAATGCGGGGAAAGGCCCGCAGCGCTTCGACATCGGCCCAATGGGTGGTGGCCGTGTAGCCGTCGAGCAGCCCGGCATGGGCCAGGATCAACGCGCCGGAGCAGATGGAGCCCAGACGGCGCACGCGGGGTTCGGCGTCGCGCAGCCACTGCAGCAGCGGTTGATTGTCGAACTGGGCTTGTTCACCTTGGCCACCGGGCACCAGCAACGTGTCAATGGTGCTTGGGTCGGTGGCGTGAAAGGCGTGTTCGGCGTGCAGGGCAAAACCGGCCGAGGTCACCACCGGGCCGGTGCTTTCGGCCAGCAGGTGCAAGGTGTAGGCGGATGGCAGGCCCAGGCGCGCCCGCTCTTCGTTCGCCGAGGCGAACACCTGCAGGGGGCCGGTGACGTCCAGGCTCATGACCCCGGGGTAGAGCAGGCAGGCGATGTGGCGCATGGTTCGTGTCACTGCCGGTACAGGTGTGCGTGCCCGGCGCGGTACAGTGCCGACTCGCCAAAGCAATCGGTGTCCAGCACGCGGCCCACCAGAATCAGCGCCGTGCGCCGAAACCCCTTGGCGGCCACTTGGGTTTCGATGTCCGCCAAGGTGCCTACCACCCAATCCTGATCCGGCCAACTGGCCTTGTGAATCACCGCGATCGGGCAATCCTCTCCATAATGCGGCAACAGTTCGCCGACAATCCTCGCCAAATGCTGTACGCCCAGGTGAATCGCCATGGTCGACCCATGCCGCGCCAGGTCGTGCAGGGCTTCGCCCTCAGGCATCGGCGATTTGTCGGCATAACGGGTCAGAATCACGGTTTGCGACACCCCCGGCAAGGTCAGCTCCGCGCCCAGCAGCGCCGCGCAGGCGGCCGTGGCGGTCACCCCGGGGATGATCTCGAAGGCAATGCCGCGCTCGCGCAGGCAGCGGATCTGCTCGCCGATGGCGCCATACAGGCTGGGGTCGCCCGAGTGAACGCGCGCTACGTCCTGGCCTCGCGCGTCGGCGGCGGCGAGGAGTTCGATGATCTGTTCCAGGTGCAGCTCGGCGCTGTTCACCACCTGCTCGGCGCGGTGGCCTTCGAGCACGGCGGTGGGCACCAGGGAGCCGGCGTAGATGATCACCGGGCACTGGCGAATCAGCCGCTGGCCCTTGACGGTGATCAGTTCCGGGTCGCCGGGGCCGGCGCCGATGAAGTAGACGGTCATGGGGAAATCCTGAGTGAAACGGTCACGGCGTGAATGAAATTCATGTGGCTCACGCTTTATAAAGCTCGATTATCCGGGATTTGTGCCCGGCTGCGCCAATGCCAGGGTCGCCTGGGCATTTTTTTGTCGCGTGACCCGCAGCGTGGCGCCCCTGCCCGCCATGGCCAGCGCAGTGCTTTCAGCCACCCCGTGGCAGCCAGTGTGGGCGAACGCCAGGGCAGAGCGATGGGTCAGTTGGCCCTCGAAGGCCGCCAATTGCGCCGCGCTGAACACCACCAGCTTCAGTCCCAGTTCGCTGGCCAGTTGCAGTAGGCCGGGCTCGTCGGCCTTGAGGTCGATGCTGCCGATGCCGGCCAGGTCGGCGCGGGTCAGGCCGTGATGGGCGAGGGTGGTGTCGAGCAGGTCAGCCAGGGCGCTGGCGGGGCAATTGCGTTGGCAGCCGAGGCCGGCGAAAAGGGAGGGCATGCTGGGTCCTGGGGTTCGGCTTGGGTTGCTTGATGATTGTGGGGTGTTTTTGAGGTGCATGTCTTGGGTTTTTTGCGTTCTCAAGATCGAGCGCCGCGCGGGCGGCGCTCGATCTCAAGGGCGCCAGAAGAATCAAGGCATGCACCTTTCGGCCCCGACCCGGTTGCAAGACGGGCCATCGGGGATTCGTCGATATGTCTCGCCGGGGATTGCATCAGGGCCTCCAAGTGCCAGGCGATGATGCTGTGGCGTTCTTGAGATCGAGCGCCGCCCGCGCGGCGCTTCGCGAGCAAGGGCTCGGCGCCCCCCTCGCTCCCACATCTGTTTCGGGCCAGTTTTGCCTGTGAGATCACCGCGACCGCCTTGTTGGCTCCAGCACAGAGCTGCAGTGAACCAACAAAGCGGACCAGGTGATGCCACTGGCATAACTGGCCCGAAACAAACGTTGGAGCAGAGCTTGCTCGCGAACGCGCCGCGCGGGCGGCGCTCGATCTCAAGGGCGCGGAAGAATCAAGGCATGCACCTTTCGGCCCCCGACCCGGTTGCAAGACGGGCAGATCGGGGGTTCTTCGATATTCCTCGCTGGGGATTGCATCAGGGCCTCCAAGTGCCAGGCGATGGTGTTGTGTCTTCTTGAGATCGAGCGCCGCC
>NZ_JAPYKM010000026.1:0-92153 GCF_029623465.1 Pseudomonas sp. RIT-To-2 | reverse complement strand
CTCCTGTGGGACCGGGCGAAGCTCGGGAAGGATGCACCGCGCAGTACCTGCTGCACTATGAACTGGCCACCGCCTGAAGCCCCATGACAGTTGCCCCTGAAACGACAAACCCCGCCGAGGCGGGGTTTGTCGTTCATCAACCGTCGGTCAACCGATCAGTTGAAAGCCAGCATGCTGCACCAGGTCCAGCAGCGGCTGCGGGTAGATGCCCAGTGCGAACGCCAGCAAGGCAATCGCCAGCAACATCACGCCGCCAGTACGCTGTTCCCAGTTGAACGGTGCATCGTGGCGACGCAGGTTCGGTTCAATGAGGTACAGGGTGACCATCACGCGCAGGTAGTAGAACACGCCGATGGCGCTACCAATCACCAGCGAGCCGGTCAGCCACCACAGTTGCGATTGCACGCCAGTGGCGATGATGTAGAACTTGCCGATGAAGCCAGCGGTCAGCGGGATACCCGCCAGCGACAGCATCATCACGGTCAGCACCGCCGTCAGGTACGGACGGCGCCAGAACAGGCCGCGGTATTCGTACAGGGCGTCGGCGTCACGGCCGTTGTACGGCGAGGACATCAGGGTAATCACACCGAAGGCGCCCAGGCTGGTGATCACGTAGGTCACCAGGTACACGCCGATGGCTTCCAGCGCCAGGCCCTTGCTGGCCACCAGGGCAATCAGCAGGTAACCGAAGTGGGCGATGGAGGAAAAGCCCAGCAGGCGCTTGAGGTTGGTCTGGGTCACGGCCAACAGGTTGCCGATCAGGATCGACGCCACGGCTATGACTTCCAGCACGGTGGTCAGCACGCCGCTGCTGGCAGCCGGCGACAGTTGGAACAGACGCACTACCACGGCGAACACCGCCACCTTGCTGGCGGTGGCCAGGAAGGCCGCCACCGGCGCCGGGGCGCCTTCGTAGACGTCCGGGGTCCACAGGTGGAAGGGCACCAGCGACAGCTTGAACGCCAGGCCCACGAACATCATCGCCAGGCCCAGGGACGCGAGGCTGGTGGGCTTGCCGGTGGCAGCCAGGGCGCGGCCGATTTCGGCGAACTGCAGGCTGCCGGCGTCAGCGTAGAGCAAGGCCATGCCGAACAGCAGGAATGCGGAACCGGCGGCCGACAGCACCATGTACTTGATGCCGGCTTCCAGCGACCGCTTGTTGAAGAAGGCGTAGGCGATCAGGCCATACACCGGCACCGACAGCAGCTCCAGGCCGATGAACAGGCTCGACAGGTGCTGCGCGCTGACCAGCACCATGCCACCGGCCGAGGCCATCAGGATCAGCAGGTACAGTTCTTCGCGGTTGCCCGGGTAGCCCGAGCCACCGTCGCCCAGGTAGGCGTGGGCCAGGGTCACGCACGCCAGGGTGGCGACCAGGATCAGGGCAATGTACAGGCAGGCGAAGTGATCGATCTGGATCAGCGAGGTGACGCTGATGGGCGACACCTTGAGGGCCGGCAACACCGAGAGCAGGGCCAGGTTCAGCCCCGCCACCGACAGCAGGAAGGTTTGCGAGTGATTGCGCCGCCAGGCGATCGCCAGCATCACCACCACGACGGTGAGGCTGGTGATCAGCAGCGGTGCAAGCGCGATAAAATGTTGAAGGGTCAGGTCCATAGCGCTCTTACCGGGCCGAAGCGAGTTGAGTGAAAGCGGTGCCGAACCACTGCTGGACACCGGCCATGGTAGCGGCCGAGGTGTCGAGGAAGGGTTGCGGGTAGACGCCAAGCAGGATGATCAGGACCGCCAGGCCCAGCACCATGATCAGTTCGCGGTTGTCCATGCCGGCCAGGACCGCGTCGGATTTCGACGGGCCGAAGTAGGCGCGGTGGATCATGATCAGCGAGTACACCGAACCAAACACCAGGCCCGATGTGGCGATGATGATGACCACCGGTGCGAACGGGAAGGTGCCCAGCAGTATCAGGAACTCACCGACGAAGTTGCCGGTGCCCGGCAGCCCCAGCGAGGCGGCGGCGAAGAACAGGCTGATGGCCGGCAGGTAGGCGATGCGTGACCACAGGCCGCCCATTTCGCGCATGTCACGGGTGTGCAGGCGCTCGTACAGCTGGCCGCTGAGGATAAACAGTGCCGCCGCCGACAGGCCGTGGGCCAGCATCTGTACCACTGCGCCTTGCAGCGCCTGCTGGGAACCGGAGTAGATGCCAATCAGCACGAAGCCCATGTGCGACACGCTGGAGAAGGCGATCAGGCGCTTGATGTCGGTCTGCGCGAACGCCAGGAAGGCGCCGTAGAAGATACCGATCAGGCCCAGGGTCATGGCAATGGGCGCGAACTCCGCCGACGCGTGCGGGAACAGCGGCAGGGCAAAGCGCAGCAGGCCGTAGGCCGCCGTCTTCAGCAGGATACCGGCCAGGTCCACGGAGCCGGCGGTAGGCGCCTGGGCGTGGGCGTCAGGCAGCCAGCTGTGGAACGGCACCACCGGCAGCTTCACCGCGAAGGCGATGAAGAAGCCCAGCATCAGCAGGTATTCCACACCGTGTGGCAGCTTGGCCTTGAGCAGGTCGGCGTAGTTGAAGGTCATCACGCCGGTGTTGCTGTAGTTGAACAGCACCAGGCCCAGGATCGCTACCAGCATGATCAGGCCGCTGGCCTGGGTGAAGATGAAGAACTTGGTGGCCGCGTAGATACGGGTTTTCTTGCCGTCCGCCGAGCTGTGACCCCAGAGCGCGATGAGGAAGTACATCGGCACCAGCATCATTTCCCAGAAGAAGAAGAACAGGAACAGGTCCAGGGCCAGGAACACCCCGACCACGCCGCCCAGGATCCACATCAGGTTGAGGTGGAAGAAGCCGACGTGGCGCTGGATCTCTTTCCAGGAACACAGTACCGAGAGCACACCCAGCAGGCCGGTGAGTAGGATCATCAGCAGTGACAGGCCGTCCAGGCCCAGGTGCACGCTGATGCCGAAGCGCTCGATCCACTGGACCTTGAACTCGTAGGCCCACGCCGGGGCGGCGCCCGGGGCAGGGGACAGATGGTAGTCACCGTGGGCCCACAGCCAGAGGCCGATGGCAAGTTCCAGGGACATGGTCAGCAACGCGATCCAGCGTGGCAGGGTGGCGCCGTGGCGCTCACCCAGCCAGCACAGAAGGCCGCCGATAAAGGGGATCAGGATCAGCCAGGGCAAAATCATGACGGGCTCAATTCCTTTCGCAAAGTCGCAAGGTTCATATCAGACCGAAGCCAGCACTACGGCACCGAGTACCAGTACGGCACCGGCAACGATGGAGGCGGCATACCAGCGCAGTTGGCCGGTCTCGGTACGGCTCATGGCGGTGTTGCCGCCTTTTGCCATGCGCGGGATCAGGCCGATGGTGCGGTCTACCGGGTCCTTGCGCAGCAGGTGGCTGATGCCAAGGTACGGTTTGACGAACAGTTTGTCGTAGATCCAGTCGAAGCCCCACGCAGCGAACCACCAGGCCGACAGCACGCGGCCAGGGCCGCTGTTGGCGATGGCGGTGGCGACGCGGCGCTTGCCCAGGAACAGCAGGGCCGCCAGCAGGATACCGGCCAGGGCGATGGCGCCCGAGGCGATTTCCAGGCTGTGCTTGGCTTCGCCGCCGGCGTGGCCGACGCTTTCCGGCAGCACGCCGGCCAGTGGCGGGTGAATCCAGGCGCCGACGAAGGTCGACAGCACGATCAGCACGCCCAGCGGCAGCCAGTGGGAAATACCGTGGCCAGGGTGGGCATCGGTCTTCGCTTCGCCGTGGAAGGCGATGAAGATCAGGCGGAAGGTGTAGATCGAGGTCATGAACGCGCCGAACAGGCCGGCGTACAGCAGGTAGGTGTGGCCGCTGGCGAAGGCTTCCCAGAGGATCTCGTCCTTGGAGTAGAAGCCCACGGTCAGGATCGGCAGGGCCGACAGGGCCGCGCCACCGACGATGAAGCAGGCGTAGGCCAGGGGCAGTTTCTTCCACAGGCCGCCCATCTTGAAGATGTTCTGCTCGTGGTGGCAACCCACGATCACCGCACCGGAGGCCAGGAACAGCAGGGCCTTGAAGAAAGCGTGGGTCATCAGGTGGAAGATCGCGCCTTCCCAGGCGCCGACGCCCAGGGCAAGGAACATGTAGCCGATCTGGCTCATGGTCGAATAGGCCAGGATGCGCTTGATGTCGGTTTGCACCAGCGCGGCGAAGCCGGCCAGTACCAGGGTCACGCCGCCGACGATGCCCACCAGGTGCAGGATATCCGGCGCCAGGGCGAACAGGCCGTGGGTACGGGCGATCAGGTACACGCCCGCGGTCACCATGGTGGCGGCGTGGATCAGTGCCGATACCGGGGTAGGACCGGCCATGGCGTCTGCCAGCCAGGTCTGCAGCGGCAGTTGCGCGGACTTGCCCACCGCGCCGCCCAGCAGCATCAGGGTGGCGGCGACGATCCAGAAGTCACCGGCCTTGAAGTGCTCAGGCGCACGCACCATCAGTTCCTGGATGTTCAGGGTACCCAGCTGCTGGAACAGGATGAACAGGCCGATGGCCATGAACACGTCACCGATGCGGGTGACGATGAAGGCTTTCAGCGCGGCGTTACCGTTGTTGCGGTTGCTGTAATAGAAACCGATCAGCAGGTAACTGCACAGGCCCACGCCTTCCCAACCGAAGTACAGGAACAGCAGGTTGTCGGCCAGGACCAGGAACAGCATGCTGGCGATGAACAGGTTAGTGTACGAGAAGAAGCGCGAGTAGCCCTCTTCACCGCGCATGTACCAGGACGCGAACAGGTGGATCAGGAAGCCCACGCCCACCACCACGCCGAGCATGGTGACCGACAGGCCGTCCACGTACAGGGCGAAGTTTGGCTCGAAGCCGTCCACCGACATCCAGCGCCACAGCACCAGGGTGTAGTGGCCCGCTTCGGGCGGGGCGACGTTGAACTGCCAGATCACGTAGGCGGCGACGATGGCCGACAGGCCGATGGAGCCGACACCTATCAGCGCCGAGAGGTTTTCGGAAAAGCGCCCGCGCGAGAACGACAGCAGCAGGAAGCCGATGAGGGGAAATACGAAGGTCAGAAAGATCAGGTTCATCCGCGCATCTCACTGGCAGCGTCGATATCAAGCGTGTGGAAGCGGCGGTACAGCTGCAGCAGGATCGCCAGGCCGATACTGGCCTCGGCGGCTGCCAGGGTGATGACCAGGATGAACATGATCTGCCCATCAGGCTGCGCCCAGCGTGCACCGGCCACGACGAACGCCAGCGCAGCGGCGTTCATCATGATTTCCAGGCTCATCAATACGAAGAGGATGTTGCGGCGTACCATCACGCCCATGAGGCCCAGGCAGAACAGCACACCGGCGACGGCCAGGCCGTGTTCCAGAGGAATCGATGACATGGTTTACTCCTTCGCCTCGTTGCGGCCCAGGTGGAAGGCGGTGACCACGGCGGCCAGCAGCAGCATCGAGGCCAGTTCCACCACCAGCAGGTAAGGGCCGAACAGGCTGATGCCCACGGCCTTGGCGCTCACGGTTTCCTGGCCGATGGCGGCGCCACTCGGTTCGGCGAACAACACGTAGCACAGTTCGAACAGCAGCATGCCGGCCAGGAAGATCGGCCCGGCCCAGATGCCCGGCTTCAGCCAGCCCCGTTCCTGCAGCACCGACGCCGGCCCCAGGTTGAGCATCATCACCACGAAGACGAACAGCACCATGATGGCGCCGGCGTAGACGATCACCTCCAGCACCCCGGCGAACGGTGCGCCGAGGCTGAAGAAGGTCATGGACACGGCGATCAGCGAAATGATCAGGTAGAGCAGCGCGTGCACGGGGTTGGTGTTGGTGATCACCCTGAAGGTGGACACCACGGCGACTCCGGCTGCGAAATAGAAAGCGAATTCCATCTTTCTTCCTTAAGGGAGCAAGCTCTTCACGTTGATCGGCTCGGCTTCGTTCTGCGCAGCGCCTTTCGGCTTGCCGGCAACGGCCATCCCTGCAACGCGATAGAAGTTGTAGTCAGGGTTCTTGCCGGGGCCGGAGATCAGCAGATCTTCTTTCTCGTACACCAGGTCCTGACGCTTGAACTCGGCCATTTCGAAATCCGGGGTCAGCTGGATCGCGGTGGTCGGGCAGGCTTCCTCGCACAGGCCGCAGAAAATGCAGCGGGAGAAGTTGATGCGGAAGAAGTCCGGGTACCAGCGGCCGTCTTCGGTCTCGGCTTTCTGCAGCGAGATGCAACCCACCGGGCATGCCACGGCGCACAGGTTGCAGGCCACGCAGCGCTCTTCGCCGTCGGGGTCGCGGGTCAGCACGATACGGCCGCGGTAGCGCGGCGGCAGGTACACGGCTTCTTCGGGGTACTGCAGGGTGTCACGCTTGCGGAAGCCATGGCCGAATACCATCACCAGGCTGCGCAGTTGGGTACCCGTACCCTTAACGATGTCACCAATATATTTGAACATGGGTCAAATCCTCACTGGGCCGCAACAGCTGGCGTGTTCAACAACACGAGCGCAGCGGTCACCAGCAAATTGATCAGGGTCAGCGGCAGGCAGAATTTCCAGCTGAAATCCATCACCTGGTCATACCGTGGGCGCGGAATGGACGCGCGCAGCAGGATGAAGATCATGATGAAAAACGCGGTCTTCAACGCGAACCACAGGAACGACAGTTGCGGCAGGATATCGAACGGGCCGTGCCAGCCACCGAAGAACAGGGTCACCAGCAACGCCGAGATCATGATGATGCCGATGTACTCGCCGACGAAGAACATGCCCCATTTCATGCCGGCGTATTCGATGTGGTAGCCGTCGGCCAATTCCTGTTCCGCTTCCGGCTGGTCGAAGGGGTGACGGTGAGTCACGGCCACGCCGGCGACGAAGAAGGTGCAGAAGCCGAAGAACTGCGGAATGATGAACCACAGGTGCTGGGACTGGTATTCAACGATGTCGCGCATGTTGAACGAGCCCACCTGCACCACGATGCCCATCAGCGCCAGGCCCATGAACACTTCGTACGACACGGTCTGGGCCGAGGCGCGCAGGCTGCCCAGCAACGCGTACTTGTTGTTCGACGACCAACCGGCGAACAGTACGGCGTATACCGAAAGACCGGCCATGGCGAAGAAGAACAGCAGGCCGATGTTCAGGTCGGCGATGCCCCAGGTGGGGGTGATCGGGATGATGGCGAAGGCGATCAGCAAGGCACTCATGGCCACCACCGGCGCCAGGGTGAAGATCACCCGGTCGACGAAGGGTGGGTTCCAGTCTTCCTTGAAGAACATCTTCAGCATGTCGGCGGCGATCTGGAACATGCCGAACGGGCCGACACGGTTCGGACCGTAGCGGTCCTGCCACCAACCCAGCAGACGCCGCTCGACGAAGCTGAGCAGCGCGCCGCAGACCACCACGGCCAGCATGATCACCAGGGCCTTCACGACAGCAATGATGATGTCGATCACTTCAGGGGTGAACCAGGTCATTGTGCTGCCTCCTGCAGGCCGTCAACGGTGGCGCCGGCGAACGCGGGCGGGATACCGGCCAGGCCGGCGGGCAGGGCGACGAGGCCGGCGCCCAGTTCCTCGTTGATGCGCAGCGGCAGGCGCAGGGCCACGCCCGCGACGTTCAGGCTCAGCAGCGCACCATCGTTGACGCCCAGGCGGTCGGCTTCGCTTTTCGCCACGCTGACATAGGCGGGTTGGATGCGTTCCTGCACCGGGGCCGCGCGGGACGAGTTTTCCTCGGAACCGAACAGGTGGTGCACGGGCACGGCGGTCCAGGTGCCACGGGCCGGGGCGAAGGCGCCCGGAATGGCGGTGAACCAGTTCAGGTTGTCGCCCTGGGTTTCGATCAGGCGGGTGCCCGGGTCACCGGCTCGCAGGTGGCCACCCACTTCGTCCTGGAACTTGTTCCAGGCCTGTGGCGAGTTCCAGCCCGGCGACCAGGCGAACGGCACCTGTTGGCGCGGCTCGACGGAGCCCGAGTAACCTTCCATGGAGAAGGCGAACGCGGTGTCCTTGTCCTGGGAGGTGCGCGGCTCGTGCACGCTGATGTTGGCGCGCATGGCGGTGCGGCCGCTGTAACGCAGCGGTTCACGGGCCAGTTTGAGGCCTTTGACCCGGAAGGTCGCCGACGGTGCGGCGTCAACGATGCGCGCCAGGGCCGGCTTGCTGTTAGCCACGGCCTGGGTCACCTGGTCCAGCTGGGTGAATTCGACCATGCGGTCCAACAGGGTGCTGCGCAGGGCGTGCAGCCAGCGCCAGCCTTCGTGGATCAGGTTGCTGGCGTCCAGGTAAGCCGGGTCGAACACCTGGAAGAAGCGCTGGGCGCGGCCTTCCTGGCTGACCAGGGTGCCGTCGCCTTCGGCGAAGCTGGCCGCTGGCAGTACCAGGTGGGCGCGTTCGGCGGTGGCGGTCAGTTGGTGGTCGGCGACGATCACCACCTTGGCGGCGTTCAGGGCGGCGTCCACCTTGGCGGCCGGCAGGCGGGTGTACAGGTCGTTTTCAAGAATCACCAGGGCATCGGCGCGGCCTTCGATCACGGCGTCCAGCGCCTCGTCGACCGACTCGCCGCCCATCATGGCCAGGCCCAGGCTGTTGGCCTCGGGCACCACCAGGCTCAGGGAGCCTTGCTTGCCGGCCAGGTGCAGGGCCTTGGCGATGTTGCCGGCGGCTTCGATCAGCGCGCTGGAGCCCAGGGAGGTACCGGAAACGATCAGTGGGCGCTTGGCCTTGAGCAGCGCGTCGGCGATGCGTTGGGCCAGTTCCAGGGCCTCGGCGTCCAGGCCGGTGACGGCCGGGGCGCTGGCGTCCAGGGCGTGGGCCACGGCAAAGCCGATGCGGGCCAGGTCGTCGGGCGCGGCATGCACGCACTCTTCGGCCACGTCATCGAGCTTGGTGTCGCTGAGGCTGGCGATGAACAACGGGTGCAGCGCGTGCTGGCCGATGTTCTTCACTGCGGCGTCCAGCCAAGGCTGCACGCGCATGGCGTCGGCCATTTCCTCGGCCTTGCCCTTGACCGACTGGCGCAGGGACAGGGCAAGGCGCGCGGCGGTCTGGGTCAGGTCTTCGCCGAGGACGAAGATGGCGTCGTGGTCTTCCACTTCGCGCAGGCTCGGGATCGGCAGCGGGCTGTTTTTCAGCACGTCCAGCACCAGGCGGATACGGCCCAGTTCAGCGGCTTCGATACCGCTGTAGAAGTGCTCGCCACCCACCAGTTCCAGCAGCGCGTAGTTGCTTTCCAGGCTGGCACGGGGCGAACCGATGCCGACGATGTTGCGGCCGCGCAGCAGTTCGGCGGCCTTGTCCAGGGCAGCGTCCAGGCCCAGCTTCTGCTGGCCCTGCAGTGGCTGGCGCGGGCGGTCCTTGCGGTTCACGTAGCCGTAGCCGAAACGGCCACGGTCGCACAGGAAGTACTGGTTCACCGAGCCGTTGTAGCGGTTCTCGATGCGGCGCAGTTCACCGTAGCGTTCGCCGGGGCTGATGTTGCAGCCGCTGGAGCAGCCGTGGCAGATGCTGGGGGCGAACTGCATGTCCCACTTGCGGTTGTAGCGCTCGGAGTGGGTCTTGTCGGTGAACACACCGGTGGGGCACACCTCGGTGAGGTTGCCCGAGAACTCGCTTTCCAGCACGCCGTCTTCGACGCGGCCGAAGTACACGTTGTCGTGGGCGCCGTACACGCCCAGGTCGGTGCCGCCGGCGTAGTCTTTATAGAAGCGCACGCAACGGTAGCAGGCGATGCAACGGTTCATCTCGTGGGCGATGAACGGGCCGAGCTCCTGGTTCTGGTGGGTACGCTTGGTGAAGCGGTAGCGCCGCTCGTTGTGACCGGTCATCACGGTCATGTCCTGCAAGTGGCAATGGCCGCCTTCCTCGCACACCGGGCAGTCGTGCGGGTGGTTGGTCATCAGCCACTCGACGACGCTGGCGCGAAACGCCTTGGATTCTTCGTCGTCGATGGAAATCCAGGTGTTGTCGGTGGCGGGGGTCATGCAGGACATGACGATGCGACCACGGGTGTCGTTCTCGTCGGTGTACTGCTTCACCGCGCACTGGCGACAGGCACCGACGCTACCGAGTGCGGGGTGCCAGCAGAAATAGGGGATGTCGAGGCCCAGCGACAGACAGGCCTGTAACAGGTTGTCTGCGCCATCGACTTCGAGCGCTTTGCCGTCTACGTGGATAGTGGCCATGGTTCAAAGTTCTTCGTTGGCCCGCGTGGGCGGGCGTGGCTAATGGAAAGCTGTGTGCCGGCCCGAACGCTCGTCACAGGCGGACCTGTGGCAGGGCAGGGGGCAAGCGGCCGGTGGCACGGACCACCGGCTTTGAGTCTTGTTATGCGCCGACCGTGATCGGGCGCGCCAGGTCCGGGCGCAGGCCGCTGTTTGCGGCGATGCCAGCCTCGAATTCCGGGCGGAAATATTTGATCGCACTGCCCAAGGGCTCCACGGCACCAGGTGCGTGGGCGCAGAAGGTCTTGCCTGGGCCGAGGAAACCGACCAGGCCCAGCAGCGTCTCGATGTCGCCTTGCTGGCCCTGGCCGTTCTCGAGGGCGCGCAGCAGCTTGACGCTCCACGGCAGGCCGTCACGGCACGGGGTGCAGAAACCGCACGATTCGCGGGAAAAGAACTCTTCCATGTTGCGCAGCAAGGACACCATGTTGACCTTGTCGTCCACGGCCATGGCCAGGCCCGTACCCATGCGGGTGCCGACCTTGCCGATGCCGCCGGCGTACATTTGCGCGTCCAGGTGCTCGGGCAACAGGAAACCGGTACCGGCGCCGCCAGGCTGCCAGCACTTGAGCTTGAAGCCGTCGCGCATGCCGCCGGCGTAGTCCTCGAACAGCTCGCGGGCCGGGATGCCGAAGGGCAGTTCCCACAGGCCCGGGTTCTTGACCTTGCCGCTGAAGCCCATCAGCTTGGTGCCGTGGTCTTCACTGCCCTCGCGGGCGAGGGACTTGTACCAGTCCACCCCGTTGCCGACGATGGCCGGCACGTTGCACAGGGTCTCGACGTTGTTCACGCAGGTCGGCTTGCCCCACACGCCCACGGCGGCCGGGAACGGCGGCTTGGAGCGCGGGTTGGCGCGGCGGCCTTCCAGGGAGTTGATCAGGGCGGTTTCTTCACCGCAGATGTAGCGCCCGGCGCCGGTGTGCACGAACAGCTCGAAGTCAAAGCCCGACCCCAGGATGTTCTTGCCCAGCAGGCCGGCGGCCTTGGCTTCTTCCACCGCGCGGTTCAGGTGCTTGGCGGCCGTGACGTATTCGCCACGCAGGAAGATGTAGCCGCGGTAGGCTTTCAACGCGCGGGCGCTGATGAGCATGCCTTCGATCAGCAGATGGGGCAGTTGCTCCATCAGCATGCGGTCTTTCCAGGTGTTGGGCTCCATTTCGTCCGCGTTGCACAGCAGGTAGCGGATGTTCATGGACTCGTCTTTGGGCATCAGGCCCCATTTGACGCCGGTGGGGAAGCCCGCACCGCCACGGCCCTTGAGGCCGGAGTCTTTCACCGTCTGGACGATGTCGTCCTGGGACAGGTCGGCGAAGGCCTTGCGGGCCGCCGCATAGCCGTCCTTGCTCACGTACTCGTCGAACCATACCGGTTCGGCGTCGTCACGCAGGCGCCAGGTCAGGGGGTGGGTTTCCGGGGTGCGGGCGATGCGGTTGGCAGGCCCGAAGGAGGTAAGGGTCATACGTAGCCCTCCAGCAGTTTGGCAACGCCGGCTGGCTGCACGTCGCCGAAGGTATCGTCGTCGATCATCAGCGCCGGGGCCTTGTCGCAGTTGCCCAGGCAGCACACCGGCAGCAGGGTGAAGCGCCCGTCCGCGGTGGTCTGGCCCAGGCCGATGCCCAGCTTGCTCTGGATTTCGCCGACCACCGACTCGTGGCCGCCGATGTAGCAGACCATGCTGTCGCACACACGAATGATGTGGCGGCCCACGGGCTGGCGGAAGATCTGGCTGTAGAACGTCGCCACGCCTTCGACGTCGCTGGCAGGAATGCCGAGGATCTCGCCAATGGCGTACAGGGCGCCGTCGGGTACCCAGCCACGTTCCTTCTGAACGATCTTCAGGGCTTCGATGGACGCCGCGCGCGGGTCCTCGTAGTGGTGCAGCTCGTGCTCGATGGCCGAGCGCTCGGTTTCGCTGAGGGCGAAACGGTCAGTCTGGATAAGCGTGCTGTTCATGCTTAGCGGTCCACGTCGGCCATAACGAAGTCGATACTACCCAGGTACGCGATCAAGTCCGCGACCATGCTGCCTTTGATCACCGAAGGGATCTGCTGCAGGTGCGGGTAGCTCGGGGTGCGGATCCGGGTACGGTAGCTCATGGTGCCGCCGTCGCTCGTCAGGTAATAGCTGTTGATGCCCTTGGTCGCTTCGATCATCTGGAAGGATTCGTTGGCCGGCATCACCGGGCCCCACGAAACCTGCAGGAAGTGCGTGATCAAGGTTTCGATGTGCTGCAGCGTGCGCTCCTTGGGCGGCGGCGTGGTCAGCGGGTGGTCCGCCTTGTACGGGCCTTCGGGCATGTTGCGCATGCACTGGTCGATGATCTTGATGCTCTGGCGCATCTCTTCCACGCGCACCATGCAGCGGTCGTAGGCATCACCGTTGTGGCCCAGCGGCACTTCGAACTCGAAGTTCTCGTAGCCCGAGTACGGGCGCGCCTTGCGCAGGTCGAAGTCGCAGCCGGTGGAACGCAGGCCGGCACCGGTCACACCCCATTCCAGGGCTTCGCGGGTGTTGTAGGCGGCCACGCCCACGGTACGGCCCTTGAGAATGCTGTTCTGCAGGGCAGCCTTGGTGTATTCGTCCAGGCGCTTGGGCAGCCATTCGACGAAGTCCTTCACCAGCTTTTCCCAGCCGCGCGGCAGGTCGTGGGCCACACCGCCGATGCGGTACCAGGCCGGGTGCAGGCGGAAGCCGGTGATGGCTTCGATCACCGTGTAGGCCTTCTGGCGGTCGGTGAAGGTGAAGAACACCGGGGTCATGGCGCCCACGTCCTGGATATAGGTACCCAGGAACAGCAGGTGGCTGGTGATACGGAAGAACTCGGCCATCATGATGCGGATGGTGTCGACCTTCTGTGGCACCTTGATGCCCGCCAGCTTTTCCACCGCCAGCACGTAGGGCAGGTTGTTCATCACCCCGCCCAGGTAGTCGATGCGGTCGGTGTAGGGGATGAAGCTGTGCCACGACTGGCGCTCGGCCATTTTCTCGGCGCCACGGTGGTGGTAGCCGATGTCAGGCACGCAGTCGACGATCTCTTCGCCGTCCAGTTGCAGGATGATGCGGAACGCACCGTGGGCGGACGGGTGGTTGGGGCCCAGGTTGAGGAACATGTAGTCCTCGTTGGTGCCCGAGCGTTTCATGCCCCAGTCTTCCGGCTTGAAGCGCGCGGACTCTTCTTCCAGCTGCTGCTTGGCCAGGGTCAGGCTGAACGGGTCGAATTCGGTGGCGCGCGCCGGGTAGTCCTTGCGCAGCGGATGACCTTCCCAGGTGGGTGGCATCATGATGCGCGACAGGTGCGGGTGGCCCTGGAAGGTGATGCCGAACATGTCCCAGACTTCACGCTCGTACCAGTTGGCGTTGGGCCAGATACCGGTGAGGGTGGGCAGGTTCAGGTCGCCTTCGTGCAGCGCTACCTTGATCATCACGTCGCTGTTCCGCTCCACCGACAGCAGGTGGTAGAACACGGTGAAATCGGCGCCCGGCAGGCCGCGGCGCTGGGTGCGCAGGCGTTCGTCGACGCCATGCAGGTCGTAGAGCATGGAGTAGGGCTTGGGCACATTGCGCAGGAAGCTCATCACTTCCTTGAGCTTGGCGCGTTCGATCCACAGCACCGGCATGCCGGTGCGGGTTTCCTGAGCGACGAACGCTTCGGGGCCGAAGCGCTGGTTCAGTTCGACGACCACGTCCTGGTCGTCAGCCTTGTAAGGCGGGATATATAGAGCGGTGTCCGCTGTCATGGTCTCGGTCGCTATTCGTCAACGTACAGAATGAAGCCAGGGTTCTTTGTGGCGATGCCGCGTAAAGAGCTGGATCAGACTTCGTCGGGGCTGCGCAGGTTGGTGACCGCGATACGCTGTTCACGGCGTTGTTCCTTTTGCGACGGCATCTCGGCGCGGTACACGCCTTGATCTCCGACGACCCAGGACAGCGGGCGACGCTCTTGGCCAATGGATTCCTGCAACAGCATCAGGCCTTGCAGGAAGGCCTCTGGGCGCGGCGGGCAGCCGGGCACATAAACGTCCACGGGAAGGAATTTATCCACCCCTTGAACGACCGAGTAAATGTCGTACATGCCACCGGAGTTGGCGCACGACCCCATGGAAATGACCCATTTGGGTTCGAGCATCTGTTCGTACAGGCGCTGGATGATGGGAGCCATCTTCACGAAGCAGGTGCCGGCGATGACCATGAAGTCGGCCTGGCGTGGCGAGGCCCGAATCACTTCGGCGCCGAACCGGGCGATGTCGTGGGGCGCGGTGAAGGCGGTGGTCATTTCCACGTAGCAGCACGAAAGCCCGAAGTTGTACGGCCACAGGGAGTTCTTGCGCCCCCAGTTCACCGCACCGCTCAGGACATCCGAGAGCTTGCCCATGAAAATGTTCTTGTGGACCTGATCCTCGAGCGGATCGGCTACGGTTTCCCGTTCGCCGATCGGATACTGGTCATTGGGTGCATCCGGGTCGATTCTGGTGAGATTGTATTGCATTGCCAAAGCCTCATTGTTTCAGCTTCGCTTGCCGCTTACGGCGACCTTCGGGAGCCCAATCGAGCGCCCCCACCCGCCAAAGGTAGACAAGACCTGCCAACAGAATTGCTATGAAAACGAGTGCTTCGACGAATCCGGCCCAGCCGCTTTCGCGTACCGACACAGACCATGCAAAGAGAAAGAGGGCTTCGATATCGAAGATCACGAACAGCATCGCGACCAGATAGAATTTCGCGGAGAGGCGCAGACGGGCGCTGCCGACCGGCAGCATGCCGGATTCAAAGGGTTCGTTCTTGCTGCGGCCCCAGGCCTTGCTACCCAGCAGGGCCGACAGCCCCAGCATGAAGGCACAGAGCCCGGCGACACCCAAAAGGAAGATGGCAAAGCCCCAGTTGTGGGCCATGAGTCCTGTCGAATCGGGCATGCTGGATTCCTTAACAGAGAGCAAAAATCTCTGGGCTTGAAAAGTAGTAAGGCAGTGACGATATGTCGCAGCTGAATCTATCGCGCTGATTTTATGGGTAAACCCGTGGCAAGTAAATTTTCTGCAGCAAATTTATTCGTAGGATTAAGCACATACACTCCCTGCAAGTGCCTTCGGGGCCCGTGGCGCGGGCGTTTGCGGGTGTTTTATAAATAACGTGGAGACCCTGGGATCGGCGTGTTTTTAATGTGTAATGATAATTAATATCATTTAAAGGCGTGCAAGTTGTGTCAAGACCTCGGTGACAGTTAACCAACTCGTACGTTCTACGTGATTTTCGCTCTATATATGTTGGCTTGGATCAAGACTTTGGTTGTAGAAGCGTAGTCGATGTGGGGGAGGGTGGTGGGAATGGTTGGGGATTGGGTGTGGGGCTGCGCGTGCATGGTTCGGCTTTTGTGGCGATCTCAAGGGCGCCAGAAGCATCAAGCCATGCACCTTGTAGCCTGATGCAATCCAAAGCAAAAAGGCCACCCGCAGGGGGTGGCCTCTTCTACATCACCTTGGATCAATGAAACTGTTCTTCCTCAGTCGACCCCGTGAGCGCCGTCACCGACGACACCCCACCCTGAATCACCGTGGTCATGTCATCAAAGTAACCCGTGCCCACTTCCTGCTGGTGCGCCACAAAGGTGTAACCCTTCGCCGCGTCAGCGAACTCCTGCTCCTGCAGCTTCACGTAGGCGGTCATGTCGTTGCGGGCGTAGTCGTGCGCCAAGTTGAACATGCCGTGCCACATGTTGTGGATGCCGGCCAGGGTGATGAACTGGTGCTTGTAGCCCATGGCCGACAGCTCGCGCTGGAATTTGGCGATGGTGGCGTCGTCCAGGTTCTTCTTCCAGTTGAAGGACGGCGAGCAGTTGTACGACAGCAACTGGTCGGGGTATTCCTTCTTGATGGCCTCGGCGAAGCGACGAGCTTCGTCCAGGTCCGGCTTGGCGGTTTCGCACCAGATCAGGTCGGCGTACGGCGCATAGGCCAGGCCGCGAGCGATGGCCTGGTCGAGGCCGGCGCGCACCTTGTAGAACCCTTCAGGCGTGCGGGTGCCCGTCACGAACGGTTGGTCATACGGGTCGCAGTCCGACGTCAGCAGGTCGGCGGCGTTGGCGTCGGTACGGGCCAGGATGATGGTCGGCACGCCGGCCACGTCAGCGGCCAGGCGCGCGGCCACCAGCTTCTGCACGGCCTCCTGGGTGGGCACCAGTACCTTGCCACCCATGTGGCCGCATTTTTTCACCGACGCCAGCTGGTCTTCGAAGTGCACGCCAGCGGCGCCCGCTTCGATCATGTTCTTCATCAGCTCGTAAGCGTTCAGCACGCCGCCGAAACCGGCTTCCGCGTCGGCGACGATGGGGGCGAAGTAGTCGATGTAACCGTCATCGCCCGGGTTCTTGCCGGCTTTCCACTGGATCTGGTCGGCGCGGCGGAACGAGTTGTTGATGCGCTTGACCACGGTGGGTACCGAGTCGACCGGGTACAGCGACTGGTCGGGGTACATGGATTCGGCCGAGTTATTGTCGGCGGCTACTTGCCAGCCGGACAGGTAGATGGCCTGGATGCCGGCCTTGACCTGTTGCACAGCCTGGCCGCCGGTGAGGGCGCCCATGCAGTTGACGAAGTCCTTGTCCGGACGGAAGGACGGCTTGGCGCCCTGGGTCACCAGCTTCCAGAGCTTCTCGGCGCCCAGGCGGGCCAGTGTGTGCTCGGGTTGAACCGAGCCGCGCAGGCGCACAACGTCGGCCGCGGAGTAGGTCCGGGTCACACCTTTCCAGCGCGGGTTTTCTGCCCAGTCTTTTTCAAGGGCAGCTATTTGTTGTTCGCGTGTCAGTGCCATGGAGATAAACCTCGTCGCATAGGTTTGGATGAAAATTCTCGCTCCGCCGGCGCTGTCCTTACAGAAACACCATGGTGGCGCTCGCAGATCAGAAGCTTAGAAGGTCTGGGACGGGCTTGACGGAGAAGGCGACGATCGAACGGTCGTTCGAGAGGGGAGTGGCAGTTGGCCGGGCGTGCCCTGTGCGTGTACACCGACCGGTCGTGGCGGTGGTGTGGCGAACAGGCCTTGCCGTGTTACCAGAATGCGCTTCCGTCCCTCGGGACAACTTCTTCGTTCCAGTCGCAATCTCGTCAGGCTGCCTTGTGGGCGTTCCAGACACGAATCGGCTCCGGTGGGTAGGTTGGAGACCGATCCGAAGGCCCTTTCCAGGGCCCCTGATTAGCGGGAGCGAGGCCATCATGCCTCGACGAAAAGGTGTCGTCAAACGTTTTGTAGTGAGTTTTTTATAACACTACATCTTTCGTCTCGAACGACTCATCAGTCAGTTTCAGAGTCTTTGGTCGACGACTCGTGGGGTGTTTTCGCGACCTGTGGGTCACTATTTCAGTCGACAGGGTCCACTTTTACCCGCAAGGTCATGTCGCTACGGCCTTGAGTGGACCAATTTCGGGTATACCCGCGCTGGTTGTACTGGCTTTGCTCGTTGGTACCGGCCAAGGTGATCCATTCGCCCAGGCGCCCGCTGACCTGCGTGTCGGTGCTTTGAACGTTCACTACATCCTGACGTTCCTGGCTCATCCGGTCATTGTTGGTACTGATGCTCAGGTGAACGGTCTCGCCGGTGACGCTGGCGGTCACGTAGAAGCCTTGGGTGACGTTCTTGTACTGGGTCTGGGTTTGCAGGCCGCCGTAGCTATCGCTTTGGGCGGTAGTGAACGGCACGCTCTGGCCGACCTGGATCAGGGCGGGGGTGCCTTCCGTCGCCTGTACCTGCTGCACGCCGCCGGTGCGGTTGGTGGTGCCGTAGGTGATGACCCGGGTGTTGCTGCCGTTGACCGTATAGCCGCCGCGGTCGCCGTCATTGCTGTCGCTGGTGTCCACGCTGATGAGAAGGCGGCGGGCGGCCACGTCCAGTTGCGTGATCAGGGCGCGCAGTTGCTGGATCTTGTCGGGGTCGGCGTTGACGATCAACTGGTTGCCATAAGCGGTGACCTTGCCGTCGCGGCCCAGGAAATTCTGCGCCACGGGCAGCAGGTCGTCGCTGGTGCGGTTGTTCAGCGCCACGATTTCGGTGGCGGCGTTGGCAGCGAAGGAAGCGGCCAGGGCCAGGGTGGCGAGGAGGGGGCGTAGCGGCATGTCCGAATTCTCCATCATTGGAGCGGACATTATGGCAGACGGGGTTGGGGCGGGAAGCGCAGATCCCTGAGTGGGACCGGGCGGAGCTCGGGAAAAGGACGCTGCGGTGTGTCAGTCATACCGCGGTGTGCTTTTCCCGAGCTTCGCCCGGGCCCACAGGGGAAGGTGGTGCTGCAGCTGGTTTAGCTAACGCGCACCATGTCCACGTGCGGGATACCCGCTTCGAGGAATTCTTCGCTTGTTACCTTGAAGCCGTGGCGCTCGTAGAACGCCGTGGCGTGCACCTGGGCGCTCAGGCTTTGCTGCTTGAGGTCCTGGCGTTCGGCCTGGGCGATGGCGGCTTGCAGCAGCGCGTCACCGACTTTCAGCCCGCGCCAGTCCTTGAGCACCGAGACCCGGCCAATTTGCCCATCGGGCAGCAGGCGGGCGGTGCCGATGGGGTAATCGCCCTCGCAGGCCAGGAAGTGCACGGCGTCATTGTCGTCGGCGTCGAACTCCAGCTCCGGGGGCACCGATTGCTCGGCGATGAACACGGCCTCGCGGATACGTCGAATGTCGGCGATGTCCTTGTGCCAATCAGCCACGCGTACGCGAATCTTATTCATCGGCAGCAAACCCCAGACTTCCCTGTTTGACCAGCTCACAGATCAGTGTACGACCTTGTTCGTCGATCATCCACGGGCCCAGGTTTTCGATGTGCAGGGCGTCGGCCGAGCAGATCAGCTTCAGCAGGTCGCGCAGCTCGCCCGGCAGCAGGCGGCTCTGGCCGCTGGCGAACAGCAGCAGGTCATCGCCCACTTCCGACCAGGCCATGCGCGCGCTCGGGTTGCGGATCAGGATGGCGCCTTCTTCCAGGCCGTCCAGCAGGTCATCTTCTTCCAGGGTTTCGCCGGCCACCAGCTCCGGGTAGCGCGGCTCGGTCATGAACTGGCCGAACCAGGTCAGCAGCAGGCGCTCATCGTTCATGTGCTCGTTGAGCAGCTTCTTCAGTCGGTCCAGGGCGTCGTGCTGGATCTGGTGCGGGTCGCTGACCGGCTGGGCGTCGGCGTCACTGTAACGGTCTTCGTCCGGCAGGAACTGGCTCAGGAAATCAGTGAAATGGGTCAGCACTTCGGACGCGCTCGGGGCGCGGAAGCCCACCGAGTAGGTCATGCAGTCGTCCAGGGCCACACCATAGTGGGCCAGGCGCGGCGGCAGGTAGAGCATGTCGCCGGGCTCCAGGGTCCACTCGTCGCTTTGCTCGAAATTGGCCAGGATGCGCAAGTCGGCGTGTTCGATCAGCGGGCTGTCGGAGTCGCACATCTGCCCGACCTTCCAGTTGCGCTTGCCGTGGCCTTGCAGCAGGAACACGTCGTAGTTGTCGAAGTGCGCGCCAACGCTGCCGCCCGGGGCCGCGAAGCTGATCATCACATCGTCGATGCGCCAGCTTGGCAGGAAGCGGAAATGCTGCAGCAGGTCGGCCACTTCTGGCACGAACTGGTCGACGGCCTGCACCAGCAGGGTCCACTCACGCTCGGGCAGTTGGCTGAAAGCGTCTTCTTCGAACGGGCCGCGGCGCATTTCCCACGGGCGTTCGCCGTGTTCGATGACGATGCGCGATTCGACTTCTTCTTCGAGGGCCAGGCCTGCCAGCTCGTCAGGGCTGATGGGGTTTTCGAAATCGGTGAACGCCTGACGGACCAGCAGGGGCTTTTTCTGCCAGTAGTCACGCAGGAACTCGCGTGCGGTCAAGCCACCCAGAAGTTGAAGAGGAGTATCAGAGTTCATGTGTAACCTATTGAATGGTTGCGCTTTTATGTCACGAATAAAAACGCCCGGCTAAGCCGGGCGTCTGAACGACGGGGCAAGGCGTCAGATGCGCTTGGCCTGAGCCGCGGCGTTACCGATGTAGGAAGCCGGGGTCAGCTTCTTCAGTTCGGCGCGGGCTTCGGCTGGCATGTCCAGGCCGTCGATGAAAGTTTGCAGTGCTTCAGGGCTGATGCCCTTGCCACGGGTCAACTCTTTCAGTTTTTCGTACGGGTTTTCGATGTTGTAGCGGCGCATCACGGTCTGGATCGGCTCGGCCAGGACTTCCCAGCAGGCGTCCAGGTCTTCGGCAATGCGCACTTCGTTCAGTTCCAGCTTGCTGATGCCCTTCAAGCTCGCCTCATAGGCAATGACGCTGTGGGCGAAACCGACCCCCAGGTTGCGCAGCACGGTGGAGTCGGTCAGGTCGCGCTGCCAGCGCGAAACCGGCAGTTTGCTGGCCAGGTGCTGGAACAGTGCGTTGGCGATACCCAGGTTGCCTTCGGAGTTTTCGAAGTCGATCGGGTTGACCTTGTGCGGCATGGTCGAGGAACCGATTTCGCCAGCGATGGTGCGCTGCTTGAAGTACCCCAGGGAGATGTAGCCCCAGATATCGCGATCGAAGTCGATCAGGATGGTGTTGTAGCGCGCGATGGCGTCGAACAGCTCGGCGATGTAGTCGTGCGGCTCGATCTGGGTGGTGTAGGGGTTGAAGCCCAGGCCCAGCTCGTCTTCGATGAAGGCGCGGGCGTTGGCTTCCCAGTCGATGTCGGCGTAGGCGGACAGGTGGGCGTTGTAGTTGCCCACGGCGCCGTTGATCTTGCCCAGCAGCGGCACGGCGGCTACCTGGGCGATCTGGCGCTCCAGACGGTAGACGACGTTGGCCAGTTCCTTGCCCAGGGTGGTCGGCGAAGCCGGTTGACCGTGGGTGCGCGACAGCATCGGCACGGCGGCGAAGCGGTGGGCCAGTTCGCGGATGTTGTCGGCGATCTGGCGCATCAGCGGCAGCAGCACGGTGTCACGGCCTTCGCGCAGCATCAGGGCGTGGGACAGGTTGTTGATGTCCTCGCTGGTGCAGGCGAAGTGGATGAACTCGCTGACCTTGGCCAGTTCCGGCAGCTTGGCGGCCTGCTCCTTGAGCAGGTACTCGATCGCCTTGACGTCGTGGTTGGTGGTGCGCTCGATCTCTTTCACGCGCTCGGCGTGTTCGAGGGCGAAGTCATCGGCCAGGGCGTCGAGGATAGCGTTGGCTTCGGCGGAGAAGGCCGGCACTTCGCTGATTTGCGGGTGGGCGGCCAGGCGCTGGAGCCAGCGTACTTCCACCAGGGCGCGGAAACGGATCAGGCCGTATTCGCTGAAAATCGGGCGCAGGGCCTGGGTTTTGCCGGCGTAGCGGCCGTCAACAGGGGAAACCGCAGTGAGCGAAGAAAGCTGCATGGGGTGTTCTCGGACAGTCGGGCAACGAAATGGGGCGCGTATCATACATGAAAATTCATTGCAGGTCGGCAGCCCAGCGCCGACCGCGCCCGTGAAGTGACGAGCGTTAACCGCGCATCATCGGGTAAAGCTCTTTGAGCAGCTTGCGCCGGCTGAAGACCAGTTGCCAGCGGTGGCCGCCCAATTGCCGCCACAGGCGTGCCGAGCGGATGCCCGCCAGCAGCAGGGCGCGTATTTTCGCGGCATTGCTGGGCTGCTGCAGGTTGCGCATGTCGCCTTGCACCTGAATACGCTGGCGCAAGGTGCTCAGGGTATCCTGGTACAGAGCGCCACTGGCGGCGATAACGTTTTCGTGGGTAATGCCGAAATGTTCTACCTGGGACTGGATCTGCGGCAGACGTTTGCCGATCACCTCCAGCAAGTCGTCACGCTTGCCCAGCTGTCGCTCCAGGTTGAGCATCGACAGGGCGTAGCGCAGCGGTTCGCGCTGCAGGCTCGCCGGGTCGCGCTCCAGGGCACTGACCAGGGCGCGGTAGCCCTCGCGAAGGTTCAGGTCGTCACCGCCAAACACCTCCAGGGTGTCCTTGGGGTCGCGGATCAGCAGGCTGCCGAGCATGCAGCCCATGGCTGCCTCGGTGCTCTGGCCGGTCTTGGCGATGCGGTCCACCAGCACGGCGGCCTCGAACACGCCGCCCAGGGCAATCAGTTGCTCCTGAATCTGGTTCATGCCTGGCCCTTGCTGGTCCAGGGCTCCGCCACTTCGATGACACCGCCACCCAGGCAGATCTCACCGTCGTAGAACACCACGGACTGGCCCGGGGTGACGGCGCGCTGCGGTTCGTCGAACACGGCGCGGTAGCCCTTGGCGGTCTGTTCCAGGGTGCAAGCCTGGTCGCTCTGGCGGTAGCGCACCTTGGCGGTCAGGCGGCGCGGGCTGCTCAGGTCGACGGGGTTCACCCACCAGATTTCCGAGGCCAGCAGGGCCCGGGAAAACAGCCATGGGTGGTCATTGCCTTGGCCGACCACCAGCACGTTGCGCTCAAGGTCTTTTTCCAGCACGTACCACGGCTCGTCGCCGGCGTCTTTCAAGCCGCCGATGCCGAGGCCCTGGCGCTGGCCGATGGTGTGGTACATCAGGCCATGGTGGCGGCCGATCACTTCACCTTCGGTGGTCTGGATCTCGCCAGGCTGGGCGGGCAGGTACTGCTTGAGGAAGTCGCTGAAGCGGCGCTCGCCAATGAAGCAGATACCGGTGGAGTCCTTCTTCTTGGCGGTGGCCAGGCCGTGTTTCTCGGCGATGGCACGTACTTCCGGCTTTTCCAGCTCACCCACCGGGAACAGCGTGCGGGCGATCTGTTCACCGCCCACGGCGTGCAGGAAGTAGCTCTGGTCCTTGTTCGGGTCCAGGCCCTTGAGCAGTTCGGTACGGGCGTCGACGTCGCGGCGGCGCACGTAGTGGCCGGTGGCGATAAGGTCGGCGCCCAGGGACAGGGCGTAGTCCAGGAAAGCCTTGAACTTGATTTCGCGGTTGCAGAGGATGTCCGGGTTCGGCGTGCGGCCGGCCTTGTACTCTTCCAGGAAGTGTTCGAAGACGTTGTCCCAGTATTCGGCGGCGAAGTTGGCCGTATGCAGCTTGATGCCGATACGGTCGCACACGGCCTGGGCGTCGGCCAGGTCTTCGCGGGCGGTGCAGTATTCGGTGCCGTCGTCTTCTTCCCAGTTCTTCATGAACAGGCCTTCCACCTGGTACCCCTGTTCGAGCAGCAGGAGGGCGGACACGGAAGAGTCAACGCCGCCGGACATGCCGACGATAACGCGCTGGGTTTCAGGGGCAGCAGCTGAATCACGCATAGGAATTGGGTGTGTGTCTGGGAAAAGCAGGGGATTCTACCACCAAGCGATGGTCAGTGCTTGTGTTGTGCTGATGCTGCTGGCCCCATCGCGAGCAAGCTGTGCTCCCACAGGGTTGACTGCACCTGCGCCGTACACCTGTGGGCGCACAGCTTGCTCGCGATGAGGCCCGTAGCTCAACGGATCAGGGAGAGGCTGTGCAGCGGGTGTTCCAGGTAGTCGTCGATGCATTGCAGTAGCAACTCGCTACGCCAGCGGGCCTTCTGCGCAATGATCTCGTCACGGGTCAGCCATTGCGGGCCGATGATGCCGTGGTCCAGCGTGCGCTCGGGGTCATGGTGCACCGGCTTGCCGGCGAAACACACCCGCTGGTACGTGATGCCGTTGCTGGGCGCGGTATACAGGTAGATGCCGATCACGCCGGTGAGCTCGACGTCGTAACCGGTTTCCTCGACGGTTTCGCGAATGGCCGCCTCGATCAGGCTCTCGTCGGGCTCCAGGTGCCCGGCAGGCTGGTTGAGCACGGCGCGACCGCCCTTGAGTTCTTCGACCAGCAGGAAACGGCCTTGCTCTTCGATGACGGTGGCGACGGTGACGTGGGGGATCCAGGGGCGCATGGGCCCTCCTTTCAGTCGGGAGCTTTGAGCTGCAGGCGTGTAGCTTACAGCGTGCAGCTCAAAAAAAACCCCAGCGCAGGCTGGGGTTTTTTCGAGTGTTGAAGCTTACTTCAGCGACGCGATCGCGGCGTTCAAGGTAGCGCTAGGGCGCATCACCTTGGCAGCCAGCTCGGCGTTGGCGTGGTAGTAGCCAGCGATGTCCACCGGCTTGCCTTGCACAGCGTTCAGTTCGGCGACGATGGTCGCTTCCTGTTCGGTCAGTGCCGCGGCCAGCGGCGCGAAGCGCGCTTGCAGGGCTGCGTCTTCGGTCTGCGCGGCCAAGGCCTGGGCCCAGTACAGTGCCAGGTAGAAGTGGCTGCCGCGGTTGTCGATATTGCCGACTTTGCGCGATGGCGACTTGTTGTTGTCCAGGAACTGGCCGGTGGCCTGGTCCAGGGTGGCGGCCAGAACCTTGGCCTTGGCGTTGCCATTGGTCACGCCCAGGTGTTCCAGGGAAGCGGCCAGGGCCAGGAATTCACCCAGCGAGTCCCAGCGCAGGAAGTTCTCTTCCACCAGTTGCTGCACGTGTTTGGGCGCCGAACCGCCGGCGCCGGTTTCGAACAGGCCACCGCCGTTCATCAGCGGCACGATGGACAGCATCTTGGCGCTGGTGCCCAGTTCCATGATCGGGAACAGGTCGGTGAGGTAGTCGCGCAGCACGTTGCCGGTCACCGAGATGGTGTCCTGACCCTTGCGGATGCGTTCCAGGGAAAACTTCATGGCGTCGACCGGGGACATGATGTGGATGTCCAGGCCCGAGGTGTCGTGGTCCTTCAGGTAGACCTGGACTTTCTCGATCATCACGCCGTCGTGGGCGCGGGCCGGGTCCAGCCAGAACACCGCTGGGGTGCTGGAGGCGCGGGCACGGTTGACGGCCAGCTTGACCCAGTCCTGGATCGGCGCGTCCTTGGTCTGGCACATGCGGAAGATATCGCCGGCTTCGACTTTCTGCTCCAGCAGCACGCGGCCCTTGCCGTCGACGACGCGAACGGTACCGTCGGTCTTGATGTGGAAGGTCTTGTCGTGGGAGCCGTATTCTTCGGCTTTCTGCGCCATCAGGCCAACGTTTGGCACGCTGCCCATGGTGGTCGGATCGAAGGCGCCGTGTTTCGTGCAGTCTTCGATGACGGCCTGGTAGATGGTGGCGTAGCAACGGTCCGGGATCACCGCCTTGGTGTCCTGCAGGTTGCCTTCGGTGTTCCACATCTTGCCCGAGTCACGGATCATGGCCGGCATCGAGGCGTCGACGATCACGTCGCTTGGCACGTGCAGGTTGGTGATGCCTTTGTCGGAGTTGACCATGGCCAGCGCCGGACGAGTGGCATACACGGCCTTGATGTCGGCTTCGATCTGCGCTTTCTGCTCGGCAGGCAGCGATTGGATGCGGGCATACAGGTCGCCGATGCCGTTGTTCAGGTTGAAGCCGACCTGTTCCAGCACGGTGGCGTGCTTGGCCAGGGCTTCCTTGTAGAACTCGGCAACCACCTGGCCGAACATGATCGGGTCGGAAACCTTCATCATGGTGGCTTTGAGGTGCAGGGACAGCAGCACGCCCTTGGCCTTGGCGTCGTCGATTTCAGCGGCGATGAAGGCGCGCAGGGCCTTTTTGCTCATCACGGCGCAGTCGATGATTTCGCCGGCCTTGACCGAGGTCTTTTCCTTCAGGACGGTGGTGGAGCCGTCAGCGGCCAGCAGCTCGATGCGCACGGCGTCCGCGGCTTCGATCAGGGCGGCTTTTTCGCTGCCGTAGAAGTCGCCGTTGCTCATGTGAGCCACGTGGGACTTGGAGTCGGCGGCCCAGGCGCCCATCTTGTGCGGGTGCTTGCGGGCGTAGTTCTTGACCGACAGCGGTGCGCGGCGGTCGGAGTTGCCTTCGCGCAGTACCGGGTTCACGGCACTGCCCTTGATCTTGTCGTAGCGCGACTTGGCTTCTTTCTCGGCGTCGGTGGCCGGGTTTTCCGGGTAGTCCGGAATGTTGAAGCCCTGGGCCTGCAGTTCGGCGATGGCTGCCTTCAACTGCGGTACCGAGGCGCTGATGTTCGGCAGCTTGATGATGTTGGCTTCCGGCGTGGTGGCCAGGGTGCCCAGCTCGGCGAGGTCGTCAGCGATGACCTGGTCGGCTTTCAGTTGCTCAGGGAAGCTCGACAGGATGCGGCCAGCCAGCGAAATGTCGCGAGTTTCCACGGCAATATCAGCCGAAGCGGTGAACGCTTCTACGATAGGGAGCAGGGAATAGGTGGCGAGGGCCGGAGCTTCGTCGGTGAAGGTGTAGATGATCTTTGAGCGGGTGGGCATATTCGGATTAACTCTCTTCTTTGCTAAGCGTGCACAGAATCTCGAGATGCGCAGGGTAGGCGCTTTCGTCCAATGTCATCAATGAGCCGAAAGTCGAGGATTCGTCGCGATGATGTGGGGTGCATCAGTAGAGCGTCAAGCGACCGAGCTGCGGTACAGCGCAGTCTTTTTCAAGCTTTTTCAAAGGCCTGGCGCCTGCGGGCAGGTGCCGGGCCTGGGGTGACTCGATGGTCACTGCGACAGTATACCACTGGTCATGGTCTATAAATGATGCTCTTCGGCAGATTCACGGTTCAAACAGCTGGTTGCGGTCCCGGGCAGGTGGTTTACGCTCAGGGATAGCCAGGATGTTCAACCCCAAAAAACGGAGTCCAGCATGGGATACCAGAAGATTCAGGTTCCGAGCGTCGGCGAAAAAATCAGCGTCAATGCAGACCATTCTCTTACTGTTCCAGACCAACCGATCATTCCGTACATCGAAGGCGACGGCATTGGCGTGGACGTCACGCCGGTCATGATCAAAGTGGTGGACGCCGCGGTGGCCAAGGCCTACGGCGGCAAGCGCAAGATTTCATGGATGGAAGTGTACGCGGGCGAGAAGGCCACCCAGGTGTACGACCAGGACACCTGGCTGCCCCAGGAAACCCTCGACGCGGTCAAGGACTACGTGGTGTCCATCAAGGGGCCCCTGACCACGCCGGTGGGTGGGGGTATCCGTTCGCTGAACGTAGCGCTGCGCCAGCAACTCGACCTTTATGTGTGCCTGCGCCCGGTGGTCTGGTTCGAAGGCGTGCCCAGCCCGGTGAAAAAACCCGGTGACGTGGACATGGTGATCTTCCGCGAGAACTCCGAAGATATCTATGCCGGCATCGAATGGAAAGCCGGCTCCCCCGAAGCGCAGAAGGTGATCAAGTTCCTGAAGGAGGAGATGGGTGTCACCAAGATCCGTTTCGACCAGGACTGCGGCATCGGCATCAAGCCCGTGTCCAAGGAAGGCACCCAGCGCCTGGTGCGCAAGGCCCTGCAATACGTGGTGGACAACGACCGCAAGTCACTGACCCTGGTGCACAAGGGCAACATCATGAAATTCACCGAGGGCGCCTTCAAGGACTGGGGCTATGAGATCGCCCGCGACGAATTCGGTGCCACCTTGCTCGACGGCGGGCCTTGGATGCAGTTCAAGAACCCGAAAACCGGGCGTAACGTGATCGTCAAGGACGCCATCGCCGACGCCATGTTGCAGCAGATCCTGCTGCGGCCTGCCGAATACGACGTGATCGCTACCCTCAACCTCAATGGTGACTACCTGTCCGATGCCCTGGCGGCGGAGGTGGGCGGTATCGGTATCGCGCCCGGCGCCAACCTGTCCGACACGGTGGCCATGTTCGAGGCGACGCATGGTACGGCGCCCAAGTACGCGGGCAAGGACCAGGTCAACCCGGGGTCGGTGATCCTGTCGGCGGAAATGATGCTGCGCCACCTGGGCTGGACCGAGGCGGCGGACCTGATCATCAAAGGGACCAATGGCGCGATCGGGGCGAAAACGGTTACGTATGATTTCGAACGGCTGATGGACGGTGCCACGCTGGTGTCCAGTTCTGGATTTGGCGAGGCGCTGATCAAGCATATGTGACGGGCGGTACGAAAAAAGCCGGCCTTCCTGGCCGGTTTTTTGTTTCGAGATTTGTGTTGGCTGGCTCCCGGGCAAGGCTCGGGAGCCAGGTGGCACAGTCTCAGGCATTGGCAGCCTGATGTTCGGCCACGGGAGCGGCGACAGGCGAGGGGGTGTCAGTGGCAGCGCTGATTTCGACGGCGTGCAGGCCCTTGGGGCCCTGGATGATTTCGAATTTGACGGGCTGGCCGGCCTTGAGGGTCTTGTAGCCATCCATCTTGATGGCCGAGTAGTGGGCGAACAGGTCTTCGCTTTTGCCCTCTTCAACGATGAAGCCATAGCCTTTGGCGTTGTTGAACCACTTGACCTTACCGTTTGCCATGCTCATATCCCTCTGCAAAGGACTCCATCTCTGGAGTATCATCCACTTCATCCGGCATCGGACCGATCAAAAAATTTGGTTGACTGCGCGGACCTTTATTCCCCAATGTGGGTTCTATTGTTTGTAACACCGTTTTGCCGATAGTCAAGGTCATGCGGCGGCCGGGCTTACAGCCGGTCACAAGGTCAACACACAACCCTATTCGCTCAACCATGAACCTTCTTTCCATGCATGCAATCAGCCAGATTCGACTAACATTCAATCAGGATCGCCCGCAATCGGATGAGGACGATTCCGCGGGCCTGGCCGTACAGGAATCCAAGCCGGCCTTGAAGGCGCCACCCATGTATAAGGTGGTTTTGTTTAACGATGACTACACACCGATGGATTTCGTCGTCGAAGTGCTCGAGGTGTTTTTCAACCTTAACCGCGAGCTGGCGACCAAGGTCATGCTCGCCGTCCACACGGAAGGGCGAGCCGTATGTGGATTGTTTACCCGCGACATCGCCGAGACAAAGGCCATGCAGGTCAATCAATACGCCAGGGAAAGCCAGCATCCGCTACTCTGTGAAATCGAGAAGGACGGTTAATCGCCGACCACTTGGGTATGAGGTGAAGCTATGTTAAACCGCGAGCTCGAAGTCACCCTCAATCTCGCCTTCAAGGAGGCCCGTTCCAAGCGTCATGAGTTCATGACCGTGGAACACCTCCTGTTGGCATTATTGGATAATGAGGCCGCCGCCACCGTTTTGCGCGCTTGTGGCGCAAACCTCGACAAACTCAAGCACGACTTGCAGGAGTTCATCGACTCCACCACGCCGCTGATCCCCGTTCATGACGAGGACCGCGAAACCCAGCCAACCCTGGGCTTCCAGCGCGTGCTGCAACGTGCCGTCTTCCACGTACAGAGCTCGGGCAAGCGGGAAGTCACCGGTGCCAACGTGCTGGTCGCCATCTTCAGCGAACAGGAAAGCCAGGCCGTGTTCCTGCTCAAGCAGCAGAGCGTGGCGCGCATCGATGTGGTCAACTACATCGCCCATGGCATCTCCAAGGTGCCCGGGCACGGCGATCATTCCGAGGGTGAACAGGAAATGCAGGACGACGAGGGCGGTGAGTCTTCTTCTTCAGGCAACCCACTGGACGCCTATGCCAGCAACCTCAACGAACTCGCGCGCCAGGGCCGTATCGACCCGCTGGTAGGCCGTGAGAACGAAGTGGAGCGCGTGGCACAGATCCTGGCCCGTCGGCGCAAGAACAACCCGCTGCTGGTGGGTGAAGCCGGCGTCGGCAAGACCGCCATCGCCGAGGGCCTGGCCAAGCGCATCGTCGACAGCCAGGTCCCTGACCTGCTGGCCAACAGCGTGGTCTACTCCCTGGACCTGGGGGCGTTGCTGGCGGGTACCAAGTACCGCGGCGACTTCGAAAAACGCTTCAAGGCGCTGCTGGGCGAGCTGAAGAAGCGTCCGCAGGCGATTCTGTTCATCGACGAGATCCACACCATCATTGGTGCTGGCGCCGCGTCGGGCGGGGTCATGGACGCTTCCAACCTGCTCAAGCCGTTGCTGTCCTCGGGTGATATCCGTTGCATCGGCAGCACCACGTTCCAGGAATTCCGCGGCATTTTCGAGAAAGACCGGGCCCTGGCGCGGCGCTTCCAGAAGGTGGACGTCAGCGAGCCGTCGGTGGAAGACACCATCGGTATCCTGCGCGGCCTGAAAGGGCGCTTCGAGCAGCACCACAACATCGAATACAGTGACGAGGCCCTGCGGGCCGCCGCCGAGCTGGCTTCGCGCTACATCAATGACCGGCACATGCCGGACAAGGCCATCGACGTGATCGACGAAGCCGGCGCCTACCAGCGCCTGCAGCCGGTGGAAAACCGGGTCAAGCGCATCGATGTGCCGCAGGTCGAGGACATTGTCGCCAAGATCGCGCGCATTCCGCCAAAACACGTCACCAGTTCCGACAAGGAACTGCTGCGTAACCTGGAGCGCGACCTGAAACTGACCGTGTTTGGTCAGGACGCTGCCATCGACTCGCTGGCCACCGCGATCAAGCTGTCCCGTGCAGGCCTGAAGTCGCCGGACAAGCCGGTCGGTTCCTTCCTGTTCGCCGGCCCTACCGGCGTGGGCAAGACCGAGGCCGCTCGTCAGTTGGCCAAGGCCCTGGGCGTGGAACTGGTGCGTTTCGACATGTCCGAGTACATGGAGCGCCACACCGTCTCCCGTCTGATCGGTGCGCCTCCGGGCTACGTCGGTTTCGACCAGGGCGGCTTGCTGACCGAAGCCATCACCAAGCAACCGCACTGCGTGTTGCTGCTCGATGAAATCGAAAAGGCCCACCCGGAAGTCTTCAATCTGCTGCTGCAGGTGATGGACCACGGTACCCTGACCGACAACAACGGGCGCAAGGCAGACTTCCGCAACGTCATCCTGATCATGACCACCAACGCCGGTGCCGAGACCGCGGCGCGTGCGTCCATCGGTTTCACGCACCAGGACCATTCGTCCGATGCCATGGAAGTGATCAAGAAAAGCTTCACGCCAGAGTTCCGCAACCGCCTGGACACCATCATCCAGTTTGGTCGCCTCAGCCACGAGACGATCAAGAGCGTGGTCGACAAGTTCCTCACCGAACTGCAGGCCCAGCTGGAAGACAAGCGCGTGTTGCTGGAAGTCTCGGATGCGGCGCGCAGCTGGCTGGCGGCCGGCGGCTACGACGCGACCATGGGTGCCCGCCCGATGGCGCGGCTGATCCAGGACAAGATCAAGCGGCCGTTGGCCGAGGAGATCCTGTTCGGGGAGCTGGCCGAGCACGGTGGCGTGGTGCACATCGACGTGAAGGACGGCGAAATGACCTTCGACTTCGAGACCACGGCGGAAATGGCCTGACCCCTGGGTAGCCGCTGCCGTCAGGCGGCAGCGGCTACCCAGAAGTTGTCGCAAAGGTAGCGGCCACACAAAAACGCCCGGCATGTGCCGGGCGTTTTCGTTTGTGCTGCTTAACGAGCGCGGTAGGTAATGCGCCCTTTGCTCAAGTCATAGGGCGTCAGCTCGACGCGCACCTTGTCACCGGTCAGAATACGAATGTAGTTCTTGCGCATCTTGCCGGAGATATGCGCGGTTACGACGTGCCCATTTTCCAACTCCACGCGAAACATGGTGTTAGGTAGGGTGTCGACGACAGTGCCTTCCATTTCGAAGCTGTCTTCTTTCGACATGCAGTAAAGCCCTCGGTGTCCAGTTAATGGCCCGGTGCAACTGCGCCAGGCAAAAGCGGCGTGCATTGTGCCTGAAAAAGGGGCGGAACGCCAAGACCCTTCAGTTTAACGTAACCCAGCGCTGGTTGATCAGCAGCTCGATGGGCCGATACTGAGTCTTGTAATTCATTTTTTTGCAGTTCTTGATCCAGTAGCCCAGGTACACCGCGTCCAGCCCCAGGCGCATGGCCTCACCTATCTGCCACAGGATGGCGAAACGGCCCAGGCTGCGGCGCTCCTCGGCGGGCTCGTAGAAGGTGTAGACCGCCGACAGACCGTTGGGCAGCAGGTCGGTGACCGCCACCGCCAGCAACTGGCCGTCGCGGCGGAATTCATAAAAGCGCGAAAACGGCAGGTCGCGTACCAGGAAGGTCGAGAACTGATCCCGGCTGGGCGGGTACATGTCGCCGTCGGCATGGCGCTGTTCGATATAGCGCTGGTACAGGTCGAAGTATTCCTCGCTGAATGCAGGCTTGCTGGAGGTCACCTGAATATCGGCGTTGCGCTTGAGGATGCGTTTCTGCTGGCGGTTGGGGCTGAAGCTGGCCGAGGGGATGCGCGCCGGCACGCAGGCGTTGCAGCGCTGGCAGTGGGGGCGGTAGAGGTGATCGCCGCTGCGCCGAAAACCCATTTCCGACAGGTCGGCGTAGACGTGAACGTCCATCGGCTGGCTGGGGTCGAGGAACAGGGTGGTGGCCTGTTCCTCGGGCAAATAGCTGCACGAATGGGGTTGAGTGGCATAGAACTTCAACCGCGCCAACTCAGTCATGATCAACCCTCGGATCGAAACCTTTGAATAAGTGTAAGCCAGCTGTGACCAACTCGCCTAGCAAACCCAGGTAGCGGTGCTGGGCTGGTCCAGGTAAGTGCGCAGGTGCCAGGCGAAGTCGTCACGGCTGATGGAGCGCGCGCCCAGGCTGATCAGGTGGTCGGTGGGCATCTGGCAGTCGATCAGTTCGACGCCAGCCGCCTGCAGGTGGCGCACCAGGGTGGCGAAACCGACCTTGGAGGCGTTGTCGGCATGGCTGAACATCGACTCGCCGAAAAACAGCCGGCCCATGGCCAGGCCATACAGGCCTCCCACCAGCGTGTCGCCGCTCCACACTTCCACCGAGTGCGCCAGGCCCTGTTCGTGCAGCTTGATGTAGGCCGCTTGCATGCTGTCGGTGATCCAGGTGCCATCGGCGTAGGCACGGGGGCCGGCGCAGGCGCGAATCACCGCGGGGAAGTCCTGGTCGAAGCTGACGCGGTAGCGCTGTTGGCGAAGCACCTTGGCCAGGCTGCGGGAGACATGCAGCTCGGCGGGGAACAGCACCGTGCGCGGGTCGGGGGACCACCACAGAATGGGCTGGCCGTCCTGGTACCAGGGAAAGCAGCCATGGCGGTAGGCCTGCACCAGGCGCTCGGCGCTCAGGTCGCCACCGGCGGCCAGCAGGCCGTTGGGGTCGCGCAGGGCCTTGTCCAGTGGGGGGAAGGTCAGGTCGTTCTTCTTTAGCCAGGTCAGCATGGGGTCTTTTGCGGTGGGGGAGGGGAGGGCGCACGGCTTGGATGGGCGTTGGCGGTTTCCCGAGCCAGGCGCTTGAGGGCAGTATTGAGGATAAAAACCCCCGCCTGCAACTCCGCGCGTATCTCGCGGTCGTAATCCTTCGCTATCTCGTTTGAAAACCCTGCATAAGCCTTTGTCACGAAAGGCAATGCATGCTCCAATTGGCTGGCGCCAGACGCGCTGGGCTATGCTGAGGCGAACCCGTACAATGCACCGTTCATTTGCATGATTTTTTTAGTCAATCATCCGTTGTGCGCGCCCAAGGGCGCAGGAAAAGACCTGTTTTGAAGAAATCCACCGCGACACCCAATCCCGTAGTGCCCCTGTGGCGTCAGCAAATGCACTACCGGCTCAAGGAAGGTGCCCTGATCGCCATGGGCGCCTTGTGCCTGTACCTGTGGATGGCGCTGCTCACCTATGACCAGGCCGACCCGGGCTGGAGCCACACCAGCACCGCCCATGAGGTGCAGAACGCCGCCGGCCGTGCCGGGGCCTTCGCCGCCGACATCCTGTTCATGGTGCTGGGCTACTTCGCCTACATTTTCCCGCTGCTGCTGGCGGTGAAAACCTGGCAGATCTTCCGCGAGCGTCACCAGCCCTGGCAGTGGAGCGGCTGGCTGTTTTCCTGGCGGCTGATCGGTCTGGTGTTCCTGGTGCTGTCCGGTGCCGCGCTGGCGCACATTCATTTCCATTCCACTCCCAACCTGCCGGCTTCGGCGGGCGGTGCCCTGGGCGAAAGCCTCGGCGACCTGGCGCGTAATGCCCTCAATACCCAGGGCAGCACCTTGCTGTTCATCGCCCTATTCCTGTTCGGCCTGACGGTGTTCACCGACCTGTCGTGGTTCAAGGTCATGGACCTGACCGGCAAGATCACCCTCGACCTGCTGGAACTGGTGCAGGGCGCCGCTGGCCGCTGGTGGGCCGCGCGCAACGAGCGTCGCCGCCTGGAAGCGCAGTTGCGCGAGGTAGACGTGCGCGTGCATGACGTGGTCGCCCCGGTTACCCCTGATCGTCGCGAGCAGGCCAAGGCCAAGGAACGCATCATCGAACGCGAGGTGTCGCTGAGCAAGCACACCAGCGAGCGCGAAAAGCAGACGCCACCGGTGATCATGCCCGCCCCGGCCATGGTCAAGCCGCCAGAGCCGAGCAAGCGCGTGCAGAAGGAAAAACAGGTACCACTGTTCGTCGACAGTGCGGTGGAAGGCACCTTGCCGCCCATCTCCATCCTCGACCCGGCGGAAAAGAAGAAGGTCAATTACTCGCCAGAATCCCTGGCGGGCGTGGGCCACCTGCTGGAAATCAAGCTCAAGGAATTCGGCGTCGAGGTGTCGGTGGACTCCATCCACCCGGGCCCGGTCATTACCCGCTACGAAATCCAGCCGGCCGCGGGCGTAAAGGTCAGCCGCATCGCCAACCTGGCCAAGGACCTGGCGCGTTCCCTGGCCGTGACCAGCGTGCGCGTGGTGGAAGTGATTCCCGGCAAGACCACCGTGGGTATCGAGATCCCCAACGAAGACCGGCAGATCGTGCGCTTCTCCGAGGTGCTGTCGTCACCCCAGTACGACGAGGCGAAATCGCCGGTCACCATGGCCCTGGGCCATGACATCGGCGGCAAGCCGGTCATCACCGACCTTGCCAAGATGCCCCACCTGCTGGTGGCCGGTACCACCGGTTCCGGTAAGTCGGTGGGCGTGAACGCCATGATCCTGTCGATCCTGTTCAAGTCCAGCCCCGAAGACGCCAAGCTGATCATGATCGACCCGAAAATGCTCGAGTTGTCGATCTACGAAGGCATTCCGCACCTGCTGTGCCCGGTGGTCACCGACATGAAGGACGCCGCCAATGCCCTGCGCTGGAGCGTCGCCGAGATGGAGCGGCGCTACAAGCTGATGGCGGCCATGGGCGTGCGTAACCTGGCCGGCTTCAACCGCAAGGTCAAGGACGCGCAGGAGGAGGGCACGCCGCTCACCGACCCGCTGTACCGTCGCGAGAGCATGGAAGACGAAGCGCCCCTGCTGAAAACCCTGCCCACCATCGTGGTCATCGTCGACGAATTCGCCGACATGATGATGATCGTCGGCAAGAAGGTCGAAGAGTTGATCGCCCGTATCGCCCAGAAGGCCCGGGCGGCCGGTATCCACCTGATCCTGGCGACCCAGCGCCCCTCGGTGGACGTGATCACCGGTCTGATCAAGGCCAACATTCCTACCCGCATGGCGTTCCAGGTGTCGAGCAAGATCGACTCCCGTACCATCATCGACCAGGGCGGCGCCGAACAGTTGCTGGGCCATGGTGACATGCTGTACATGCCGCCGGGCACCAGCCTGCCGATCCGCGTGCACGGTGCCTTTGTCTCCGACGAGGAAGTGCACCGTGTGGTGGAAGCCTGGAAACTGCGTGGCGTGCCGGATTACAACGAAGACATTCTCGCCGGTGTCGAGGAGGCCGGCAGTGGCTTCGACGGTGGCGGCGGCGGTGGCGGCGACGGTGAAGGCAGCGAGTCCGACGCGCTGTACGACGAGGCGGTCAACTTCGTGCTGGAAAGCCGTCGAGCATCGATTTCCGCGGTGCAGCGCAAGCTCAAGATCGGCTACAACCGCGCGGCGCGCATGATCGAAGCCATGGAAATGGCCGGCGTGGTCACGCCCATGAACACCAATGGCTCGCGCGAAGTGATCGCCCCAGGGCCTGCGCGGGACTGAATGACGTAATCGGCTGCCGATGAACGGCGGCCGGTCTTTTTCCACTGTACGAGGATTCCCATGCGCCTGATTCGCATGCTGTTGGTTTCTGCCCTGGCCTTCTCCACGCTGCCGGCCCATGCCGCCGACCAGGACGTGTCGAGCCTGACCAAACTGCTGGAAAATTCCCAGACCCTGGCCGCGCATTTCTCGCAGCTGACCCTGGACGGCAGCGGCACCCAGTTGCAGGAAACCGCGGGTGAAATGGTCTTGCAGCGCCCTGGCCTGTTCTACTGGCACACCGACGCGCCGAACGAGCAGACCATGGTCTCGGATGGCCAGAAGGTCACCCTGTACGACCCGGACCTGCAGCAGGTCACCATCAAGAAACTCGACCAGCGCCTGACCCAGACCCCAGCGCTGCTGCTGTCCGGTGACGTGTCGAAGATCAGCCAGAGCTTCGACATCAGCGCCAAGGAATCGGGTGACGTGATCGACTTCATGCTCAAGCCCAAGACCAAGGATACCCTGTTCGATTCCCTGCGCCTGTCGTTCCGCAAGGGCCTGATCAATGACATGCAACTGATCGACAGCGTCGGCCAGCGCACCAACATCCTGTTCACCGCGGTCAAGGCCAATGCCCCCGTGGACAAGAGCAAGTTCACCTTCGTCGCGCCCAAGGGCACCGACGTGATCCAGGAATAAGAGGACCCCAGCGCCGTCATGGACCTGTTTCGCAGCGAGCCCATCGCCCAGCCCCTGGCCGCCCGCCTGCGGGCCCGCAACCTGAACGAGTACGTCGGCCAGGAGCACCTGCTGGCGCGCGGCAAGCCGCTGCGCGAGGCACTGGAGCAGGGCGCCCTGCACTCGATGATTTTCTGGGGCCCGCCCGGGGTGGGCAAGACCACGCTGGCGCGGCTATTGGCGGAAGTCTCCGATGCCCATTTCGAGACCGTCTCGGCGGTGCTGGCCGGGGTCAAGGAGATTCGCCAGGCCGTGGAAGTGGCCAAGCAGCAGGCAGCCCAGTACGGCCGTCGCACCATTCTGTTCGTCGACGAAGTGCACCGTTTCAACAAGTCCCAGCAGGATGCCTTCCTGCCTTATGTGGAAGACGGCACGCTGATCTTCATTGGCGCCACCACCGAAAACCCTTCGTTCGAACTGAACAACGCCTTGCTGTCGCGGGCGCGGGTATACGTGCTGAAAAGTCTCGACGAGCCGGCTTTGCGCCGGTTGGTCGACCGCGCCTTGAACGAGGAGCGTGGCCTGGGCAAGCGTCAATTACGCTTGGGCGACGAAGCCTTCGCCATGCTGCTGGCGGCCGCCGACGGCGATGGCCGGCGCATGCTCAACCTGCTGGAGAACGCTTCGGACCTGGCCGAAGACGGCGAGGAAATCGGCACCGACCTGTTGCAAAGCCTGCTGGGTGATACCCGCCGGCGCTTCGACAAGGGCGGCGAAGCTTTCTACGACCAGATATCGGCGCTGCACAAGTCCGTTCGCGGCTCCAACCCCGACGGCGCCCTGTACTGGTACGCGCGCATGATGGACGGTGGTTGCGACCCGCTGTACGTGGCACGGCGCGTGGTGCGCATGGCCAGCGAAGACATCGGCAACGCCGACCCCCGCGCCCTGAGCCTGTGCCTGGCGGCCTGGGACGTACAGGAGCGCCTTGGCAGCCCAGAGGGCGAGCTGGCCGTGGCCCAGGCCATCGTCTACCTGGCCTGCGCGCCGAAGAGCAATGCCGTATACATGGGCTTCAAGCAGGCCATGCGCGAAGCGGCCGAGTTCGGTTCCATGGAGGTGCCGCTGCACCTGCGCAACGCGCCGACCAAGCTGATGAAGCAGTTGGGTTACGGTGAGGAATACCGCTACGCCCACGACGAGCCTGATGCCTACGCCGCCGGTGAAGACTACTTCCCCGACCAGCTGGAACCGCGGCCGTATTACCAGCCAGTGCCCCGCGGCCTGGAACTGAAGATCGGCGAGAAGCTCAAGCACCTGGCCCACCTGGACCGTCTGAGCCCGCGTCAGCGCCGCAAGCCTTGAAAAACCTGCAACACTCAACTGGAAACAGCCCTTCTATCCCGGTACGCTGGCCGCTAATATGGTCGGCTGCCCGGTGTCCTGCCCGTAACATGGGCTGACCAAGACTTAATTTGATAACGAGAGACCGACATGCTCGATCCCCTGATTTTGCGTACCAAGCTCCACGAAACCGCGGATCGCCTCGCAGCCCGTGGCTACAGCCTGGACGTGGCGCGCCTGGAAGCGCTGGAGGCCCAGCGCAAGACCGTACAGACCCGCACCGAGCAACTGCAGGCCGAGCGTAACGCCCGCTCCAAATCCATTGGTCAGGCCAAGCAGCGCGGCGAAGACATCGCGCCGCTGATGGCGGACGTCGACCGCATGGCCGGCGAGCTGGCCGAAGGCAAGGCCGAGCTGGACAAGCTGCAGGCCGAGTTGGACTCCATCGTGCTGGGCATCCCCAACCTGCCGCACGAATCGGTACCGGTAGGCGAAGACGAAGACGGCAACGTCGAAGTGCGCCGCTGGGGCACCCCGGCCGACTTCGGTTTTGACGTCAAAGACCATGTCGCCCTGGGCGAGAAGTTCGGCTGGCTGGACTTCGAAACCGCCGCCAAGCTGTCGGGTGCCCGTTTCGCCCTGCTGCGCGGCCCGATTGCCCGCCTGCACCGCGCCCTGGCGCAGTTCATGATCAACCTGCACGTCACCGAGCACGGTTACGAAGAGGCCTACACCCCGTACCTGGTACAGGCCCCGGCGCTCAAAGGCACTGGCCAACTGCCCAAGTTCGAGGAAGACCTGTTCAAGATCAGCCGCGAAGGCGAGGCCGACCTGTACCTGATTCCGACCGCTGAAGTGTCGCTGACCAACATCGTTGCCGGCGAGATCCTCGACGCCAAGCAACTGCCATTGAAACTGGTCGCCCACACCCCGTGCTTCCGCAGCGAAGCCGGTGCATCGGGCCGTGACACCCGCGGCATGATCCGCCAGCACCAGTTCGACAAGGTCGAGATGGTGCAGGTGGTCGAGCCGTCGAAATCCATGGAAGCCCTGGAAGGCCTGACCGCCAACGCCGAGCGCGTGCTGCAGGCCCTGGAGCTGCCCTACCGCGTGCTGGCCCTGTGCACCGGCGACATGGGTTTCAGCGCGGTGAAAACCTACGACCTGGAAGTGTGGATTCCAAGCCAGGACAAGTACCGCGAAATCTCCTCGTGCTCCAACACCGGTGATTTCCAGGCCCGCCGCATGCAGGCGCGTTTCCGCAACCCGGAAACCGGCAAGCCGGAGCTGGTGCACACCCTCAACGGCTCGGGCCTGGCCGTGGGCCGTACCCTGGTGGCCGTGCTGGAAAACTACCAGCAGGCTGACGGTTCCATCCGTGTGCCGGACGTGCTGAAGCCTTATATGGGCGGCCTTGAGGTCATCGGCTAAATGGAGTTTTTGCCGCTGTTTCACAAGCTCAAGGGCAGCCATGTGCTGGTCGTGGGCGGGGGCGAGATCGCCTTGCGCAAGTCGCGTTTGCTGGCCGATGCCGGCGCGCTGCTGCGCGTGGTCGCCCCGGCGATCGAAACCCAGCTGGGCGAATTGCTCCAGAGCAGCGGCGGTGAAGCCGTGCTGCGCGGTTATCAGGAAAGCGACCTGGACGGTTGCCAGCTGATCATCGCCGCCACCGATGACGAAGCCCTCAACGCCCAGGTGTCTGCCGACGCCAAGGCGCGTTGTGTGCCAGTCAACGTGGTGGACGCGCCAGCCCTGTGCAGCGTGATCTTCCCGGCCATTGTCGACCGTTCACCCCTGGTGGTGGCGGTGTCCAGTGGCGGTGACGCCCCGGTGCTGGCGCGCTTGATCCGCGCCAAGATGGAGGCCTGGATTCCTGCTGCTTATGGCGAACTGGCCGGGTTGGCGGCGCGCTTTCGTGCCCAGGTCAAAGGCCTGTACCCGGACGTGCAGCAACGCCGTGCGTTCTGGGAAGAAGTATTCCAGGGCCCGATCGCCGACCGCCAGCTGGCGGGGCAGGGCGCCGAAGCGGAAAAGATGCTGGTGGAGAAAATCCACGGCCAGCCGCCCCATGCACCTGGCGAAGTCTACCTGGTGGGTGCTGGCCCGGGTGACCCCGACCTATTGACCTTCAAGGCCTTGCGCCTGATGCAGCAGGCCGACGTGGTGCTGTATGACCGCCTGGTGGCCCCGGCCATCATCGAGTTGTGCCGCCGAGATGCCGAGCGCATCTACGTCGGCAAGCGCCGCGCGGACCACGCTGTGCCCCAGGACCAGATCAACCAGCAATTGGTGACCCTGGCCAAGCAAGGCAAACGCGTGGTGCGGCTCAAGGGGGGCGACCCGTTCATCTTCGGCCGTGGTGGAGAGGAAATCGAAGAATTGGCGGCCCATGGCATTCCGTTCCAGGTGGTGCCGGGCATTACCGCGGCCAGTGGTTGTGCGGCTTACGCCGGCATCCCGCTGACCCATCGCGACCATGCCCAGTCGGTACGCTTCATCACCGGCCACCTCAAGGACGGCACCAGCGACCTGCCCTGGTCGGACCTGGTGGCGCCGGCCCAGACCCTGGTGTTCTACATGGGCCTGGTGGGCTTGCCGATAATCTGCCAACAACTGATTGCCCATGGCCGTGCCGCTGATACCCCGGCAGCACTGGTACAGCAAGGCACCACGGTCAACCAGCGCGTCTTCACTGGCACCCTGGCCGACCTGCCGCGGCTGGTCGCGGAGCATGAAGTGCATGCGCCGACGCTGGTCATCGTGGGGGAAGTAGTGCAGTTGCGCGAGAAACTGGCGTGGTTCGAAGGCGCTCAGCGGACGGTGTAAGGCCCTGACGCGGCCTGGCGGGCGCTGCTACATGGCTTTCCTGTAGCAACGGCCACCAGGCCGCGTCCCCTCTCAACCCTCAAAAATCCCACGCCCCGCCAACCGCTCACGGTCATGCTGCGCGGCAAAACTCTGCGCCGGTCCCTTCGGCACAATGCCCGTCGGGTTGATGGTGGCATGGCTGCCATAGTAATGATGCTTGATGTGCTGGAAATCCACCGTCTGCGCCACGCCTGGCCACTGGTACAGCTCACGCAGCCAGTTCGACAGGTTCGGGTAATCGACAATACGGCGCAAATTGCACTTGAAGTGCCCGTGGTACACCGCGTCAAAGCGAATGATCGTGGTGAACAAGCGCACATCCGCCTCGGTCAGATACTCTCCCGCCAGGTAGCGCTTTTGGCCCAGCAGGGCTTCCAACCGATCCAGCTCGGCAAACACTTCATCGAACGCCTGCTCATAGGCCGCCTGCGACGTGGCAAAGCCTGCGCGATACACGCCGTTGTTCACCGCTGGGTAGATCGCTTCGTTCAGCGCCTCGATTGCCGGCCGCAAGGGTTGCGGATACAGGTCCAACGTATTGCCAGTCAGCTCGTTGAAGGCGCTGTTGAACATGCGGATGATCTCCGCCGATTCATTGCTGACAATCCGCTTGAGTTGCTTGTCCCACAGCACCGGCACGGTCACGCGCCCGGTGTAATCCGGGGTTTCCGAGGTGTAACGCTGGTGCATGAATGCAAACCCGTCGAGCTTGTCGCCGGTCGAGCCCAGGGAGGTGTCGAAGGTCCAGCCGTTCTCGCGCATCAGCCAGCTGACCACAGACACGTCGATCAGGCTTTCAAGCCCCTTGAGCTGACGCACGATCAAAGTGCGGTGCGCCCACGGGCAAGCCAGCGAAACATACAGGTGGTAACGGCCGGCCTCGGCCTTGAAGCCGCCTTCGCCGCTGGGGCCCGGGCGACCGTCGGCGGTCACCCAGTTGCGGCGCTTGGCGGCTTCACGCTGGAACGCACCGTCTTTGCTGCTTTCATACCACTGGTCATGCCAGCGCCCTTCGATCAGCAAGCCCATACCCTGTACTCCCGGCAGATTTCATAAGCGTTGGAGTCCAGTGTACGGGCCGCAGTTCGAATAAATAGCGCAAAACCCCGGCGGTATCTATCGGCTAGATCGATCTATCGCGGGCGTCCCAGTACTGGCGCGCTGTGGCAAAGGCGTCATCACGGTTTTTGCCCAGGCCGCGCAAGGCCAAGGCCATGGTCGACATCAGCGCCATTTCGCCGTAGCTGTCCTCGGCATCGCCTCGCCATACCGCCAGCAGGTGCGTCGGGTCCAGGGTGGCCGGCTTGACGTGGCGCTGGGCCGAGAGCTGCGGCCACTCTTCGTCCCAGCTCTGGCCGCCGGTGGTGCCATACAGATGACTGGGGCTGTCCGGGTTGACTTCGATCTCGCCGCCATCGCCCTTCACCACGATAGCGTGGTCGCCCAACAGGCCGCTGGCATCGCGGTGCACCGCCTGGTAACCAGGGTGGAAGATGCTCTGAAGGCCACACCGGGCGCTCAGCGGGTTGAGAATGCGCGCCAGGGAGTGGATCGGCGACCGCAGGCCCAACGTATTGCGCAGATCGATCATGCGCTGCAACTGCGGCGCCCAGTCCACCAGCGGCGCGAACGCCAGGCCATGGCTGTCCAGGGCACGGCCCACCGCGTCCCAGCCACGGGCCAGGGGAATGCCGACGGTGCCCAGCAATTGTTCGGTATACAGGCGCCCGGCGGTGTGTGCGCCGCCACCGTGGATCAGAATGCGCACACCGTTGCCGGCCAGGCACTTGGCCGCCAGCAAGTACCAGGGCAGGTGGCGCTTCTTGCCGGCGTAGGTCGGCCAATCAATGTCCACGGTCAACGGGGGAGGCTTGAGCCGAGCGCGCAAGGCCTCGGTGAAACCGGCCAACTCCTCGGCACTCTCCTCTTTGTGGCGCAGCAGCATCAGGAAGGCGCCCAACTGCGCTTCCTCGACCTGCTCGTCCAGCAACATGCCCATGGCCTCGCGGGCCTCGTCGCGGGTCAGGTTGCGAGCGCCGCGCTTGCCCTTGCCCAGGGCACGAACGAAGGGGGCGAAGGGGTGCTCGGCAGGGGTTTCCAGCAGCAGGGCAGGGTAGTCGGTCATATGCAATTGGTCGGTTTGGGCAGGCCCGCCAGCTTGGCGGCGAGTTTGGCGGGGGTGCCATTGAACAAGCGGTTCAGGTGCGGGCTGTTGCCTTTCTCGGCGCCCAGTTTCAGCGCCGTGTACTTGATCAGGGGGCGCGTGGCCGGCGACAGTTGAAACTCCTGGTAGAACTGGCGCAATACCTCCAGCACCTCCCAGTGTTCAGGGGTCAGGGCAATGCTTTCCCGCGCCGCCAAGGCTTCGGCCACCGGTTTGGACCACTCGGTCAGGTCTTCCAGAAAACCGTTCTGGTCCAGGGCGATCGGGTGGCCATCGACAATCAGTTCACTCATAGCCAGGTGTTGACCTTGTCGTAATCAATGGAAAGCTGCACGAAGCCCGGGTAGTCCACGACCTGCGCCGTGGTGGTGAGCGCCCGCGCCTTGACATCTTCTTCCAGGGCGTAGAGCCGGCCCGCCAGGTGCGCCAGATCGTCATTCAACAGTGCGTACACCGCGTCACCGGTCAGCAGCACGCCATCGCGGGCCCCCAGCACGCGCAGGCAACTGGCCAGGCGCTGATCGCTGAAGGGGGAGTGGGACAACACATGCAAGGTAGCCATCAGAGGGTAATCACCTGATCAAAACGGTCGACAAGGGCGGCCAGGGCATCATCCTCCAGCACCTGCGCCTCCAGGCTCAGCGGCGCGCTGCCCAGCCCGCGGGCACGCAGGCTACTGGCAGCCACGAACAACTCATCCACGCCAAACATCGGCAGGGCCTGCAGGTTGGCGGTCAGGTCTTTCTGTTGCACCTGGCCAGGCGCCTGCGCCGGCATCAACTGAAACACCCCGTCATCAAGAAACAGCATGCCCAGCGGCAGGTCGAAGGCTCCGCCGGCCAGGGCAATATCCAGCGCTTCGCGTGGGCCTGGGCCCGACCAGGGGGCCTGACGGCTGATGATCAACAGCGACTTGGCCATCTTATTGCCCCCCGAAAGTCACAAGGCGGTCGGCCAACTGCGCGGCCTCATGCAATTGCCCCAGCCCGGACAGTTCCCAGGGCGCGGGCAGGTTGGCGGCCGGACGATTCCAGCGCTGCGCTTCTTCTTCATTGAGGACGCCACGGCGCAGTGCCGCGGCGATGCACACCACTGCATCCAGCTGCTGCTCGGTAATGAAGGCGCGCCACTGCGCGGCGATGTCCGTTTCATCCTGGGGGGCAACCACGTTGCCCGAGGCGCTGTGCACCCCGTCCTGGTAGAAGAACAGACGGACAATCTCATGGCCGCCCGCCAGCGCCGCTTCGGCAAACCGCAGGGCGCGGCGCGAGGAGGGCGCATGGGCGGGGGAAAATACAGCGATGGCGAACTTCATGGCGCGGCTCTATCAGCAAATCTGCCGGAATGATAAAGCCTGGCCGCCAAAAAAGCCCGCCGCACGCGCCTCAACGGCCGTCGCGTGCCTCAGGCAGGAACCAGTTCAGCACCAGCGCACAGATACCGCCGGTGGCCACGCCCGACTCCAGCACATTGCGCAGCGCCGACGGCATGTGGGCCAGGAACTCCGGTACCTGCGCCACGCCCAGGCCCAAGGCCAGGGACACCGCGATAATCAGCAACGCACGACGGTCCAGGTGGATACTCGCCAGAATATTGATGCCCGACGCCGCCACGGCGCCGAACATCACCATGGCCGCGCCACCCAGCACCGGCTCCGGCACCGCCTGGATCACCCCGGCCACCGTCGGGAACAGCCCTAAAATCACCAGCATGCCCGCGATCCACACACCAATGTGGCGGCTGGCGATACCGGTCAGCTGAATCACGCCGTTATTCTGGGCGAAAATGGAACTGGGGAAGGTATTGAAAATACCGGCCAACAGCGAGTTGGCACCGTTCACCAGCACCCCGCCCTTGATACGCTGCATCCACACCGGGCCTTCCACCGGTTGGCGCGACACCTTGCTGGTGGCCGTCACGTCACCAATGGACTCCAGCGACGTCACCAGGTAAATCACCAGCATCGGAATGAACAGCGCCCAGGAAAAGCCCAGGCCGAAATGCAACGGCACCGGTACCTGAAACACCGCCGCCTCATGCATGCCGGTGAAGTTCAAACGGCCCATGTAGCCCGCCAGCGCATAGCCCACCGCCAGCGCGATGACGATGGCGCAACTGCGCATCCACACCACTGGCAAGCGGTTCAGCACCACGATGATCGCCAGCACCACACCCGACAGCAGCAGGTTGTCGCCGTTGGCGAAGGTGCCGTTGGCCATCGCCGAGAAACCACCCCCCATGCTGATCAGGCCAACCTTGATCAGTGTCAGGCCGATCATCAGCACCACGATGCCGGTCACCAGCGGCGTGATCAGCCGCTTCACGAACGGCAAGATCCGCGAAATACCCATTTCCACGAACGACCCGGCGATCACCACGCCGAAAATCGCCGCCATCACGCCTTCCACCGGCGTGCCCTGCTTGACCATAAAGGCCCCGCCGGCAATCAACGGCCCGACAAAGTTGAAACTGGTGCCCTGCACAATCAGCAAGCCTGCGCCAAATGGCCCGAAGCGCTTGCACTGGACAAAGGTCGCGATACCGGAAATGACCAGCGACATCGACACGATCAGGTTGGTGTCATGGGGCGACACCCCCAACGCCTGACAGATCAACAGCCCGGGCGTCACGATCGGAACAATGATCGCCAGCAAGTGCTGCAAGGCCGCCAGCAGCGCGATCAAGGGGCGGGGCCGGTCTTCCAGGCCCAGCACCAGGTCCTGGTGGTCGGGCGGGGAGGGCTGTTGCTGTACGGTCATGGCAGGTGCCTTGGAAAAAAAGAGCGCAATTCTACGGACAAGCACGCCACAAGGCCACTACCCGCGATAACCGGCAAATCCCGCCGTTTCCCCCACGCCCCGGTAGGACCGGGCGAAGCTCGGGAACCATCCACCGAGCACCCCCAGACCCACCGCGTGGTCTGCTTCCCGAGCTTGCGCCCGGTCCCACAGAGAGCCAGCAACCTCCCCCTGAAATCCTTCTTCCACAAAAAAGCCCGCCGAAGCGGGCTTTTTCTCACTCGTCACTCAATCAGTCATCACGACCCATCAGGCCAAACAACTGCAGCAAGCTGACAAACAGGTTGTAGATCGATACATACAGGCTGATGGTCGCCATGATGTAGTTGCGCTCACCACCCTGAATGATCGCGCTGGTCTGGAACAGGATGCACGCCGACGAGAACAGCACGAAGCCCGCGCTGATTGCCAGTTGCAGCCCGCTGATCTGGAAGAACAGCCCCGCCAGCGTCGCACCCAGCAGCACGAAGAAGCCCGCGGTGATGAAGCCACCCAGGAAGCTCATGTCCTTGCGGGTGATCAGCACGTAGGCCGACAGACCGCCGAACACCAGCGCCGTCATGGCAAACGCCGAACTCACCACCTCGGCGCCGCCCTGCATGTGCAGGTAACGGTTCAGGATAGGGCCCAGCAGGTAACCCATGAAACCGGTCAGGGCGAAGGTGGACACCAGGCCCCACGCCGAATCACGCAACTTGGTTGTGAGGAAGAACAGCCCGTAGAAGCCTATCAGCACCACGAAAATGTTCGGGTAGCGCACGTTCATCTGCTGCGCCACATAGGCGGTCACGGCGCTGAAGGCCAGGGTCATGGCCAGCAAACCGTACGTATTGCGCAGGACCTTGCTGACCTCTAGCTGGTCGGCCTGCTGCCTGCTATTGACTGCGTAATCCTGTTCGCGCATGGCGAGACTCCTTTGGGTTGAAACCGGGTTTGAAACGTTCAGATGCAAAGATCATAACAGACCTGCAGCGCGGGGCCATGAAGAGAGTTTGACAGTGTGTTTCATTCGGGTATTATGCACGCCGCAACATAGCTGGAAGCGTGGCCGAGTGGTTTAAGGCAACGGTCTTGAAAACCGTCGATGGGCAACTATCCTAGAGTTCGAATCTCTACGCTTCCGCCACACATTCTTCGTTAGAGCCCTGATTATTCAGGGCTTTTTCGTTTCTGGGGTTTGGCAATGCCTTGCCGTCCCTGGTACGGCGTCAGCGAAAATGGTCGCTGTCATGGCGCAGTGAAGGGGCGGCCGGAGCTGACGAGTGCTGATGCGCAGTGATCATAGTTCCCTCTTGTTCCGACATGAAATGTCGAGAAAAACCCCGCCTCGTTTGGTTGACCTATCTTGTCCCGGGCGTCATTTTGATGGCCGCACGACGCTAATCATGAGGGGGCGCGCATGCCCGACCTTGAAGATGTAGCCCATTACTTTCTTGAGTTGGAAGGGGATGCTGGTGAAATCTCGAATTTGAAGCTGCAGAAGCTGGTCTACGACGCGCAAGGATTCAGTTTGGCGCTGCGTGGCCAGCCGTTGTTTGACGCGGCTATAGAGTGTAGTGGTCAACTGATCCCGGACACTGCGTCAAGTTTTTCCTCAGCGACCGCAGCCGGTAACCCATCGTTGAACTGATGCGGCCTTTGCCCGTTGTACCGCTGCATCATGAACCGACCGATATCCTGGTGGGCCCGTGACGCGCTCATGTAGCCCACCGTCGGTATCCACTCCGTGTTGGCGCTGATGCTGAATTGACCTAAATGCCGAGAGGCCCCTGACCCAGTCTGAATCCTCGCGAACCATTGCCTGTACTGGGGTTATGTCGATTTATACGTCGTCTGTGCAATGGACCACCTAGCAAATGTTCTCGGTTGCCTCGCGCTACTGCACCACCGCCTTCCGTGGACCCCAGCCTGCAAGGCGAGGCGCTTCCCGTTGCCGATACAGGCCGGCTTTTCAGGGCAGGGCGGCATTGCGGGCAAGGAGCACATGTTAGCTAGTGTTTACTGACGGCGGTTGCCTGTCCTCAGTCGTTCATCTAGTTGCCGGAAAGGTGCGCTGACAGATTTTCAGACACTGGTTCACCCTTCAGCAGGCTTTTTATCGAAAACTCTGCCGCGGGTCCTTCAACCACTCCTGCAACTCTATCTCTGCCTGCTCCAACGCCGTGCGGTTCAGCAGCTTGCGCAGCAGCGCCATGTGCACCGCGCGGGCGCGCAGGTTGAAGGCCGGCTGGCTGTCAATGTCCTCATTGGGCTGGCGCACGCCCAGTTTTTCGTACAGTTGCTGCAGGCGGTTCTGCACGCTGCGTAGCGACAGGTTGCGGCGCTGGCCGATGATGCGGTCGGTGAGGCCCAGGGCGATGTCCTGCAGCACCTCGTACTCGGCGTCGGTCAGGCCCAGCACATGGTTCTGGCTTTTCTGCTGCACGCCGCGCACCTCGCGGTCTATCACGCATTGCTGTTCGATGAACAGGCTGCGCAGAGCCAGGCGCAGGCGGTCTTCGGAGGCGGTCTTGAGGATATAGCCGTAGGCGGCGCCCTCGGGGACGATGCGCGAGATGCCGCGCACGTAGGCTTCGTCGGCGTAGTTGGACCAGAACATGATCGAGGTTTCCGGGCGCTGGCGCCAGATCGAGCGGGCGGCTTCCACGCCGGTGCAGCGCGGCATCTGCAGGTCCATCACCACCGAGGTAATGGCAAACTCGCCGGCCAGGCGCTCGCCCACGTGGCCGTCCTCGGCCTCCATCAGCCGCGAGCATTCGGGCAGCGCCACCTCGATCACTTCCTTGAGGAAGGCGCGGTGCACCGGGTCGTCTTCTATCAGCAGAATATCCATGGGGCAGGGCTCCTGTTCAGGCGTGGGCCGGCAGCGGCAGGCTGATTTTCACGCAGGTGCCCTTGTTGCCCGGGCCCCTGCCGATGTGCACCTGGGCGCTGAGCAGTTGCGCCCGCACCTGAATGTTTTTCAAACCGCTGCTCTGCAGTGGGCCGGCACCGTCCAGCCCTAAGCCATCGTCGAGGATGGTCAGGTGCAGGTGGCTGTCGGTGGTGGTGATGTCCACGGCGATGGACTGCGGCGCAGCGTGCTTGATGGCGTTGTTCACGGCTTCCTGAATGATGCGGAACAGGGCGATCTGCTGCGGCTCGGCCAGGCGGTTGGCAAGGCCATCGGTGCTGTCACGCAGGTGGGTGGCAATGTCCAGGCCGCTGTTGCGCACACTGCGCAGCAGCAGGTCTTCCAGGCCCTCCTCGAAGCCGAACAGCTGCAGTACCGTGGGCTTTACCGCGTCGATGATCGAGCGCAGCTCCTGCATGCTGTCCTGCAGCGCGCCGCCCAGTTGCGCCAGCTCTTCGCCGCTGGCAGTGCCGTGCAGTTGCAGGCGGCCGATGCGCCGGTACAGGCGTGTCATGTCGGCCAGGGTCTGGTCGTGCAGGTCCATGCCGATGCGCTGGCGTTCGTTCTCCAGTTCTTCAGTCAGGCGTAGCACGCCCAGGCGCAGGCCTTCCTCGCGGGCGCGAACCTGCGCCTCGGTGATGGCCAACTGTTTAGCCTGCTCGGTCTGGTGCAGGGCATACAGGTAGGACGCCAGCAGGTCAGCCACGTGCTGGGTGTGGCGCACGTCGTCGAGGGTGTAGAAGTTGGCGGTGTGCGTCGAGCAGCTGAGCGCACCAATCACCTCGCCGCGGGCCCGCAACGGCACGTGCAGGCGGCTGCGCAGGCGCGCGTCGAAGATCGGGTGGTTGATGGCGCCGGGAAACTGAAAGCGCGCATCGTTCATGGCGTCGTCGCTGAGGATGTAGGTCTCGTCGCCGCGCAGCAGCGCGCGAATGGGGCTTTGGGCAATGGGCAACGGATGGTTGGCGAAGTCGCCCCAGGCGGTGTGCACGCCGGTCTCGTAGGCGGACAGGTGGCTGTGGTTGTCCAGCAGCAGGCTCACGTCCAGGTGGTCGTGGGGCAGGATGTGGCGGATTTCCTCGGAAACGGCATCGATCATCGACTGGAAATCCAGGCGCCCGGCCAGGGCCCGGGAGATGCCAAGGAAGTGATGCAGCACGTTTTCGGCGGCAATGGGTGCGCGTGGCGCCATGGTGGTCGGCCTTTGTTGTTATGGGAAGCCTTGCCTGAGTATGACTGAAAGTGGCCTGCAGGCTTGCGCCAACCTTTTGCGGGATCCCGCAAGTAATGTGCGCGCAAAGGGTGTCAAGTATGCAGCAACGCCCCCGGACAGGCCCTGGCCGCCAGGGCAGACTGGGGGCGCAGTCTCAGTAAGACCGGCACGACCGAAGCCTTCGGCGGCCTGATACCCACAACAATAACAAGGGTAAAATCATGAAACGTCACCCGCTGCGCTCAGCGCTGCTGTCCACTGCATTGCTGGTCACGCCGTTCATGCTCGCACAGGCCGCCACGGCCGATAAAACCATCGCCTTGTCCAACAACTACGCCGGCAATTCCTGGCGCCAGGGCATGCTCGCCAGCTGGCAGCAAACAAGCGAACAGGCGGTGAAGGCGGGCACCATTGCCGGCGCGGACTCGTTCACCACCGGCGAGAACCAGGCCACCGAACAGGCCGCGCAAATCCAGAACCTGATCCTGCAGGGCTACAGCGCCATCGTCATCGACGCCGCATCACCTACCGCGCTCAACGGCGCGGTGAAGCAGGCCTGCGACGCCGGCATTATCGTCGTCTCGTTCGACGGCGTAGTCACCGAACCCTGCGCCTACCGCATTTCCATGGACTTCAAGCAAAGCGGCCAGCAGGCCATGGACTACCTGGCCAAACACTTCCCGCAAGGCGCCAACGTGTTGGAAGTGCGCGGCCTGGCCGGGGTGTCGGTGGACGAGCTGATTCATTCGGGCATCAGCGCCGGCGCCGCCCAGTACCCGCAGCTGAAGATCATCGGCTCGGTGAACGGCAATTGGTCGCAGACCGCTGCGCAGAAGGCCGTGGCCGGCATATTGCCCAGCCTGCCGAAGATCGATGCGGTGGTCACCCAGGGCGATGATGGCTTTGGCGTCGCCCAGGCGTTCAGCGCGGCCGGCCGCCCGGCGCCGGTGATCATCTTCGGCAACCGCGAGGAAGAGCTGTCGTGGTGGAAGAAACAGAAGGACGCCAACGGTTACGAGAGCTTCTCCATCTCCAGCGCCCCGAGCATCAGCAGCCTGGCGTTCTGGGTGGCCCAGCAGCTGCTGGATGGCAAACAGTTGCCCCATGACCTGCTGTCGCCGGCGCTGAGCGTTACCCAGGACACGCTGGAATCCTCGCTCAAGGGCGTGGAAAAAGGCGGCATCGTCAGCCAGGCCTACAGCGTCGGCGACGTAGCCAAGCTGACCAGCCCGACTGCCCGCTAAAGGAGACCCGCGATGCAAGCCAATCAAGCGGCCCTGGTCAGCCTGCAGGGCGTGGGCAAGACCTTTGGCGCGGTGCGCGCGCTGAGCAACGTGGACCTGCAGTTTTACCCCGGGGAGTGCCTGGGCCTGATTGGCCACAACGGCGCCGGCAAGAGCACCTTGATGCAGGTGCTGGCCGGCACCCTGGCGGCCGATGCCGGCGCCGTGCGCATGGCCGGCCAAGACGTGCGCGCCGGCTATTGCGTGCAGGTGGCCCGACAGCATGGCATTCGCTGCGTGTTCCAGGAACTGTCGCTGTGCCCCAACCTGAGCGTGGCGGAAAACACCCGGCTGATGTGCCCCGGCCTGCGGGGCTTTGGCTGGCGGCGCAAGGCGGCGGCGTTGATCGGCGCCAGCCTTGACAGCATTTTCCCCGGCCATGGCATCGGCGCCGACGAGGTGGTGGCCGACTTGCCCATCGGCCAGCGGCAGATGGTGGAAATCGCCCGTGCCTTCTGTGTGGCGGGTGAGCACCTGGCGCTGGTGATCCTCGATGAACCCACCTCGTCCCTGGACGCACGGGTGGCCGGGCAGTTGCTGGCCCACGTGCGTCGCTACGTGGCGGGCGGTGGTTGCGTGGTGCTGATCAGCCACATCCTTGGCGAGATGCTTGCCACCTGCGACCGTATCGCGGTGATGAGCGACGGCCAAATGGTGGAGGTGCGTGCCGCTAGCGCCTTCGACCATGCCTCACTGGTCGAGTGCATGGGCAGCGGCGCCAAGGCCCATGCCGGCACGGGCGCTTTCGTGTCCAAGCGCGAGCAGGCCGCGGTGGTCAACCAGCGTCCAACGCGGCAAATCGATGGCCGCCACATAGCCGCCCATGCCGGTGAAATCGTCGGGTTGGCTGGCCTGGCCGGGCAGGGGCAAAGCCAGTTGCTGATCCAGGTGCTGCGCCAGCGCGTTGCCCAGGGCCTGCCGGTGGCCCTGGTGGCCGGGGACCGGCAGACCGACGGGGTATTCGCGCTGTGGTCGATTGCCCAGAACATCACCATCAGCTCGCTGGCGGCGCTCAAGCGCGGCGTGCTGCTGGACCCGCACGCCGAGCAGGCCATGGCCGCCCGCTGGCAGCAACGCATGGGCATTCGCACCCCCGACATGGCCAACCCGATCCTGTCGCTGTCCGGCGGCAACCAGCAGAAGGCCCTGTTCGCCCGGGCGCTGGCCTCCGACAGTGCCCTGATTCTGATGGACGACCCCATGCGCGGCGTCGACGTGGGTACCAAGCGCGAGGTGTACGCCATCGTGCAGGAGGAAGCCGCGCGCGGCCGCACTTTCATCTGGTACACCACCGAGCTTGAAGAGCTGGACTATTGCGACCACATCTATGTGTTCCGCGACGGCCAGGTGGTGGCTGACTTCCCACGTGATGAATTGAGCGAGGCGCAGGTGCTGCGCAGCTCGTTCCAGGAGGCCGTGGCATGAATGCGCCCCATCCCTTGCCCTTGAAAGGCCACGCCGTGCAAGCACAGGCAGCGCCCGCCGCGGTGAACCGCGCGCGGCTGTTGCGCAGTGCATTGCCCGGGCTGTCACTGGTGGTGCTGCTGGCCACCATTTTCATCATGCAGCCGCGGGCCATGAGCTACATGGGCATGAACCTGATGCTCAACCTGGCGGTGCCAATTGCCCTGGCCACCATCGCGCAGATGCTGATCATCACCGTCAACGACCTCGACCTGTCTCTGGGCAGCTTCATCAGCTTCGTCGCCTGCGTGGCCGCCACCTTGCTCAATCAGCATCCGCTGCTCGGTTGCCTGGCGCTGGTAGCGTGCGTGGTGGTGTATGCGTTGCTGGGGGCGCTGGTCCATATCCGCCAGTTGCCCGCTATTGTCGTCACCCTGGGCATGTCGTTCATCTGGGGCGGCGCGGCGGTGTTGCTGCTGCCCGCGCCGGGCGGCAGCGCCCCGCAGTGGCTGCAGGCGCTGGTGAAGATCCGCACGCCGCTGGTTCCCTTCGCCATCATCGTCTGCGCGGTGCTAGCGGTGTCGGTGCATGCGTTCCTGATGCGCTCCACCCTCGGCGTGGTGCTGCGCGGCGCTGGCGGCAACCCCCTGGCCATCGCCAAGGCCGGCTGGTCGCTGTTGCGCATCAAGGTCACCCTGTATGCGCTGGCGGGCAGCTTCGGCGTGCTGTCGGGCCTGTTCCTGGTGGGCCTGACCACGTCGGCCGATGCCAGTATGGCGCTGCGCTACACCTTGCTGTCGATCGCGGGGGTCATTTTGGGCGGCGGCGAGTTCGTCGGCGGCCGGGTGTCGCCGATCGGCGCGGTAATGGGCGCGCTGACGTTGGTGCTGGCCGGTTCGTTGCTGTCGTTCATCCGCATTTCTCCCGATTGGCAGATCGGCGCCCAGGGCGCGATCCTGATCCTGGTGCTGGCCCTGCGCACCGCCGTCAACCGCCTGGAGGCTCGCCCCGCATGACTACCGCCACTGGTTTCAATCGGCTGCTGGGCAAGCCCTGGCTGTGGGCGTTCCTGGCCGCGCTGCTGGTGTGGCTCGCCACCCTGGCGTTTACCCGTGGCGAAGGCGCTGGCGCGCTGGTGTCGGGGGCGTTGAGTTTCTCGGCGTTCTTCGTGATCGTCGGCCTGGGGCAGATGTTCGTGATCACCACGGGGCCGGGCAACATCGACCTGTCGATCCCGGCCAACATTGCCTTGAGCGGTGCCGTGGGCATGAAGTTGATGGCGGGGCAGGATCTGAACATTGCCCTGGGCATCGCCGGGGTACTGGCGCTGGGCGTGCTGGTGGGCTGTGGCAACTACGCGCTGATCCGCTTGCTGCGCATTCCGCCGATCATTGCCACCCTGTCGGCCAGTTTTCTCCTGCAATCGCTGGCCATCGCCTACGGGCGCAGCGTGCGCATCGCGCCGCCGGACGGCTTCTACCAGTTCACCACCGGGCATGTGCTGGGGGTGCCGTACCTGGCGATTTTCGTGGTGCTGCTGGCGGTGCTGGGCGGCTATTTACTCACTCGCACCCGGTACGGGCGCTGGACCCTGGCCATCGGCCAGAACGCCCGCGCCGCCGAGCTGGCCGGGGTGCGCGTGGAGCGCGTGCGCTTTGCCACCTACGTGCTGAGCGCGGTGTTCGCCAGCCTGTGCGGGCTGCTGCTGGCGGGTTTTTCCGGCGGCGCGTCGCTGAGCATGGGCGACGAGTACCTGCTGGCCTCGATTGCCGTGGTGGTGATCGGCGGCACCTCGGTGGCCGGCGGTTTCTCCAACGTGCCCGGGCTGTGGGGCGCGGCGCTGTTCCTTTATTTGCTGGTGAGCATGCTCAACACCTTCGGCGCCAGCGCCGGGGTACGGATGATTCTCACCGGCGTGATCATTATCGCGGTGATTGCCGCCGTCAGCGGCCGCAAGCGCGCCCTGTGACCAAGGATTGCAGAATGATTGAAGACATCTACGAATACGCCGACCCGCGCTTTCGCAACCTGACCCTGCCCAACACCCAGCTGGAGCGTCTGTATGACGGCTGCCGCTGGGCCGAGGGGCCGGTGTGGTTCAACGATGGCGGCTACCTGCTGTGGAGTGACATCCCCAACCAGCGGATCCTGCGCTGGACGCCGGAGCAGGGGGTGTCGGTGTATCGCGCGGCCTCCAACTTCGCCAATGGCAACACCCGCGACCAGCAGGGCCGCCTGGTGACCTGCGAGCACGGCACCCGCCGCGTCACCCGCACCGAACCGGACGGCACGATCACGGTGCTGGCCGATGCCTTCGACGGCAAGCGCCTGAACTCGCCCAACGACGTGGTGGTGCACCGCGACGGCGGGGTGTGGTTCACCGACCCCACCTACGGCATCCTCAGCGACTACGAGGGCTACCAGGCCGAGCCCGAGCAGGCCGGGCGCAACGTTTACCGCATCGACCCGCACAGCGGCGAGGTGGTGTGTGTGGCCGACGATTTCGTGCAGCCCAACGGCCTGGCGTTCGCGCCGGATGGCCAGACGCTGTACATCGCCGATTCGGCGCGCACCCACGACCCCGCAGCGCCGCATCATATTCGCGCCATGGAGGTGGTGGACGGCCGCTGGCTGGGCAAGTCGCGGGTGCTGGCGCAGATCGAACCGGGCATTCCCGACGGCCTGAGGGTGGACGTGCAGGGCAACATCTGGACCAGCGCCGGTGATGGCATCCAGTGTTTCGACGCCCAGGGCACCTTGCTGGGCAAGATCCTGCTACCCGAGAAGGTCGCCAACCTGACCTTTGGCGGGCCACGGCGCAACCGGCTGTTCATCACCGCCAATACCTCGCTGTACCTGATTCACGTAGCGGTGGCCGGCGCGCAATACCCGTAGCAACGCGGTGTAGCCGCTGCCGCCAGGCTGCGCTGGCCATTATGGTCACTGGAGATCTCCAGCGTGGTTGAGGGCCAGCGCAGCCTGCGGCAGCGGCTACGATCCGGGAGCAAGCTCTTCAATCAACAAGCGCGCCGGGGCGGGCAGGCCCACGCCGTGGCGGGTAACGATCTCATACGGCTCGCTGCGCGAGGTCAGCGCATAGGGCAGGTGCACCAGCATGCCGAAGTCCACGGCCATCTGCGCCACGTCCTCGGGCATCACTGCCACAAGGTTGGGGTCCTGCAGCAACAACGACAGGGTGGTGAAGGTGGATGACGTCTCGATGGAATAGGTAGGGAAGGCCAGGCCCGCTTCGCGGAATTCGCGCTCCAGGGTCAGGCGCATGGGCATGTTCACCGGGAACACCACCCAGCGTGACGCCGCCAGCTCATCCAGGCTGACCGTGTCGCGCGTGGCAAATGCGTGGGCGGGGTTGGCCACCACAATCAGCGGCTCCTGTTCGCGTGATCGGCAGTCATACAGCGCCGGGTTCTTGCTGACGCTGGTACGGCACAGCGCCATGTCCAGGCGGCCTTCATCGAGCAACGATAGCAGCCGCGCGCTGGTGTCCTCGACAATTTCCACCGACAACTGCGGCTGGCGCGCCCGCAGGCGTGCCAGCGACTCCACCAACGCCGGCACCGCGCCCATGATCACGCCCACCGACAGGCGCCCGCCGTGGCCCTGCATGATGCCCAGCAGCTCTTCGCGCAGGTGCGCCACGTCGGTATGAATCAGCCGCGCATAGCGAATCACGCAGCGCCCCAGGTCATTGGGCTCCAGGCCCTTGCTGGTGCGCTCGAACAGCGGCGTGCCGAGGGTGGACTCGATTTCATGCAGCGCCTTGGTGGCGCCCGGCTGGGTGATGGCCACCGCTTCCGCGGCCTTGTGCAGCGAGCCATAGTCATCCAGCGCAATCAGCAGCCGAAGCTGTTTGAGGCGCAGGCGCGAATTGATGGTGGCGAGGGACGGCAACATGGTGGGAGATCACTAAAAGTTATCGGTGGATCAGCAGCTCTCATTAGGCAACAACCTGTGGCGAAATTAAAGTGATGCCAACGCGGTGCTCAACGCACCCTGCATAAAAATAACAGCGGAGACCACAGCATGCGGCTGATTCAATTCGAAACCGGACCTCACCAGCGCTTCGTCGGCGTGATCGAAGGGGACTCGATCCAAGTGGTACGCAACACCTCTACCACCCGTGAACTGGCGCTTGACGCCATCGCCCATGGCTGCAGCCTGGTGGCAGAAGTGCACGCCCGTGGCACCGACGCCTCGCCGCACAGTTACACGCAGCTGTTGGCAAAGCGGCGCGTGTTGCCGCCCCTGGACCACGAAGACCCGGCGCACTGCCTGGTCAGCGGCACCGGGCTCACCCACCTGGGCAGCGCCTCGACGCGCGACAAGATGCACCAGCAGAACATCCAGGACGAAGCCGCGCTGACCGACACCGCGCGCATCTTCCAGTGGGGCATCGACGGCGGGCGCCCGGCCCCCGGGACCGTCGGCGTGCAGCCGGAGTGGTTCTACAAGGGCGACGGCTCGATCGTGGTGCGCCCTGGCGAGGCGTTCAACAAGCCACCGTTCGCCGAAGACGCCGGCGAGGAACCCGAGCTGACCGGCCTGTACGTAGTAGGCGGCGACGGCAAGCCTTACCGCGTGGGCTTCGCCCTGGGCAACGAATTCTCCGACCACGTGATGGAGCGCCGCAACTACCTGTACCTGGCCCATTCCAAGCTGCGCAACTGCAGCTACGGCCCGGAGCTGCGAATAGGCGAGCTGCCGGCCCACCTCACCGGCACCAGCCGCATCCGTCGCAACGGCCAGGTGCTGTGGGAAAAAGAGTTTCTCAGCGGCGAGGACAACATGTGCCACAGCCTGGAAAACCTTGAATACCACCACTTCAAGTACGCGCAGTTCCTGCGCCCGGGCGACGTGCACGTGCACTTCTTCGGCACCGCGACGCTGTCGGTGGCCGATAACGTGCACACCCAGTTAGGTGATGAATTCGAGATCAGCATGGGCGAATTCGGACGGCCGTTGGTCAATGGAATACAAGCCGGCGAGCGCGAGCTGGCCGCCGGCACAATCACTGCGCTCTAGAAGTTCTCGCGGGTCGCCGCTGCGGGCGACCCCATTGCTGCCTGATAACAATCATAAAAAGCGAGAAGCGTATGAACACCAAGACCGAACGGGTCATGCCGCTGCCAGCGGCCGCCACCAGCACCGGAGCCACCACCGTGCGCTGGCGCATCTTTCTGATCCTGTTGCTGCTGTCGGCCATCAACTACATCGACCGTGCATCGTTGTCGGTGGCCATGCCGCTGATTTCCACCGAATTCGAAATGACCCCGGCCCTTGAAGGCCTGATGCTCAGCGCCTTCTTCTGGTCCTACGCGCTGATGCAGATCCCCGGCGGCATGCTGCTGGACCGCTTCCAGGTGCGCAATATCGTTGGCGTCGCCACCGTGGGCTGGGGTTTCTTCCAGGCCATCGCCGGCGGCGCCCACAGCTGGATGATGCTGCTGGCCACCCGCATTGGCCTGGGGGTGGCCGAGTCGCCGATCATGCCCGCCGGCGCCAAGCTCAACGGCGCCTGGCTTACCCCCAATGAACGGGGCCGGGGCGCCACCCTGGTGGACGGCGGTGCTCCCCTGGGCACCGCGATGGGCGCCATCATCATTGCTGCGCTGATCACTTGGTTCGAGTCCTGGCGCATCGCCTTCTTCATTGCCGGCGTCGGTACCATGCTGGTAGGCGTGTGGGCCTGGTGGTATATCCGCAACAGCCCGGCCGAGCACCCCAAGGTCAACGAGGCAGAACTGGCCTACATCACCGAAGCCAATGCGCAAGCCAAGCGCACCCACGGCGAGCGTGCCGCCGTGCTCAAGGAACTGCTCAAAAGCCGCTCGGTGCTGGCGATGTTCGCCGGCTATGCCTGCTACAACAGCGTGTTCTACGGCCTGCTGACCTGGATGCCCAGCTACCTGCATAAGGTACACAACCTGGACATCAAGGCCATGGGCGGCGCCACCTTTCTGATCTTCATGTGCGGGTTCATTGGCGAGCTCTTCGGGGGCTGGCTCGCGGACAAATGGAAAAGCGCCGGCGGCGAACCCAACCGCGTCATGCGCACGCTGTTCGGCAGCGCCGCCGCAGTCACCGCCATGTGCATCCTGCTGGTGGCCTACATCCCTGACGCGGGTACGGTCATCACCCTGCTGTGTGTGGCGTTGTTCTTCCTGCGATGGTGCGGCATGTACTGGTGTCTGCCGGCCATTCTGGGCGGCAAGTCCAAGGCGGGCGTGCTGGGTGGCAGCATGAACTTCTGCGGCAACATGGTCGGGGTAATCGTCCCTATCCTCATCGGACTGATCGTGCAGTTCACCGGATCGTATTTTCTGGCCCTGATCTTCTTCGTGGTAATGGCCATGGGCTTGGTGCTGTTCTCCGCCGTCATCGACTACCGCGAACGTGGTTTCGCTTGAATTCGCCGTAAATTGAGAAGGGTTAACTCCATGGAACTCATAACAAAAACAGGCAACAGCGTTGCCAATGCCGTGATTCGCCTGAACCCGCTGGACGATGTACTGATTGCCCGCCAGCCGCTGCCCCTGGGCCTTGAGCTGGCCGTGGAAGGCCTGGTGGTGAAGGAACCGATCCCGTCCGGGCACAAGATTGCCGCTCGCGACATCGAGGCCGGCCAGCCACTGCGGCGCTACGGCCAGATCATCGGCTTCGCCAGCCAGCCGATCGCCGCCGGCCAGCACGTGCACGTGCACAACCTGGCCATGGGTGACTTTTCCCGCGACTACGCCTTCGGTGTCGATGCCTTGGGCGTCTGCGAACGCCGCGAAGACACGTTCATGGGCATCGTGCGCGAAGACGGCCGCGTGGCCACGCGCAATTACATTGGCATCCTCACCTCGGTGAACTGCTCGGCCACCGTCGCCAAGGCGATCGCCGACCATTTCCGTCGCGACATTCACCCCGAGGCGCTGGCTGCCTACCCGAACGTCGACGGCGTGGTGGCGTTGACCCACAGCTTCGGCTGTGCCGTGGACCCGGGCGGCGAGGCGCTGGCCATGCTGCGCCGCACGCTGGGCGGCTATGCCATCCACCCCAACTTCGCCGCCGTGCTGATGATTGGCCTGGGCTGCGAGACCAACCAGATCCCCGACCTGCTGGCGGCCCAGGGCCTGGAGCGCAACAACACCCTGCGCACCTTCACCATCCAGGGCACCGGGGGCACCTCGAAGACCATTGCCAGCGGGATCGAGCAGGTCAAGTCGCTGCTAGCCGAGGCCAACCGCGTCGAGCGTGAGCCGGTCAGCACCAAGCACCTGATCATCGGCCTGCAGTGCGGCGGCTCCGATGGCTATTCGGGCATCACTGCCAACCCGGCGCTGGGCAACGCGGTGGACCGCCTGGTGGCCGCCGGCGGTACCGCGATCCTGTCGGAGACCCCGGAGGTGTACGGCGCCGAGCACCTGCTGACCCGTCGCGCCGTGAGCCGCGCGGTGGGCGAAAAGCTCATCGAGCGCATTCACTGGTGGGAAGCCTACTGCGAACGCATGAACGCGCAGTTGAACAACAACCCCTCGGCCGGCAACAAGGCTGGTGGCCTGACCACCATCCTGGAGAAATCCCTGGGCGCGGTGGCCAAGGCCGGCTCCTCGGACCTGGTGGATGTATACGAGTACGCGCAAACCGTCACTGCCCATGGCCTGGTGTTCATGGACACTCCCGGCTACGACCCCATCTCGGCTACCGGCCAGGTGGCGGGTGGCGCCAATTTGATTGCCTTTACCACTGGCCGCGGCTCGGCCTATGGCTGCGCGCCGTCGCCGTCGATCAAGCTGGCCACAAACACGCGGCTGTGGGAAAACCAGGAAGAGGACATGGACGTCAATTGCGGCGGCATTGCCGACGGCAGCATGACCATCGAGGAGCGCGGCGAACATATCTACCGGCTCATGCTGCGCATCGCGTCGGGCGAGCGCAGCAAGAGCGAGCAGCACGGCTATGGCCAGAACGAATTCGTGCCGTGGCAGATCGGCGCCATCACCTGAACCCGCTGCCAGCTTTTTCAAGGAATCCGCACCATGACCCAGATGACCGGCCACAGCTTTATCGGCGGCCAGCGCAGCCAGCAGGGCAATACGCTGCTGCAGAGCCTGGACGCCCACACCGGCGAGCCGTTGCCTTACCGTTTTTTCCAGAGCACCGAAGCCGAGGTGGACGCCGCCGCGCAAGCCGCTGCGATCGCCTTCACACCTTACCGACAGTTGCCAGCCGAGCGCCGCGCGCAGTTCCTCGACGCCATCGCCAGCGAACTGGATGCCCTGGGCGAGGACTTCATTGCCTTGGTGGGCCGCGAGACCGCACTGCCGGCCGCGCGCATCCAGGGCGAACGCGCACGCACCAGCGGCCAGTTGCGGCTGTTCGCCAGTGTGCTGCGGCGCGGCGACTTTTATGGCGCGCGCATCGACCACGCGATGCCGGAGCGCCAGCCGTTGCCGCGCGTGGACCTGCGCCAGTGCCGCCTGGGCGTGGGCCCGGTGGCGGTGTTCGGAGCCAGTAACTTCCCCTTGGCGTTCTCCACCGCAGGCGGCGACACCGCGGCGGCGCTGGCCGCTGGCTGCCCGGTGGTGTTCAAGGCCCACGGCGGGCACATGGCGACCGCCGATTGCGTGGCGCTGGCCATTATTCGCGCCGCTGAACGCACCGCCATGCCGGCGGGGGTGTTCAACATGATCCATGGCGCCGGCGTGGGCGCCGCGCTGGTCAAGCACCCAGCCATTCAGGCGGTCGGTTTCACCGGATCGCTGGCCGGCGGCCGCGCCTTGTGCGACATGGCGGCGGCGCGCCCGCAACCGATTCCGGTGTTCGCCGAGATGTCGAGCATCAACCCGGTGGTGGTGCTGCCCCAGGCCCTGGCAGCGCGGGGCGCAAGCATCGCCCGAGAACTGGGCGCCTCGGTGATGCTGGGCGCAGGGCAGTTCTGCACCAGCCCCGGTTTGGTGGTAGGTATCCGCTCCCCGGCGTTTAGCGCTTTCACCGCGGCGCTGGTGCAGTTCTTCTGCGAACAAGCGCCGCAGACGCTGCTCAACGCCGGCGGTCTGGACAGCTACCGCCACGGCATCGAGCGCCTCGCAGGCACACCCGGCGTGACCCTGCTGGCAGGCGAGCCGCAGGCCGGACGCCAGGCGGGGCCGCGGCTGTTCAAGGCTGACGTGGAGCTGTTGCTGAACCAGGATCCGGTGCTGCAGGAAGAGGTGTTCGGGCCGGCCACGGTGGTGCTGGAAGTGGCCGACGAGGCGCAACTGGCCCTGGCGCTCAACCACTTGCAGGGGCAGCTCACGGCCACGCTTATTGCCGAGCCGGCAGACCTTGAGCGGTTCGCAGCCCTGGTGCCGGTGCTGGAGCAGAAGGCCGGGCGGCTGCTGATCAACGGCTACCCCACGGGCGTCGAGGTGTGTGATGCCATGGTACATGGCGGGCCGTATCCGGCCACCTCGGATGCGCGCGGCACCTCTGTGGGCACGGCAGCGATCGATCGCTTCCTGCGGCCTGTGTGCTACCAGAACTACCCGGACCATCTGCTGCCCGATGCGTTGAAGGACGCCAATCCCTTGCAAATCTATCGGTTAGTCAATGGGCTGCCCAGTCGAGCAGCCGTGTAGAAGGAGGCTCTGGCCGAAACGCTACCGAAGCGTCTATCGCTGACTGATCCTCAAGCCCGCTGGACCGCAGCTCCAGGTGGCCCAGCGTTCTACGCTTCCTCCACGAATTATCTGATCGATACTGAGCACGGTGTCATCGTGGATGTGGAACCTACACCGGCTCATCGCACGGCTGAGGTCGAGAGCACCTAGATCATGATTGACCGGGTCGAGGCGCAGTTCGACATCAAGCCGGAACGCCTTATTGGTGACACCGCTTACGGAACCGCGCCGATGTTGGCCTGGATGGTAGAGGAAAAGGACATCGAGCCGCATGTGCCGGTGTGGGACAAAACCGAGCGCAAGAACGATAGTTTTTCGAGCAACAATTTCCACTGGAATGAAGAGGCTGAGGAATACCTCTGTCCGGCCGGCAATGCATTACGTAGTGAATGGCGAGCCTTCAAGAACGAGCGTTCGCACGTCACCAAAGACAACACCATTATCTTACGATCCCGGCAGACCCACTGCGTTGCCTGTCCGATGAAAGCCAAGTGCTGCCCGAATACTGCGATCCGCAAGATCGCTCGCAGCGTCTATGAGGCCGCGCGCGATGTGGCTCGGCGAATCGCTGCGACACCTGCGTACGTGCGCTCCCGCCACGAACGTAAAGGTCGAAATGTTGTTTGCCCACCTCAAACGCATCCTGAAATTGGATCGCCTGAGATTACGTGGCATGAGTGGCGCGACTGATGAGTTCACGCTGGCCGCTGTGGTGCATAACCTACGACGGCTGGCCAACTTTACATCTCAAGGGCCTGCCACGGGATAGGTGCGCCTGCACGAAGCAAAAAACCTCAAATCAACCCAATAACAGCGCAGCAAAGGTCAACGAAGAGCTGAGAATCCACTTAATGTGGTGAGTAGGTTCTCCAATAGTGGTCGTGCTTGAGTTCAGGCCAGCTGAAAATCCGACTTTTTCAACAGAATCAGTCGATACCAGCCGGCCGAAAACGGTTTTGATCGTTTCATATAGCCCCTTCGGAGCGAGGCATTCCATGGAACGAATCCATCATTCGTAAACCAGCTCCCGGCTCATTACAATCTCTCCAAATCGACCAACCCAAAGGTGCAACGTGGACTTCGAACGAGACAGATTCAACGGCATCATCGTCGACGCTGCTTCGCTCCCGGACGACCCGCAAACCTTGTGGGATGCGGTCGAGGAGTTGGTTGCCGTAATCGAGCACGAGGGCCTGGCCCTGGCCTGGATCACACTGCCGATCAGCAAGGCCCAAGCCATTCCGGCCTTTACCGCCGTCGGGTTCTCCTTCCATAGCTGCCTGGCCGATCAGTTGACCCTGGTGCGCCGACACGTTAATCAAGCATTCGTGCCCTTTATACCCACGCATACCGTAGGCGCCGGGGCCATCGTCATCAACAATGCCGGGGAGCTACTGGTCATAAGGGAACGAGGTACTACCGGGTTCAAGCTACCGGGGGGCCATGTAGACGATGCCGAGCGAATTCAGGACTCGATCGTGCGTGAAGTGCTGGAGGAGACGGGAATTGAAACGAAGTTCGACTCCATCGTGGCCTTTACCACCAAACACCCCTATCAATTTGGCAAATCGAACATTCACTTTATTTGTCGCATGACACCTTTGACGCAGCGTATCGACATCCAGGACACCGACGAGATCGAAGAAGCGAAATGGGTAGCGCTGCCAGCTTACCTTGAAGATTTTGGCAACAGCCTGTCCAACCGGCAGCTGGTCAGCGACGTGGCGTTCAGCCAAGGGCTAGTCTGCACCGAGTATTCTTCAAACACTGGGATGCACAAAAAACAAGAAATCTTCACGGCGGCGGGCTGAGCGATCCCAAAAGCCCCTTTTAGACTTGCGCCCAAACACTACTTACTGTGTGATCGCATGAGCGCCGTCTATGCGTGAGCATCAGACCGAACTCACCTGCTCGGCAGCGACGAGGTGCAAAGGTTGACCGACCGTAATCGGCCAACGGCCATCGCTCCCCCAGATACCCCTGCCAGCAAAATGTAACCCGACATCCATTTGCTTCGTCGGATAGCCAAATGCGCCCTGTTCATCCCCTACGGGAACGCAGCGGGGCGGTAAAGGACTGTCGTAAATCAAGGAGCAACAAATGGGTTTTCTTACAGGCAAGCGCGTTCTGATCGTTGGCGTGGCCAGCAAGTTGTCCATCGCCTCGGGTATCGCAGCTGCGATGCATCGTGAAGGGGCCGAACTGGCTTTCACTTACCAGAATGAAAAGCTCAAGGCGCGCGTGGAAGAGTTTGCCAGCGAATGGGGCTCCGACGCCTCGCTGTGTTTCCCCTGCGACGTGGCCAGTGATGCGGATATCGCGGACGTATTCAACAAGCTCGGGCAGCAGTGGAACGGTCTGGACTGCATCGTGCACTCCGTGGGCTTCGCGCCCGGCGACCAACTGGAAGGCGACTTCACCCAAGCCACTACCCGCGACGGATTCCGCATCGCCCACGACATTAGCGCCTACAGTTTCATCGCCCTGGCCAAGGCCGGACGCGCCATGATGGAAGGCCGCAACGGCAGCTTGCTGACCCTGTCCTACCTGGGCGCAGAGCGCACCATGCCCAACTACAACGTCATGGGCATGGCAAAGGCCAGCCTGGAGGCCGGTGTCCGCTACCTGGCCGCCAGCCTTGGCCCGCAGGGCACCCGTGTGAACGCTGTATCGGCCGGCCCGATACGCACCCTCGCCGCCTCCGGCATCAAGAACTTCCGCAAAATGCTGGCCGCTAACGAAGCCCAGACACCACTGCGTCGTAACGTGACCATCGAGGAAGTGGGTAACGCCGGCGCATTCCTGTGCTCGGACCTGGCGTCGGGTATCAGTGGCGAGATTCTGTATGTGGACGGTGGCTTCAATACCACGGCCATGGGTGATCTAGGCGAGTGACGGCTTGGCCGAGTGCTCAATGTGCAGGTAAGGATGCCCTCGGTCGAGCCCCCGCGCGGCGCAAAACCTGATCGGAGTCAAGCACGATCTATCCGTGCGCAATAGCACCCTTGTCTGGCATGGTGAACGTGGATGTAGCTGACCTGCGAGTCGGCAAACATCCGCGCAATGATCGTCTCAATCGCTGTGCCGGCGACTACTTCAGCGTCAATCATCATGCCGCTCTGCGCATAAGCTCGCAGCGACAACATTCGAATCCGCATCGACTCAGGGACTTGGTCAACCGCGTCGTAAGCCCGCATTGCGCCTTCCCGGACGAAGATCGCGTGTGAAGCTCGGTAAGGCGTATTGGCCGGCTGGCAAACATGGTTGAGCAACAGCACGGTCTCGCCTATCTCGGCGTCTTTCAATTCGATACGGTCCGGGAAACCGGGGTAGCTGTCGACTTGGTAGCGTATGACGCCCAGCGCGGCCAAGTCGCGCTCCGGAAGGTAGAACATTGCCTGAAAGGGTTTGGGGGAAAGGCCTATTATACGGTAGGTCATGCGCTTCTCCAGTCGGTTGCAACCGCATGGAAACGCACTACCTGCGGATCGCACTATCCGTTTCTTGCTCAATTAGCTGCCGGCTGGGGCTCAGGTGGTGCTCGGGGATTGTTACAGTGTGGCGGGACGCTCACAAGCGATATCCCACCAGGTCATTACAGTGTGATTTCTGATGATCCAGGAACGTTGAAAAAAAAGGGGTCGTAGCGATCACAAATGCAGGCCTCAACCTTGGCAAATGATCAGTAAGGAAAGTAGCCATGAGAGACCGTCTAAAGATTACTTGCTCACTTCTCGTGCTGCTTATGAGCAATGCGGATGCTTCGCAAGCCGGTAACGACTACAGATGCACGATTGAGCGTTTCTCTCAGGCCCAAGGAGATAGCGGGCCAACTTACAAAATCCTCAGCGAGAATTTCGTGGGGAAACAATTCACGGTAGATCGAATGTCAGGGATCACCGTTGGTGTGCTGAAAAATTCGGCTAACGCTCAGCCAACCGTAATTGATCGAGGTAACCGTGAAAATTCCTTCAAGGTCGTGTCGATGCTTAGCGCTGACCAAGGAATGCCTGGAACAACAATCACAGCTTTGAATGTGATGGAGTTCGTTGAGGGCAACAGCAAGCCATTCAACTTTATGATCGATGACGGCGTGTTCTTCGGGACATGTGAGTCGTTTTAGGAAAAATCGTTGCATCACTTGCCGGCCCAGTCGCGGTTTTTGGCAAGCGCTTTGCGAAGGTGTAGCTTGAGAAATACGGCGATGCAGAGCAGTAGAATCATACCAAGAGCTGATGCGTTTAGAGCTATCATGCGCTCAATGGTCATTGGTCTGGTAATTCTCGCCATGGTGTAAAGATTCTGGGCATAGCCATACATCATTATTGCTACGCCCATCCAGATCAGACGAACCTTAAGATCTTGAAGGCGTTTTCCTTCGATCGCGAAGTACATCAGTACAAGTCCCGCAACACTGATGGCAAGTTCTACTTTTTCCATGAAGTACCTCCGTTTACCTGTGGTAGATTCATCTCGATGCCAATTGGCAGATGGAGCGTAGACACTTTTTCAGTATATGCCAGCTTAGAGCTGCGAAGAACTAGTTTGTCTGCGACATGCTTTGCGGATACTGCTACCAGTATAGAATGCAGTCAATGACCCAGCTGCGCTCCATGAAGCCCACATCCAGACGCGGGTTACCGAGGCTTTCTGACGGTGCCAAGTACCGAAGAAATCATGGGGCCTATGGTTGACTGGTTGAAACAAAACGGCCGGATCGTGGGCCGCTTTGCTCGAAAAGGTACTCGGCCCCCTGGCTTGTCGCCGCTTACCCCTGAAGCTCCCTGCGCACAATCTCCGCACCAGCACTCAACGCATTCAACTTGCCCCTTGCCACCCGCCGAGGCAACGGGGCCATGCCACAGTTTGTGCACGGGTAGAGCTTGTCGGCGTCCACAAACTGAAGCGCCTTTCGCAGGGTGTTGGCGACTTCCTCAGGTGTTTCGATAGTGTGGGTTGCCACGTCAATGGCCCCTACCATCACTTTCTTGCCACGAATGAGTTCAATCAGGTCCATTGGCACCCGCGAGTTGTGACACTCCAGCGAGACGATATCGATGCTGGATTTCTGCAGCCTGGGGAACGCCTCTTCATACTGGCGCCACTCGGCCCCCAGCGTCTTTTTCCAGTCGGTATTGGCCTTGATGCCGTAGCCATAGCAGATATGTACCGCCGTTTCGCATTTGAGGCCTTCGATTGCCCGCTCCAGGGTGGCCACGCCCCAATCATTCACCTCGTCGAAGAAGACGTTGAAGGCGGGCTCGTCAAACTGGATGATATCAACGCCCGCAGCTTCCAGTTCCCTGGCTTCCTCATTGAGAATCCTGGCGAATTCCCATGCCAGTTTTTCGCGGCTTTTATAGTGGTTGTCATGAAGCGTATCAATCATCGTCATGGGACCCGGCAGTGCCCATTTGATGGGTTGCCGGGTTTGCTGGCGCAGAAACGTGGCGTCTTCAACGAACACGGGTTTCTGGCGAGCCACCGCGCCCACGACGGTGGGCACGCTGGCATCGTAGCGATCACGGATCCTGACGGTCTCACGCTTCTCGAAATCGACGCCGCTCAGGTGTTCGATAAACGTGGTGACAAAGTGTTGGCGTGTTTGCTCACCGTCGCTGACGATATCGATACCTGCCTGCTGTTGCTCTTGCAGCGACAGCCGCAATGCATCGTGTTTTCCCTCGACCCATTCATCGCCCTGCAGTTTCCAGGGCGACCAGAGTGTCTCTGGCTGTGCCAGCCAGGCGGGTTTGGGGAGGCTGCCGGCCGTTGAAGTGGGTAGCAGTTTTTTCATGATGCATGGCCTTGTGTATGCAGTTGACCAAAAAGCGCCATCAGGCGCGCCTGGTATGGCTTGATGAAGTGTTTCTCGGCGAACGCCCCTTGCTCCATGGCCAGGCGGCTGCGCTCTTCTCGGTCATAGACAATTCGGGTCAGTGAATAATCCTGATGCTTCAAGCTTGGCTGGTAGGATTTTCCTGCTGCGGAATTCGCGTTGTAGATCTCGGGGCGGTAAATTTTCTGGAACGTATCCATCGTGCTGATGGTGCTGATGAGTTCAAGGTTGGTGTAGTCGCCGAGCAAGTCACCGGTAAAATAAAAAGCCAGGGGCGCAGCACTATTCGCAGGCATGAAATAGCGAACCTTCAAGCCCATTTTCCTGAAGTATTCATCCGTCAGCGAGTATTCACCCTGCTGGTATTCGACACCCAGTACAGGGTGCTGGTTTTCAGTCCGATGGTAGACCTTGCTGCTGGAAACACTCAGGCAGATAACGGGCGGTTTTTTGAAGTGATCTCTGTAGGCGCTCGAGGCTACGAAGCACTGGAACAGCTTGCCATGAAGGTCGCCGAAATCGTCCGGGGTACTGAAGGCGGACCGGCCCTGGTTGTGGCCTGGCAAGAGCACGCTGAAGTCGTAGTCCCGAACGTAAGAGGAAAAATTGTTTCCGACAATACCGTCAATGCGTTCGCTGGTTTTTCGGTCAATGACCGTTGTTTTCAATATCTCGATCAGCGGGAGGGCATTGGCGCTGCTGTCGAAGTCGATATTCATCTCGACGGAGATGATGTCAAGCTCGACCGTGTAACGATCGCCGGCGGGGTTGTCCCACTGCGCCAGGGCATTGAAGCGATTGTTGATCATTTCCAGGGTGTTGCGTAAATTCTCCTGGCGCCTGCTTCCTCTCGCCAAGTTGGCAAAGTTGGTCGTGATTCGGGTATTGTCCGATGGCGTGTAATGTTCGTCGAAACGAATACGCCTGATGGTGAAGGCGAAGTCATTGCTCATGGTGGTCGGGTGCTCTAATCGATTCTGTTTGTCAGTGCGCTCTGTTTTCCCTTTTGCCGGTTTTGGTCAATGAGTATCTGCACTGTTATTGAGCAGCATCATATGGGGGGCTATCGAACAAGCGCTAGTGAATTGATTTCACAGAACCTTTAGTCATCTTCATGCGGGCGTCACGGCGTGACTCAAGTTGGATATCGCGCAGTCAGGCCATGATCGCCAGGAGAGAAAGGTGTATTAGCCAGTCATCACAACCAGTGCCACAACCGACTCCAGAACCCACGCTCCAGATCATTCCTGCACCCCGCGTATTGCTGCGCATACATCTGCGACCGGGCCTGCACCTTGCCCGCCACGTGCGGCAACCACGCCTTGCTGGCATAGGTTCGCTGCCGATATCCACCCCAGCCCTCGTGGTAGTTCAGGTACTGGTCATACGCATCGTATTTCGACACGCCGTTGATGGTGTAGGTCTTGTCCATGTACCAGCCGACAAAGTCGATGGCGTCGTCGAAGTCCTGACGGCTGGCGCCGCTGCGGCCAGTACTTTTGCGGTAATCGTTCCAGCCTTCATCCTTGGCCTGCGCGTACCCTGCGGCCGTGGTGACGCGCCCCCATGGGATGATCCACAACAGGTATTTGCGCGGCGCCTTGGCGTCCTGGTGGAAGCCTGACTCCTGATACATGATCGCGAACGGCACCTGGATCGGCACGCCCCAGCGCTGTTGGGTGACTTTGGCGGCGTCGTACCAATCATCCTTCTCCCGAAAGATGCCGCAGATGTCATCGGGCGTGCGCGGTGGTGACGTGCTGCATGCGGCCAGCAAGGCGGTGAGTAACAAAAGTCCTGCGGTTCTGCCTGCGCTCAATGGGCACCTGTCCGATACGCGAAAAAGCCGACATTTTACGCACTCGGGGGGACTGATGCCGATATGTCATCACGCGATTGCTTCAACGCCCAGGCCGCAACGCCCCGCAAACAGGCAACTTATTGAAAATAATGAATAATTTTTCATTGTCCGTAGAACTTTTCTGCCGGTCGTGGTCTACCTGATGAGATTTTTGTCGAAACTGACACAGTTGGCGCCGCAGCCGCGAGGCCGATTCGGATTCAACGGCTTATCAGAGACCTACCTGACTTATGAAATTCTACAGCCCCTCCATCGTGCTCGCAGCGGTGCTTTCGTTGGCGGCAGCAGGGACTGCCTGCGCCTCGCCAATGCAGGCGCCGCTGGCCCCGTCGCTCTTTCAAGGCCCTGCGGGGAAGACTCCGGGCGCGGCCAACCCATGGCCAGGTTTGCTGAGCCTGGGCAGCCAGCAGTCAACCGAGTTGGCCTATGACGACCACTACCGGCGCGACGGCCACTGGCAGTCCCGTCAGGAGCAGATTCGCCGGGAGCGCTGGCGGCGGGAGCAGGCACGCCGGGAGGCGGAGCGTCGTCATGAGTGGGAACGCCGCCATCATCATCGGCGCTAAGCCAACACATGTACTCGCGCGTTGCCAGGCACACCGCATGAAGGCCGACGCGGCCTCACGGCTGCTACCGGTCTCGCACCCGCTGAAGCGTCAGGCCCGCCCCGCAAACACTTCCTTGAGCACCGGCACCGCCGACATCGCTTTCGGCCACCCCACGTAAAACGCCAGGTGCGTCACCACCTCAGCCGCCTGTTCCCGGGTGAGCCCGTTGTCCATGGCGCGGTTGAGGTGGAAGGGCAGTTGCGCTGCCTGGCCTTGGGCGACAAGCGCCGCCACGGTCACCAGGCTGCGGTCTCGGGGTGTCAGGCTGCTGTCACGCCACACCTGCCCGAACAGTATTTCGTTGGTGTAACGGGCCAGTTCAGGGGCCACGTCACCGACACCGGCCTGGACGGCGGCGCGGCGTTTGCTTTCGCTCTCCGGGTCCAGGGTGAGCGGCGCGCCGGGCGCCGGCGTTACCTGCTCGGCACCCAGGTGTCGCTCCGTGAATACCTGCTTGGCCACGCCCACCGCAGACATCGCGTTAGGCCAGCCGGAATAGAACGCCAGGTGGGTGATCAGCGCGGTGATCTCGCCGGGCGTGAGGCCATTGTCCAGGCCTAGCCGGATGTGCCCCTGCAGTTGTGGGAACTGGCCGCTGGCGACCAGCGCGGCCACGGTCACCAGGCTGCGGTCGCGAGGGGACAGTGCCTCGCGTTTCCACACTTCGCCGAACAGCAGCTCAGTGGTGTAGCGGTACAGTTGCGGGGTTATTTCCAGCACGTCGGACGAAGGCTTGGGATCGGGCCGTGCCTGTGCCTGGTCGGCGCCCACGGCGGCGGAGCAGAGCAGGGTGGCGAAGGTGGTCGCGGTCAGCAGTTTCATGGTGCACTCCCAGCAGAAAATTGGACGGCCCCGGGCGCAAGGTCGGCCCCTGCGTGCGCTGACGTGAATGCCGATCAGGCTTCTTCAGGCGCGGGCACCGGCCCATGGTAGGCAACGCGGGCCGGTAGATTAATAGCCGCAAACAGCATGTAGTGATGAGTGTTGCTCATCAACGTGGTGACACGGCAGGGGCGAACTCAGCGGTTCACGTTCTTCTGCAGGTGGGCCGGGTAGCGATCCCCCACGACCTGGATCTGTGCCAGGGCCGTGGCGATGGCGGCCAGGTCGTCGCTGCTCAGGTCGAGGCTGGCGGCCCCGTTGTTTTCAGCCAGGCGGTGCGGTTTGGTCGTGCCCGGAATAGGCACGATCCAGGGCTTTTGGGCCAACAGCCACGCCAGGGCGACCTGGGCTCGGGTCGCGCCCTTGCCATCGGCGATCGCGCCGAGTACCTCGACCAGCCGGGCATTGGCTGTGCGGTTTTCTTCGCTGAAGCGGGGCACCACGTTGCGGAAATCATCGGCGGCGAACTGGGTGTGCGCATCAATGGCCCCGGTCAGGAAGCCTTTGCCCAAGGGGCTGAAGGGAACGAAACCGATCCCGAGTTCTTCCAGCACGGGCAGGATCTGTTCTTCGGGCTCACGCCACCACAGCGAATATTCACTCTGCAGAGCCGCGACCGGCAGCACCGCGTGGGCACGACGTATGGCATCGGCGCCGGCTTCGGACATGCCGAAATGCAGCACCTTGCCTTCCTGAACCAGTTGCTTGACCGCCCCCGCCACTTCTTCAACCGGCACCTGAGGGTCGACGCGGTGCTGGTACAGCAGCTCGATACGGTCAGTCCCAAGCCGTTTCAGCGAAGCCTCGACCACGGCCCTGATGGTGTCGGGGTGGCTGTCCAGCCCTTGCGCGGGCATACCGTTCCTGAAGCCGAACTTGGTGGCGATCACCACCTGGTCACGCACCGGTGCCAAGGCTTCGCCCAACAGGGTTTCATTGCTGTAGGGGCCATAGGCTTCGGCGGTGTCGAAGAAATTCACCCCCTGGTCAAAGGCCGCGCGAAGCAGCTTGACGGCGGCGTTGTGTTCAAGGGCGGGGCCGTAGGCGAAACTCAGGCCCATGCAACCCAGCCCCAGGGCCGAGACCTGCAAACCACTTTTACCGAGCTGACGCTGTTGCATGCTTCGTCTCCTTCGCAAGAATGTAGATGGCAGGTACACTTTAGATTCCTGTGCCAATCTCAACAATTGGCAAATGGGTTCATGGGGTGTTGAGGAGAATTCACCAATGATTCGTGCCGGGTTGCCTGAATTGACGGCCTTTGTCGCCATTGCCGAGCAGCGCAGCTTCAGTGGCGCGGCCAGGGCGATGGGCGTGTCGCCTTCCGCGCTCAGCCATTCCATGCGTGGGCTTGAAGCGCGGTTGGAATTGCGGCTGTTCAACCGCACCACCCGCTCAGTGGCGTTGACGGAGGCCGGCGAACAGCTGTATCGCCGTGTGCAGCCGTTGCTGGGGGATCTGGAGTGTGCAGTGAACGACGTTACCTCCGAGCGCAACACGCCTTCGGGCTCGATACGCCTGAGTGCATCGGAGTCGTCGTTCAAGCTGCTGATTCGGCAGGTGATGCCAGCGTTTCTGCTGGAACACCCGCGTATCCATATCGAATGCAGCGTGGACAGCCGCCTGGTGGACATCGTCGCGGACGGCTTCGACGCCGGCATCCGGCTGTACGACGACGTGCCTCGGGACATGGTGGCGGTGCGCTTCGGCCCGGATATCCGCTTCGCCGCGGTGGCTTCACCCGATTATCTGGCGCGGCACCCTGAGCCCAAGGCGCCCCATGACCTCAAGGCGCACCGCTGCATCCGGTTTCGCTTCGCCAGCGGCACCTTGTTCCGTTGGGACCTTGACCACTTGGGGCACTCGGCGAGTATCGACGTGGATGGCCCCATGACCCTGGACAACATCAACCTGATGGTCGAGGCCGCGCTGGGCGGCATTGGCATCGCCTGGGTGCCCCTGGACCAGGTGGTCGAGCACCTGCAGGCCAGGCGCCTGGTGCACCTGTTACCCGACTGGGGGCCCTATTACCCGGGAGCATGCCTTTACTACCCGGCGAACCGCCACCCACCCATGGCCTTGCGGCTGTTTGCCGAAGCCGTGCGCGAGTGGACGCGGCAGCAGGCGTAGGGGCCCGCGCCGCGGCGAACGTGGGTGCGGGTCAGGCTTTGCCCGCGCGCAGGAAGTCGGCCCACCGACGCACCAGGTAATTGTGCTCGTCCATGACCGAGTTCCACACGCTGATGTGCCCCATGCGCTCGGCGTAGGAGCCGCCTTCACGGCAGGCGCCGGCGTCGATCAGCGGCAAGCCGTCGCTGCCCATCAGCTCTTCGCGTGCCGGCTTGCCGTCGTACCAGTAGTCCCACTCCGCGGCGCTCAAATGGTCGCGGGCACGCAGGGGGTTGGAAATATAGAACCCTTGGCGGGCCATTACCGCGCCCGGCCAACCCGCCAGCCACCAGTTGAGGTAGGCATAGGCGGCATCGCGCACACGCCCCTGGGCGCAGCGGGACAGTGACAGCCCGCCGAACCAGGCTCGGTAGCCTTCCCTGGGCACGGCCAAGCGGTACTCGATACCGGCGCGGTGCAGTTGCATCAGCGTGGGTGACCACAGGCTCTGAATGTCGATGCGCGGTTGCAGCATCAGCTCGCCGGCCTCCTGGCCGTCTGACCAGAAGGCGGCGAAATGGCCATGGCGCTGTTTGTCGATGAGGATTTTCGCCAGTTGGTCTATTTCTTCCAGCGCCAGGTTGCCGATGTTGTCGAACCGGGCCAGGCCTGATGCCTGGACGGCCAGCGCGGCATCGAGGGCACCGATGGACGCATCGCTTTGCAGGGCGATGCGCCCGCACCAGGACTCGTCCACCAGCCATGCCCAGCTCTCGTCCGCCATGGCCAGCCCGGCCGGAAGGTGCTGGGGGCGGTAGGCGAAACTGTCGGCGTTGTGGGTCAGGGGCAACATGCTGATCAGGTCGGTGGCGCGCTTGCCCAGGCTGCCGTCGTGCTGCACGAACAGACGGTCGCACGGCAGGCTGCCGGTGGCCAGGCGGTCATCGGGGTTGAGCCGGCCGCGCTTGGGCAGGTCGTTGATCTCTTCCCACAGCGCCAGGCGGCGGGTGTCGATGGGCTGGATGGCTCGTGCCGGCCACACCAGGTCGACGTTGTGGAACCATTGGTCGTACAGGTCGTAGCTGTCGGGTTGCATCACCGCGATGCGCTGTGCCTGTTGCACGTCGTGAATCTGGTAGACGATGCGCACCCCCAGCTCTTGCTCGGCGCGCTGGCGAATCGACTCCAGCAGGGTCACTGAAGTGCCCAGCACGCGCAGGGTAACCGGCTCGCTCATGCGGCCACCCGTGGCTGGCCGAGAAAGGCGGCGAACGAACGGCGCAGCAAGCCGGTGTCCACGCCCCGCACGATGAACACCAGGCGCGAGGTGCGCGGGCCTGCGGGCCAGCAGGCCAGGTGGACGGGGGCGTGCAGGCAGTGCTGCACACCGTGAATGACAATGGGATGTTCGCTGTTGATCACTTCCAGGATGCCCTTGACGCGCAGGATTCGTTCGCCGTGGCATCTTAGCAGCATCGACAGCCACACACCGAAGGTCAACCAGTCCAGGGGGGCGTCGAAGCTCAGGCAGCACACCTGTGCTTCAGCGTGGTGGTGCGCGTCCACAGGCTGGAACAGCGTCCAGCGCGCCAGTTCGCTGGCGATGGCCTCGCCCCGTGGCCCCTGGCTGCGCAGCAACGGGTCAGCGCCGCTCAAGGTGCGGGCGAGCTGGACCGGGGCCCCGCCGTTGATTCGGCTCAGGCGTTCCTGTACCTGCGCCAGTACCGTCGCGTCGACGCGGTCGTCCTTGCTGATCAGCAGGTGGTCGGCGGCGGCGACCTGTGCCAGCCATTCGGGGTGCAGGCGCTGTTGCAGCGCGGCATGCTCGGCGTCCACCAGGGTAATCATCTGGCCCAGGTGAAAGTGGCCGCGCAGGTTGGCGTCCTTGGCCAGTGTCGCCAGGATAGGCGCGGGGTCGGCCAGGCCGGTGGTTTCCAGCAGTACGCGGCGCAGCACCGGCAACTCGCCGCGGCGCTGGCGTACCTCGAGGTTCAGCAGGGCGGCCTTGAGGTCACCGCGAATGGAGCAGCACACGCAGCCGTTGGGCAGCAGCACGGTGTCCGGCGCCAGGTCTTCGACCAGCAGGTGGTCCAGGCCCACTTCGCCGAATTCGTTGATCAGCACAGCGGTGTCGCTCAGGTCCTGGTCGGCGAGCAGGCGCTTGAGCAGGGTGGTTTTGCCGCTGCCGAGAAAACCGGTGATGACGGTCAGGGGGATGCTCATGACGCGGCCTCCAGGTGCTGCAGCAGGCGCGGGTCCAGCGGGTCGAGAGGGCGCCCGATGATGGCGTGGGCCTTGCCCCACAGTTCGTCCAGGCCGCTGGCCAGTTCCTGGCGGCCGGTGGGGCCCTGTACCAGGTAGGCAGAGCCCTGGAAGTCGCACACGTTCAACCGGAACGGTGCCAGCACGCGGTTGATGGCCGTGATGCGTTGCAGCCGTTCACGGCGGCGCGGCAGTTCGGCGCTCAGGGGGTCGCTCCAGTGAATGTCTTCGCCCAGCAGCCCGCACAGTCCACACATGATGTTCGCCTTCTTGCAAAGGGCCGGCCCGGGTCGGGCCGGCCGGTTCGATGCACCGTCAGGGCATCACGTCGCCCGAATTGGGGCCCAGGGTCTGGCCGACGAACAGGTTGCCGCCCGGCTCCGAGGCCAGCAGCACGGCAACGGGCGCCACTTCTTCGGCCAGGCCGAAGCGGCCCAGGGGCAGCTCGCGGGCCTTGGCGGTTTTCCAGTCCTGGCTCAGGTCATCCACCAGCGCGGTGGTGATGGGCCCGGGCGCGATGGCATTGACCAGCACGTTGTGTTTGGACACTTCCAGTGCCAGCGACTTGGTGAAGCCGATCACGCCAGCTTTCGCCGCCGCGTAGTGGGTCAGTTCAGCGCCGCCCTTGATACCCAGTTGCGAAGCGACATTGATAATGCGCCCCCAGCGCTGCGCCAACATGGCGGGCAGGGCCCGTTGGCTGGCGATGAACACGCTGGTCAGGTCCACGCGCAGCATGTCGTCCCACATGTCCTGGGTCAGGTCCACGCAGGGCGCCTGGGTGAGCATGCCGGCATTGTTGACCAGAATATCGATGCCGCCGAAGGCGTCCACGCAACGGTCGACGCCGGCCTGGGCGCCGGTGCGGGTGCCGACGTCGGCCACGCAGGTCACCACGTCGGTGCCCAGGGCGCGGCACTCCAGGGCCACGCGCTCCAAGGCCGGGCCGTTGCGGTCGCCCAGCACCAGCCTGGCGCCCGCTTCTGCATAGGCCCGGGCGATGGCCGCACCGATGCCGCTGGCCGCGCCGGTGATCACGGCGCGCCGCCCGGCCAGTGGGCGGGCGAGGGTTCTGAGGGTGTCTTGCATCACGGCTTACTCCGGCCAGCGAACGGTGAGGCCACCGTCGATGACAATGCTTTGCCCGGTCAGGTAACTGGCGTCGGACGAGGTCAGGAAGGCCACCAGGGCGGCCACTTCATCGGCGCGCCCCACACGCCCCAGGGGGATGGCGCGGGCGGCCTTGGCCAGGCCCTCGGGGCCCAGCGAGTTTTTTGCGTCCAGTGATTGCGGCGTTTCGATCAGGCCGGGAATCACGGCGTTGCAACGAATGCCGCGCGGCGCCAGTTCCACCGCCAGCGAGCGGCACAGGCCCGGTACGCCGGCCTTGGCGGCGGCGTAGTGGGCATGGTCCTGCCACCCGTAGACACCGCCGGCGATGGACGAGATGGCCACCATGGCGCCGCCGTCGCCCATGTAGCGCGAGGCCGCGCGGAAGGTGCGCATCACACCGGTGAGGTCGACATTGAGCAACTCGTTCCAGCGTTCATCAGTCATCTCCAGCAGCGGTGCGGCTCGCAGCAGCCCGGCGTTGGCCACGGCATAGTCCAGGCGCCCGAACTGCTCCACGGCTTGCGCTGCCGCAGCGTCTACCGATTCGGTAGAGGTCACGTCCAGCGCCAGCATGATGCACTCGCCACCCACCTGGGCGACGCGGCTGGCGGTGTGCTGGGGGTCATGTGGGTCGCCCGGGAAATACCCGCCCACCACGCGCACGCCGCGCTGGGCATAGGCCACGGCCAGGGCCTGGCCGATGCCGCTGGCGGCACCGGTAATGAAGGCTACGGGGGAAGTATCGACAGCAGTCATGTGCAACTCCAGTTTACTTGACACTTTCAGGGCTGACGTGGCGCGCGGCCAACATCACCAGGCCGGACAGGAAGCAGGGCACCGCACCGAACCAGATGGCGGCGCTGCCCCATTGGCCACCGCCCGTCAGCACGCCGGTGATGCCCAGGCCAGCGACCACGGCACCGATGGGCCCCATGGCATGGACGATGGCACCGCCCGTGGCACGGATGCTGGTGGGGAAGCTTTCGCTCATGAAGAACAGCAACGCCGAATAAGGGCCGTTGAGGAAGAACAGGCCAACGCTGTACAGCGTGACCACGGTGACCAGGTCGCTGGGGCCATAGATCATGGCCGCGAAGGCCACGCCGCCGCACATCCAGCCCAGGGCCACGGTGTTGCGCCGGCCGATGCGGTCGCCCAGCCAGCCGTGGAACAGGTAGCCGCAAAAGCCCACCAGGTTGGACAGCACCAGAATCCACAGGGAGTTCTGGAATGACACGTTGTGCACGCTGACGATCACCGAGGTGCCCAGCACGCTGAACACCTGGATGGCGGACCAGTTGAGCAACAGTGCCACGCTCAGTACCAGCGTGGCCCGCAGGGCCTGGCCGCGGAACGCCGCGCCGACACCGGCCTTGGCGTGTTCCTGGTAATCAATACCGTAGGCCTTGGCCAGGGCTTGTGCCTGGGCGTCTTCGCCGGCCTTGCGCAGGTGGGCGATGCGCAGGTGCAGCTGGAACTGCGGGCTTTCCTTGAGCCTGCGAGCCAGGATCGCCACCACGAACGCCGGGATGGCGGCGAAGACGAAGCACCCTTGCCAGCCAATGCTGGGCAGCAGCAGGGCGGTCAAGCCAGCGGCGATCAGGGCGCCGACCGGCCAGCCACTTTGCACCAGGCTGTAGATGAACCCGCGACGCTTGACCAGCTTCGGGTCGGTGGAGGCCGCGTAGATCTCGGTCAGGTACGTGGCGTTGACCCCTTCCTCGGCATAGCCAAGGCCTGCCACCGAGCGCACGGCAATCAGGCCGCCCTTGCCCACACCTGCGGTAAAGGCGGTCAGCAACGAGCACAGGGCAGAACCGGTGACGGTAAAAATGATGCCGCTGCGGCGGCCCAGGCGGTCCACCACCGGGCCGATGGCGAAGGCCACCACGGCACCGCCCAGGGCTACCCAGGTGGCAATCTCTGCCTGGGTAGCCTGGTTCCAGCTGAAGTGCTCACCCATCACCGGCAACAGCGTGCCGAACAGGATGAAGTCATACACCGCGAACACCCACGCGAAGAACGCGATCCAGGTGGCGTATTTGACATCTCCTGACGTCAGGTACTGTGGCTTCCATTCGGCGGCAGGCACCTGCTCAGGTGCGAAAACGGCGGTGGGCGTAGTCATGGTCAATCCTCGGCGGGATAAAGATCAGCGCTGGCGGGGGTGGCGTTTGATGAAGTCGTCGGCAATCTCGTCCATGGTCACGAAGCGCACGCCGGCATGGCCTTGCATGTGCTCGATGAAGCGTTCGAGCATCAGAAGCACCTGGGGGCGCCCGGACACATCAGGGTGAATGGTGATGGGAAACACGGCGTAGTCGTGCTCGCGGTATACCCAGTCGAACTGGTCGCGCCACATTTCTTCCAGGTGGCGCGGGTTGACGAAGCCGTGGCTGTTGGGTGATTTCTTGATGAACATCATCGGGGGCAGGTCATCCAGGTACCAGTTGGCCGGGATCTCCACCAGGTCGGTTTCCTGGCCACGCACCAGCGGTTTCATCCAGGTGTCGGGGTGCTGGCTGTAGTCGATCTTGGTCCACTCGTCACCCACGCGCACGTAGTAGGGAGTGAAGTCGTTGTGCATCAGGCTGTGGTCGTACTTGATGCCTTTCTTGAGCAGCAGTTCGTTGGTGACGCGGCTGAATTCCCACCACGGTGCGACGTACCCGGTGGGGCGGCGACCGGTCAGTTCGGTGATCAGCGCAATGGACTTGTCCAGGACGATTTCTTCCTGCTCGGCGGTCATGGCGATGGGGTTTTCATGGCTGTAGCCATGGATGCCCACCTCGTGGCCCGCGTCGGCGACGGCTTTCATTTCCTTGGGGAAGGTTTCCACCGAGTGCCCGGGGATGAACCACGTGGTGCGCAGGTCGTACTTCCTGAACAGGTTGAGCAGGCGCGGGGCGCCCACTTCACCGGCGAACAGGCCGCGGGAGATATCGTCCGGCGAATCCTCGCCGCCATACGAACCCAACCAGCCGGCGACGGCGTCAACGTCCACGCCGATCGATACCAGAATCTCTTTAGCCATGGGTACATCCTCCTCCCGGTGACAACGGATGAGCGCTTGGGCCGGGCCCCCGGCGCCCCTGAAAGAAGCCGTCTGAATGAAGCGGGTCAGGCGGGGTGGGCGAACAGCTGTTCCACGGCCAGGGCCGCGCGCAGTACCGGGGTGTCGTCACCGCTGCACCCGGCCAGCAGCCAACTGGTGGCCAGCCCGGCGCGGTCGACGCCGCTGGGCAGGGCGATGCCGGGCATGTCCAGCAGGCTGCCGGCCATGGTCAGGCGCAACGTGGCCAGGTTGGTGCTGGCGAACAGCACATCGTCCTGGGCCAGGGGCGCCAGCAGTGGCGCCACGTGGGCCACGGTAGGCGTCACCAGCAGGGCGCCGTCCAGCTCTGCCTTGAGCCGTGCCTGCAACAGGGCGCGACGTTCGTAAAGGTGCAGTTGCACGCTGGCGGGCAGCGTGCGTGCCGCTTCCAGGCGCTTGCGTACCCGTGGGTCGAGTTGTTCGGCCTCGGGGCTGTCGAGCAGCGCCTCATGGCGGGCAAAGGCCTCGGCAGCGCCCAGCCAGCCGTGTTCGGCGATGCAGTCCAGGGTCGCTTGCCAGGCGTGCACCGGGCGACGGTCGATGCGCGCCCCGGCTTGGCCTAGCCGCTGCAGGCAATGAAGCAGGTTGTCCCTGACGGCGGCGTCCACGCGCGGGTCGTTCAGGGTTGTATCGTCGACACGCAAGTGCAGGTTGCGCAGGTCCGCCGGTTGCACCGCTGGGCCACCTGTCAGGAGCTGGTCGATAGCCAGCGCATCGCGCACGCTGCGGGTGATCGGCCCCAAGGCGTCGAGGCTGCGGGCCAGGCTGAACACGCCGTGTGCGCTGTAGCGCTGGCGGCTGCTGCGGTAACCCACCAGGCCATTGAAGGCGGCCGGAATGCGGATCGACCCCGCGGTGTCGGTGCCCATGGCGATCGGCACGATCGCGGTGGCAACGGCAATGGCCGAGCCCGAAGACGAACCGCCTGGCACCCGGGCTTCACCCGAGTGGCCGGGCAGGGTGGGGGTGCCGAAATGGGGGTTCAGGCCCAGCCCCGAATAGGCCAGTTCGCTGAGGTTGGTCTTGCCCACGCTGACCAGCCCTGCCTGGGTCAAGCGTTGCACGAGCGTGGCATCGTGTGCCGCGGGGGCGGCGTTGCGACGAAACGCGGCGCCTGCGGTGGTGACCGTGCCGGCCATGTCGAACAGGTCCTTCCACGCCATGGGCACGCCGTCCAGGGCGGACAGCGGCGCACCGGCCTGCCAGCGCGCACGGGAGGCGTGGGCTTCGCGGCGGCCCCGGTCCAGCGTCAGGGCAGTGAAGACCGCGTCGCTGTCCTGAGCCCTTTCGGCGGCTGCCTCGAACACGTCGACAGGGTCTCGGGTGCCGTCGGCATAGGCTGCGGCGAGGGTGGACCCATCGAGCGGGGCGTGAAGGTCGTTCATGAACGGCTCCTAAAACAGGGCTTCATTAAAAATGTACATTTGCGATATCAATACATTTTTATGAAGCATGCATCATGCCAACCAGCAGATCAGGCACGCAGAATGCACAAGCAAAGGCGTTCTTGATACGTTCAAAGGGGCAGGGGGAGTCGAGACCTAAAAATGGATCTATTTTTTAAATATCCATTTGTGAGCGAAAAAGTAACACGTGCGGGTAAATGGCCCCACTTTGGTGCCTGCGCAACCGCCCCACACCCAAGGCCAGGTGTGAGAGAATTTTTTCCAGGCCCTTGAAAGGAAATGCCGCTGATGTTGGTCGCCGACGACCTTGTAACCGAAGAGAGCCGCAGTGCCCCGCGTTATGGGCTGATTCGCAGTGCCTTGCGTGACGCCATCCTGCAGGGCCGCGCCGCGCCGGGCTTGGTGTTGCTGGAAGCCCCCTTGGCCGAGCTGTTCGCCACCAGCCGCGTGCCTGTGCGCCAGGCACTGGCGCTGCTGTGCGAAGAGGGCCTGGTGCGCCGCTTCGAGGGCCGTGGCTACCTGATCAACCCACAGGGGCTGGACCTGCCGCCAGTGCGCGTCACCCTGACGCGGCAATTGCTGGGTCTGGAGTCGGGCGAGGACCTGATTGACCTGCGCCCGCTCAGCGAGCGGGTCTACGATGAGATCGCCACGTGCGTATCGACTGTGATGGTGTTCGGGCACTATCGGCTGGACGAGCACGCGGCGGCCGAGCATTTCGGCGTCAGCCGCAGCGTGGTGCGTGAGGCGCTGATGCGCTTGCGTGACCGTGGCCTGGTTGAGAAGGAACCCTACGGGCAGTGGCTGGCCGGGCCGTTGACCGCACGGGAAATCACCGACGACTACGAACTGCGCGCGTTGCTGGAGCCCCAGGCCCTGCAGCAGACCGCATCGGGCCTGAGCCGTGAGGCGTTGCTGGCCATGCTGGAGCACATCAACCAGTTGCAGCAGGCACCGACCCAGGCCACGGCTGCCGGGGTTGAAAAACTGGAACACGACCTGCACGTGTGCTGCCTGGCCGGGCTGCGCAACCGCAAGATGGCGGCGCTGATTCAGCTCTATCAGAGCCCCATGAACGTCAGCCGCATCTTCAACGACGCCTTGGGCCTGGGTGTCGACGAAGCCACCCTGGTGGAGCACCGGCTGGTGATCGAGTCGCTGTTGCATGGCAACGTCGATTCAGCGGCGCTGAGCCTGCGTGACCACCTGCTGCGCGCCCGCGAGCGGACGCTGCAACGGCTGAAGGTGCTGTCGGTGTTGCCGGAGCCGGAGTTGCCTCCTTATCTGACTCGGCTCAGTTGAAACGCTGAACGGGTGCCCAGCGCCCAGGCCGGCTCGCCAGCGATACTGAATAGCTGGCACCCCCCACCGTTCTCCACGGGGTGTGCGATGTCATACGCACGCCAGTCACCCATGGCATCGCTGTCGAGCTCGGCCGGGCGGCGTTCGAGCAACCAGGCGACGGCATTGATGAACTGCCCGTGTGAGAACACCGCGACGTCGTCGGCCGGATGCTCGGCGAGGCGCGCCAGCAGCGATTGCGCACGCGCGATGAATTCGGCAAACGACTCGGCCCCGGCGCCGTCGACATGAGCCGGCGCCGCCTTCAACCAATAGTCCTCGACCCATCGTCGCCGGTCCGCCACGGTGGTATTCATGCACTTCGCAGGTGCCAGGTAAGTGAACTCCTGAACGGGCCATGTCTCGAGTGGGGAGCCGGGGAATACCGCCACAGTCGCGCGCGCGGTGGCTTGGGCCCGGGAGAACGGCGAGGTGACGATCAGTTCGGGAGCCTGGGCGAAAGACCCCGCCACGCCTAGCGCCTGTTCGCGCCCCTTGGCGGTGAGGGGAATGCTGGCGTGATCCTGGCTAGGGGCACCGGCGTTTGCGGCGCTTTCCCCGTGGCGAATCAGTCTGATATGTTTCATGGGCTTCCTTGTCTTTTGGCCGTGTCTGGACGTTCGCTGGCAAGCCAGCTGCCACAGACGATTCTGAACCGAAACCGTATACTTCGTGCAGATCCTGACAGCAGCCTGGCTACCATGCCTGACTCCCTGGTGTGGTTCTTCAAAGCCCTCCCTCCTGCAGGCCACGTTGCCTGGCTCGGCGCGTTGCTGATGTTCCCCTCAATGACATGCGCTGCCTGTGGCAAGCGGACCAGGCCAGAGCGCGAAAGCCGCAGCTGCTATAGGCGGTATGCCTGTTACTGCATGGCGCCTGTGACGCGGCCAGGTCCGCTGCAGGGCCGTGGCAACCCTGCACGACCAGGCGAAGCTCGAGAAGGGCCGCCAGATCGAGCGCGTTATCCGCTTCCCGAGCTTGCGCCCGGTCCTGCAACGGCACGCGCGCCACCTGCAACGGAGCTGGCACCGTCACGAACGGCGCACAGTATCAGGTATATCGCAGGATGAGCGCCTACAAAAGACAGGGGCTGCAGGGCGGCAGGGTGCTTGTAGAGCAATTGTTTTTTGTCGAAGGTGGAGGCAAGCGAGCGCTCAAGCCGAGCCCGCCATGCGCCACCGTGGCGGTTGCCCCGGCCAATTGCGGTCTATGAAACTGCCACGCTCAACCTACCCCCCAACGCCTCTGCCGCTTCCAGCGCCTGCGACGCTCCCGCACTCTCACTGTCGAGCAGCAACTCAGCGCCCACCACCGGCGCGCCGCAATAGTTAAAAATCCCATGATCGATTTGGGTCTTCATCGCCGCACCATATCCATGCCGCTCATACGTGGATGCGTCAGCCCCACCCACGCCGAGCAGATAGACACGCAGGTGCCCCAACTGCTTGATCAGTGCGTCCTGCGGGCTGAAGTCGAACGCCCAGCCGTTGCTGAACACGCGGTCGATCCAGCCCTTGAGCAGCGCCGGCATCGACCACCAGTACACCGGGTACACCAGCACCAACGCGTCGGCGCGCTCTATTCGTGCCTGTTCCCGTTGTACATCCGGTATCGGCGAGGCCTTGTGGCGGTGCACGGCCAGGTCTGCCTCGGTGAAGCGCGGGTCGAACCCCTCCTGAGCCAGGTGGGCGAACTCGAAGGTGTGAGCATGGTTTCTTCCTTGAATGCCTTTGGCGACCCGCGAAGCAACGGCGTGCGTCAGCGACTCGGACTCGGGGTGTGCGGTGACGATGAGTGTGTGCATCAGGCGTGTCTCCAGTTGATTGTCGGGTGCTGCGGGCTGGCGATATACTTTTAGTAGGTTGTGTATAACTTACTAATGGTATATAGCGATGTCAATGACTGAGACTGCCGATGGACCCAAGCCGCGACGTCGTCTGGGCAGGGAAGAGCGCCGGCGGCAACTACTGGACGTTGCCTGGAAATTGGTGGGGGAAGAGGGCTCCGACGCATTGACGCTGGGGCGGCTGGCGGAGCGGGCTGGGGTCACCAAACCGGTGGTGTACGACCATTTCCCAACGCGCCCCGCGTTGCTGGCGGCGCTGTATCGCGACTTCGATGAGCGCCAGACGACCGTGATGGATGCGGCGATAGAGGCGTGCGCCACGACATTGCCGGATAAAGCCAGGGGCATCGCCTCGGCCTACGTCGATTGTGTGTTGGTGCAGGGGCGTGAAATACCCGGGGTAATCGCAGCGTTGGCCAGCACCCCGGAATTGCAAGCGACCAAGCGTGAATATGAATCCGTGTTTCTGGGCAAACTCCGCGCCTGGCTGGCGCCGTTCGTGGCAGGTGGGCAACTGGCAGTGGCAAGCCTGCTTGTGCTGCTGGGGGCGGCTGAGGCACTTTCAGCCGCAGCGGCCGGGGGGGAGATTTCCCCCGAGGAGGCCAAGGACGAACTGATGGCGGTGATCATTTCCATCGTGTGCAGGTGAGGAGGGCTGGCCTCCCCGCTGTAGCGCCCTCGACCGGTACTTTTGGGCAATACCCTGTCGTTGCGCGAGACGGCATAATGCCATCAATTAGTCAGGCCCCTCCGATCCCGCTCGAGACCCGCAGATGCAGTTCACCGACGCCTCCGATGCCATGTACCGCCTGCTCGTGCAGAGCGTCGTGGACTACGCGATCTACATGCTTTCGCCAGAAGGCATCGTGACGAACTGGAACCCGGGCGCTGAACGCGCCAAGGGCTACAAGGCGGCTGAGATCGTCGGCCAGCATTTTTCGCTGTTCTATACCCCAGAAGACCGGGCGGCGGGGATGCCCGCCCATGGCCTTGAAACGGCGCGGCGCGAGGGGCGCTTCCAGGCCGAGGGCGTGCGGCAGCGCAAGGATGGTTCGCATTTCTGGACGCATGTGGTCATCGACGCCATTCACGATGACGACGGCCAGATGATCGGCTTCGCCAAGGTCACGCGCGATATCACCGAGCGGCGCGAGAAAGAGCTGCAACTGCTTGAGGCCAATGTGCGTGCCGAGCAGTACAGCGCCGAGATGGCTTCGCTGTCGCAGTTCCTGGATTCGGTGATTTCCAATATTCCGGCCAGTGTCATCGTCAAGGACGTGCAGACCAACCGCATCCTCCTGGCGAACCATCAGGCCGAGGCGTTGTTCGTGCCCAACGGAGCCAGCATGGTGGGCCAATTGATGAGCGAGGCACTGTCGGCGGATACCGCAGCGTACATCGAACAGCAGATGGGCCAGGACCTGAGCTTAGGCGCCATCAAGACGGTCGAGGCGCTGGTCGGCACCAACCGCGGGCCTCGCACGCTCAGAAGCCGCACGGTACTCAACCAGGACCCCGGCAATGCTTCGGAATACGTGCTGTTCGTGGCGGAGGACGTCACGGTGGAGTTGGAGGCCAATGCGCGGATCCATCACATGGCCCACCACGATGCACTGACCGGGTTGCCGAACCGAGTACTGTTTCATCAGAAGCTCAAGGAAGCGCTGCTGCAGGCTGAGGGCTCGGGCAGGATCACCGCCACGCTGTGCCTGGACCTGGACGACTTCAAGAACGTCAACGATTCGCTTGGCCATGGTATTGGCGACAAGTTGCTGCGGGCGTTGAGCAGCCGCCTGGAAATGGAACTGCGGGAGGTCGACACCCTGGCCCGCCTGGGCGGGGATGAGTACGCCGTGATTCTTCCTGAACTGGAGACAGCGGAGGCGGCCGAGTTGATGGCGCAGCGCCTGATCCAGGCCGTACGGCCGCCATTTCTGATTGATGGCCATAGCTGCTCGGTGGGGGTAAGCGTAGGTATCGCATTGTCCCCGCAGGACCAGGACAGTCCGGAGCAACTGATGGGCTATGCCGACATGGCGTTGTATGAAGCCAAGCGCAATGGCCGCAACCGCTTCGAGCGCTTCAAGTTTCAACTCGACGAAGCGGCCCGCCACCGCCGCACCCTGGAGACTGACCTGCGCACGGCACTGCACCTGGGGCATCTGCAGTTGCATTACCAGCCGATCGTGACCCACGGTGGCGACGAGGTTTCAGGGTACGAGGCGCTGTTGCGTTGGCAGCACCCCACCAAGGGCACCATCATGCCCATGGACTTCATCACCATGGCGGAAGAGACGGGCTTGATCCATGAAGTGGGTAACCGCGCGCTGAACCTGGCCTGCAAGGAGGCCGCCACGTGGGGCACGCCGCAGACCGTGGCGGTGAACCTGTCGCCGGTGCAGTTCAAGAACCCGGGCCTGGTGGATGCCGTGGCGCTGGCGCTCAGTGATGCCGGGCTTGAGCCGGCGCGCCTTGAGCTGGAAATTACCGAGTCGGTGCTGCTGGAGGACAACGAAGGCAACCTGGACACCCTGCGGGCACTCAAGGCACTGGGCGTGGCCATATCGCTCGACGACTTCGGCACGGGGTATTCGTCGCTGGGGTATCTGCGCTCGTTTCCGTTCGACCGGATCAAGATCGACATGTCGTTCGTGCGCGAAATGAAGAACAGCAAGGAGGCCCTGGCAATCATCCGGGCCATTACCGGTATGAGCAACAGCCTGCTGATCAAGACCACTGCCGAGGGCGTCGAGACGGCCGAGCAGATGGAGCAGTTGATCAAGGAAGGCTGCTCGCATTTCCAGGGCTACTACTTTGGCCGCCCGGCACCCGCGAACCAGCGGCGCAGCGCCGGCGCCGGTTTGCCAGCGAGCGCTTAGCGCCGCTGCTCGACAGGCGTGGTCCCGATTCGGGCGTGCCGGTGCGGGCGCGCACCATTTGGATGCGCGTGGGCCCGGCGCCCACAAACCAAGTAGCCGCAACTGTCCTTGCAGGCGGGGCTGCGAGGCTGTTGGCCCGCAACTTGCTTTTCAATTCCCATCGACGCACCCGGCCTGCTCCGCCAGGCTGAATATCTCCAACGATGCAGATATTCCTCGCCGGTGCCGACACCTCGTTTGCCGACAACGTCGTCGGTTTTGAATCAGGCATGTTCCTGCCCGGTTCCATTCCCCATACTGGTCGCTTTCCGCCTGCGTGCGCCTGCCGCGCAACGCTTGGGCACCGTTGACTGGTATGACGGAGACCCCCGATGCCCGCATCCCCGCGACCCGCCACCCTGAAGGTCGGCCTGCTGTTTTCCAGTACCTGCATGACCGCCGCCGTGGAGGCCACCCAAGCCCAGGCGACCCTGCTGGCCATTGATGAAGTCAACGAACAGGGCGGTATCAACGGTGTGCCCCTTGAGGCGGTCAGCCTGCCCATTGGCGCCACCCCGGAAAGCTATCGCCAGGCCGCTCTGGAGTTATGTGACCGCCATGGCGTGCAGGTGCTGTTCGGCACACATATGTCCAGCACCCGCAAGGCAGTGTTACCGGTAGTAGAGAGCCGCCGCCGGTTGCTGTTCTACCCAACCTTATATGAAGGTTTCGAATATTCCCCCTTTGTGTACTACACCGGCGCCGCACCGAACCAGAATTCCCTGCAACTGGCCCGCCACGCGTTGAAGCATTTTGGCCGCCGTGTGCTGTTCGTCGGCGTGCCCTACGTGTACCCGGTCGAGTCCAACCGCATCATGCGTGACCTGTTCGAGCAGGCCGGTGGGGAAGTCGTCGACGAGATCTACCTGCCCTTTGGCGCCGGTCTCGACGCCTGCCGCCAGGTCATGGCGCGGGTGCGTGAAACCCTCCCGGACGTGATCTATTCGACGGTGGTGGGCGGCGATATTCCGGCCCTGTACGGCGCCTACCACGAAGCCGGTTTCGACCCGGCGCGGCAGCCCATCATCAGCCTGTCGACCACCGAAGCCGAAGTGGCGATGATGCCCGCGCACGTGAGTGCCGGGCACATCTGCGCCGCGCCCTGGTTCGACACGGTGGACACGCCGCTGAGCCGTCAGTTCGTGAGCCGCTATCGTCAGCGCCATGGCGCCGATGCACCGATCACCGCAGGCGCGGAAGCGGCGTATTTTCAGGTTCACCTCTACGCCCAGGCGGCGCGCAAGGCGCAGCCGAACAACCTCGATGCCCTGCGCGCGGCCCTGGCCGGTTCGACCTTCGAGGCTCCGCAAGGCCCGGTGCGCATCGACGCCGAGAACCACCACACCTGGCTGTGGCCACGGCTGGCGCGCATTGATGCCAACGGCCGCTTCGAGGTACTGGAACAGGCTGAACAGCAGGAGCACCCCAGCCCGTACCTGATCGAACTGTTGCTCGACGGCAACGAGTGAGGCGGCCATGACCACTGCCAACCTGCTGGGTGAACTCAAGGGCCTGCGCGTGCTGGTATTGCACCCGCAGGACACGGAAGCGCAGATCGTGCTGGGCCACCTGCAACGTATCGGCTGCGAGGTGCAGCAACAATGGCCGGTGCCCGAACGCCTGCCCCCGGGCGTCGACGTCGTGCTGCTGTCCATCGAGCTGGACCAGCGCAAGGCCATCGAGCGCCTGGTGGACAGCCTGGATGAACAAGCCCCGCCGATCATCGCCATCGTCGGCTATGAAAACCCCTCGATGCTGCAACTGGTGCTGCTCAGCCAGCCCGCGGCGGTCATCGAACGGCCGCTGAAACCCTTCGGCCTGCTCACCCAACTGCTGATCGCGCGCTCGTTCTGGCGCCGGCGCGTGGCCATGCTGGCGGAGATCCGCAAACTGGAAATTCGCCAGTCCGCGGTGTCGCGCATCTCCATGGCCAAGACCCTGCTGATGGCCCGCCACGGCTTCAGCGAGCCTCAGGCGCACCAGCGCATCCAGCGAGACGCCATGGCCCAGCGCTGCAGCATGGACGTGGTTGCCCAGCAGATCATCGACAACGACAGCCCCGAACGCGCGCCCCCCTGATACCCACGCGTCACCCCTTTGATTGACCCCACACACTCCATCGCGGCCAGCCGCGGTCCGGGCCTTCGCACGCCCGAAAAACGAGGTTTACCCCATGAGCAAATTGAAAGACTGGTTCCAGGGCCCCCAGGACATCACCGAAGCCGAAGCCGTGGAAGACTACGCGGTGGGCCGCGTGCCCAGCCGCTACCGCTGGCCCATCCCGGCGATCATCCTGGTGCTGCTGGGCAACTCCACCGCCATGTTCTGGTTCAGCCTGGGCGCCGACATGAGCTACCAGGTGGGCTGGCCGAAGATCCTCATTCCCATCCTGTACATGGTGGTGTTCGCCACCCTCATCGGCGCCTGCGTGATGAAGCTTGCGGCCAAGGAAGGGTTGTCCCTGAGCCTGCTGACCCGCGGGCTGGGCTTTGGCTACATGGGCTCGGCGTTCACCTCGCTGATCTACGCGGTGAACTTCATTTTCTACTTTCTGTTCGAGGGCACTATCGTCTCCCATGCCATCGCCCACTACGCGGGGGTGGAGGTCGGCTCGCTGGCCGGGGTGGCGATCTTCGCCGGCATTGGCCTGGTGACCGTGTTGTTCGCCTGGAAGGGCATGTCGTCCATGCAGTTCCTGCAGACCTGGGGCGTGCCGATTTTCGTGGTGTTGTTCGCCTTCTGCCTGTACCAGCTCACCCACAACTATGACGCCGTGGGCCCGGCTGGCTGGATGCCCCACAGCCAGGATAGCGCCACCGCCTTGTGGATGGTGATGAACATGGCCAACGGGCAGATCGTGTTCCAGGGCCTGATGGCCACTGACTATGGCCGCTTCGCCAAGCCGACCATCAGCCACAAGGGCACGGCCACCATCATGCTGGGCATGCTGCTGCCGATCGTTGCGGTGATGCTCAGCGGTGCCTATCTGGCGTATACCCTGATTCCACACATCACCCAGGGCGACGCCTTCGCCCAGGCCATGGACCCCGGCTTCATCTTCCCCACGGTGCTGGGCCTGATCGGGGTAATCTTCGCCATCGTCACGCAAATCCGCATCAACGTGATGAACCTCTATTCGGGTTCCATCGCCCTGTCCAACACCATGGACATGACCCTCAACTACCGCCCCGGTCGCCAGTGGTGGATGCTGGTGGTGTGGCTCGTGGGCGTGGTGTTCTACGTGTTCAACGTGCTGCAGTACACCGGTACCTTCCTGGCCATCACCGGCATTCTCACCAACACCTGGGTGTTCATCATCCTCGCCGACTACCTGGTGTGCCGCAAAATGCTGAACCTGGCGCCCAGTGACTTCGTCGAGTTCCGCCGTGAGCACCTGCGTTCCTGGAACCCCTGCGGCGTGTTCAGCCTGCTGATCGCCGTGGCCATCGGCGCCGCAGGCATCCTCGGCGCCTACCCCATGTACTACGCGTCTTTCATCGCCATGCTGGTGGGCCCGGTGCTGCACGTAGCGCTCAGCCTGATGACCCGTGGCCGCTACTACTTCAGCAGCTTTCCCCAGGACATGGCCACCCAATGGCAACCGTCCCACACCTACAGCGGCCCGCAGCCGCTCACCCGTTCGACTGCTGCCTGAGGAAGCCAACCATGAATAACCTGCTCAATGTCGCTGCCGTGCAATTCGAACCCACCCTGTTCGAGAAACCCCGCAACCTGGACCGCCTCAGTGAATGGGTGGAGGAGGCTGCCCGCGCCGGTGCGCAACTGATCGTCACCCCGGAAATGGGCACCACTGGCTACTGCTGGCAGGACCGCGAGGAAGTAGCGCCCTACGTGGAGACCATTCCGGGCCCTACCACCGAACGCTTTGCCCGCCTGGCGCGGCAGTACGGTTGCCACATCGTCATCGGCATGCCCGAGGTCGACCCGGTGGACGACCTCTACTACAACGCCGCCGTGCTGATCGGCCCCCAGGGCGTGGTCGGCAAGCACCGCAAGACTCACCCCTACATCAGCGAACCGAAATGGGCCGCGTCCGGTGACCTGGGCCACCAGGTGTTCGACACCCCCATTGGCCGCATCGCGCTGCTGATCTGCATGGACATCCACTTTCTGGAAACCGCCCGGGTGGCAGGCCTGGGCGGTGCAGACGTGATCTGCCACGTCAGCAACTGGCTGGCTGAGCGCACGCCGGCGCCTTACTGGATCAACCGTGCGTTCGAAAACGGTTGCTACCTGGTGGAAAGTAACCGCTGGGGCCAGGAGCGCGGTGTGCAATTCAGCGGTGGCACCTGTGTGATCGAGCCCGATGGCCATGTGCAGGGCATCCTCGATAAAGGCGACGGTCTGCTGTTTGGCAAACTGGACCTGGCGCGCGTGCGTGACCGCCAGCCCACGCTAATGGCAGCGCGTCGGCCGGCGTTGTACAAAGAACTGGCGCAGCCGGCCTACGCCTGGAACCCGCTGGATTTCTTCGGCCTGTACGGCCTGTCGCCGCGGGCCAGGGGCAAGGTGTCCGCTGTTGCAGTGGGGCAGTTCGCGCCAGGCCGCGATACCGCCGCGAATCTGCGTGCCATCACCGAGCAGGCTCAGGCCGCCAAGGCCCAGGGTGCTGAGTTGGTGGTTTTTCCAGAGCTGTCGCTCAGTGGCGGTTATGTCGATGACACCAGCGCACTGGCAGTGGATGGCCCCGAGGTCCGCGCGTTGCTGAACCTGGCCATAGAGCTGCGAGTCCACCTGGTAGCGG
>NZ_JAPYKM010000025.1:0-92222 GCF_029623465.1 Pseudomonas sp. RIT-To-2 | reverse complement strand
ATCTCCGCGTAGCGCCCCCAACTGATCACGCTCTCCAAGGTCTGCTCCACGAACACTTCGCTCAACGAATCTTCCAGCTCCTGCTCGAACCGCACCCGCGGGGCGCGGTGGCCGCGGCGTTCCTGCAGGATCAGGCGGATGCGTGCTGCCAGGGGCACGTTGCGCACCAGGTGATCGGCGAATTGCGCCTTGCGTTCCTGGGTGCCGTAGTCGGCGAACAGCTTGCCGGCCTCGGTCAGGCTGATATCGGCACCCTTGAGTTCGGCGAAGCCCAGGTGTTCCAGCATTTCAGCCACGGGAAACAGGTCGTCCACCTCCAGCAGCAAACGCTCGGCAACCACCGCCATGCCCGCGCGGCCGTGGTAGGGCTCCGCCGCCAGGGCCTCGATCAGGCCAGCCATGAGGTTGGTGGACACGTCCGGCAACTGGCTGCCGACTTTCAACTCGGCGCGGCCTTTGCTGGCGTCGGCGCTGCGGCGGTCGGTCATCAACGCGTAGATGTCATCGATCATGTTGCGAAAGCGCGGTTCCAGACGGTTGCGCGGGTGGGCGAACGGCACCTTGATCTGTGCCACCACCCGGCCCGGGTTGGAGGACAGCACCAGGATACGGTCGCACATCAGCACCGCTTCCTCGATGTTGTGGGTGACGATCAGGATCGACTTGATCGGCAGTTGCTTGTCGCTCCACAAGTCGAGCAAATCGGTGCGCAGGGTTTCAGCGGTGAGCACGTCCAGGGCCGAGAACGGCTCGTCCATCAGCAGCAGTGTCGGGTTGACCACCAGCGCCCGGGCAAAGCCCACGCGCTGGCGCATGCCGCCGGACAGCTCGCGCGGGTAGGCGTTTTCGAAGCCGTCCAGGCCGATCAGGTCGATGGCCGCCAGCGCCCGCTGGCGTGCCTCCTTGCGCGGAACCTGCAAGGCATGCAAACCGGCCTCCACGTTTTCCAGCACCGTCAGCCAGGGGAACAGCGCAAAGGTCTGGAATACCATGGCCACCCCTTCCGCCGGGCCTTCCAGCGGCTCGCCACGGTAGCGCACATCACCTGCGCTGGGCTCGATCAGGCCGGCGATGATGCGCAGCAACGTCGACTTGCCCGAGCCCGAACGGCCCAGCAACCCGACGATCTCGCCTTCGCGCAGCACCAGGTCGACGTCGCTCAGTACCTGGTGCGCTTCCTTGCCCTTGCCGAAACCGCGGCTCACGTTGCTCAGGGAAAAAATCGGCGCGCTGTTGCCGGGGTGTTCATTCAAGGTATTCATCTGCGGGTTCCCTTCAATTCATGCGCAACTTGTTTTCGGCGATGGCATACAGGGGGCGCCACACCACGCGGTTGAACAGCACCACGAACAGCGACATCACCACCACCCCCAGGGTGATCTTGGGAAAGTCGCCGGCCGCCGTGGTTTCGGCGATGTAGGCGCCCAGCCCGTGGGCCACCACCTTGTCCTGGCCCCAGGCGACAAACTCCGACACGATGCTGGCGTTCCAGGCCCCACCCGAGGCGGTAATGGCACCGGTAACGTAGTACGGAAAGATCCCCGGCAGCATCACCGTGCGCCACCATTGCCACCCACGAATGTGGAAATTGGCCGCCGCTTCGCGGAAGTCGTTGGGGAACGCGCTGGCCCCTGCGATCACGTTGAACAGGATGTACCACTGGGTGCCGAGCACGATCAGCGGGCTGAGCCACACGTCCGGGTTCAACTGGTAACGCAGGATGACGATGACAAACACCGGGAACAGCAGGTTGGCCGGGAACGCGGCGAGAAATTGCGCCAGAGGCTGGACCTTTTCCGCCCATTTGGGCCGCAGGCCGATCATCACCCCCAGCGGTACCCAGATCAGCGACGCCACGGCGATCAGCAGCATCACCCGCACCAGCGTGATCAGGCCCAGGCCCAGCACATGCACGCATTCATCCAGGCCGACCTCGGTGCCCACGTACGTGATGATATGCCACAAGGCATAGAGGGTCAGCGCGCCGATGGCGCCGTTCCATAGCCAGTCCACCAGTTGCGAGGCGCGTGCGCTGGGTGCGGCCTTGCGTCGGCTGCGCGGCAGGCTGAAGCGCCGGTTGCCCAGGCGCCCGATGGTCCGGGTCACGGGCCGCAGCAGGCGCTGCACCAGGCGCGTGCGCTGGATCAGGTTCAGTACCCAGGACTCCGGGGCGCCAGCCTGGGAGGCCGTGTTTTCCATGCGGAACTTGTCAGCCCAGGCCACCAGGGGGCGGAACAGGAACTGGTCGTACAGCAGGATCACCACCACCATGGCCAGGATCACATAGCCCACGGCCGCCATGTCGCGCTGCAGGATGGCCGTGGCCAGGTAGGCCCCCACGCCCGGCAGGGTAATGGTCTGGTCACCCACGGTGATAGCCTCGGAGGCCACCACGAAGAACCAGCCGCCGGACATGCTCATCATCATGTTCCACACCAGGCCAGGGATGGCGTAGGGCACATCGAGCTTCCAGAACTTCTGCCAGGCCGACAGTTGCAGGTTGCTGGCCACCTCTTCCAGGTCCCGGGGCAGCATGCGCAGGGACTGGTAGAAGCTGAAGGTCATGTTCCACGCCTGGCTGGTGAAAATGGCGAAAATAGCCGCGCATTCTGCGCCCAGCACCCGCCCGGGGAACAGCAACAGGAAGAACGTCACGGTAAACGAGATGTACCCCAGCACCGGCACCGACTGCAGGATGTCGAGCACCGGCACCAGCAACTTCTCGGCGCGCCGGCTCTTGGCGGCCAGGGTGCCGTAGAGCAAGGTGAACACCAGCGACGCGGCCATGGCCGCTAGCATGCGCAGGGTGGTGCGCACGGCGTACTCGGGCAGGTCGGCGGGGTCCAGGGAAATGGCCTGGCTCTGCAGGGTGGAAATCGGCGCCCAGGTCTGGTGGGCACCGATGGAGAAGAACAGCAGAAAACCGACCACCAGCGGCAAAGCCATGAGGTCCCAGCGGTTGGGCAGCATTCGCAGCGTTGAAGCCGGAAGATAGTGGCGCAAGATCTTGTTCATGGGGCAGATTCCGGCAGTCGAAGCGTGGCAAACGGCATCGACGCGGAGTATAGGTTCAGGATTGTTACAGTGGCGCAAAATCAGCGTTGTGTTTGTGGATTGTTCAGGATTGTGCAAAAACAGATCGCAAGCCAGCCTTGTGGGCCCCTGCTCGGGGTGGCGCAGGCAGCTATTTGCGTCGCTCTTGCTCTCGATACTGCTTCAATTCCCCCAACCGCAAGTCTTCGGGCAACCCTCGCCCACGCTGTTTGCTATGGCCGATACGCTGGGCGTTGTAGATACCGGTGTGGCCCGACACCAAGTAACTGGCGATACAGGCGATGGCCGCCAGCGGCCCGATGTCGGCACCGAACAGCTCCATGGCCATAATGATGGTGGCGAGCGGCGTGTTGGCAGCGCCGGCGAACACCGCGACGAAACCGATGCCCGCCAGCATGGCGAACGGCAGGTGCAGCAACGGCGCCAATGCGTTGCCCAGGGTGGCGCCGATATAGAACAGCGGGGTCACTTCGCCGCCCTTGAAGCCCGCCCCCAAGGACGCCACGGTGAACGCCAGCTTGCCGAACCAGTCCCAAGGGGCTACCGGCATCTCGAAGGCACGCACGATGCCGGGGATACCCAGGCCGATGTAGTCGTAGGCACCCAGCGCCCACACGGCCACGGCAATCACTACCCCACCGGCGAACGGTCGCAACGGCGGGTAGGCGATGAGCCGCTTGACCAGCGCGCCCAGGCGGTGGGTAGCGGTGGCGAACAGCAAGCCCGCCAGGCCGAAGATGACCCCGGCGATCAGCACCGCCAGCACGCTCCAGCCCTGCACTGGCGCGATCTCGCCGATGGCATAATGGGTGTGCTGCACGCCCCACAGCAGCCCCACCTGGTCGGCGACGATGGCGGCTATCATGCAGGGGAACAGTGCGTCATACCGCAGGCGCCCGATAGCCAGCACCTCCAGACCAAACACCGCACCGGCCAGGGGCGTACCGAACACTGACGCAAAACCGGCACTGATGCCGGCCATGAGAATGATGCGCCGGTCTTCGCGGCGCAGGCGCAGCAGATGCGTCAACTGGTCAGCCAGGGCCCCGCCCATCTGCACCGCGGTACCTTCCCGGCCTACCGAAGCGCCGAACAGGTGCGACACCAGCGTGCCGCCCAGCACCAGCGGGACCATGCGCAGGGGCACCACTTTCCTGGGGTCATGGATCTCGTCGATGAGCAGGTTATTTCCTGCCTCCACCGTCTTGCCCAGGCGGTAGTAGATCCAGCCCACCACGAACCCGGCCACTGGCAACAACCAGATCAGCCAGCGGTGGCTTTCGCGCACGCCGGTGACGTAGTCCAGGGAAAACAGGAAGAACGCCGAAGCAGAGCCGGCCAGCAGGGCGACCAGGCTGGCGAGCAGCAGCCACTTGCCGATGTAGGGCAACAGGTCGAGTTGTTCAAAACGTGTGCGTCTGGACATGGGTCAGTCACCAGGAAAGAAGAGTGCCTGACCAGAAGGGAGTTATTGCGCGTACGCCTACAGCCCCGGTGATCAGGTGTCTGCAGGCATCATCAGCTGCGGCCAGCGCGGCGGTTCAGGGAGGAATGCCATCTCCGTTGGCCATCATAGCCAGATGACCAGGGGAAGTAAAACCTCCCCTGCCGGCTACAGCGCCGTCAATGGCGCAGGCTGCCAGGCCGCTCGGCGTGCGTGGCCCAGGTAGTCGTGGGCCAGGGTCACGGGGGTGTCGAAGCGCAGGTAGCTCAAGTACTGCTCGTCGTGGCGTGGCCAGGTAAGCAAGGCGGCCGTCTGTGGGTTGCCGGTGCGGGCAAAGGCAATGAAGCTGTCGCGCATCTGTTCCGACAACGCCCGTTCCGAGGCACTGAAACTACCCGGCCCCTTGCCCGGCTGGCCGAGGCCGAAAGTGTAGGGAATGTCGCTACCATGGCACGGACCGTAGGGGCCGGCCTGGGCGTAATCGAAACGGTAGGCCCACACTGGCGCGCCCGCGGCCACCAGGCGGTCGGCCAAACGCAGCGCCGGGACACCGACGAAGGTGTCGCTGAACAATTCGCGCTGCCAATCGCCGCCGGGCGCCGTGGTGCGCTGGTAGGTCGCCACCAGTTTGGCCCAGGTGGCTTCGCCGACCTTGGCACGCACCCGCGCTGGCAGACCTTCAAGCAGGTTGACTGCCTTGCCCGCCACGAACAACCCGCTTTCGTCACGACAATGGCCGATCAGTGCCGGCACGGGCGTGAGGTTTTCCAGCGGGTGACGCGGCAGCAGGCTGCCGTCCACGGCCGGGTGGTACGCCTCGCCCCCCAGCAATGGCGTGTTGGACCGTGCCGCCACCTGGATGAACAGGTTATTGAGTTCGGCCACCGGCAGGTCTTGCAGGCGGTGCGCCTGGTCGTCCGCCAGGCCGGCCACCTTCAGCACCTGCCGCAAGACCTGGGCGGGCTCGTCACCGTCGAACAAGGGCCGCGCGCCGCCACTCTGGATGATCACCCGGGCGAACAGACCTTTGGCGGCCGGAGCACCCAGCAGGCAGCCAATGGACATGGCCCCGGCGGATTCGCCCATCAGCGTGACATTCCCCGGGTCGCCACCAAAGGCACCGATGTTGTCGCGTACCCAGCGCAAGGCGGCGATCTGGTCCAGCAGGCCGAGGTTGGCGGCCCCCGGTTCGTCGCTCACCGCCAGAAACCCGAAGCCGCCCATGCGGTAGTTAAGGGTCACGAACACCAGGTCACCGCGGTTGGCGTAGTCGGCGCCCATGAAGCGTGGATCTGCGCCGCTACCCAGCACGAAGGCGCCACCGTGAAACCACACCATCACGGGGCGTTTGTGGCTGGCGGCGCGTGCCGGGGCCCAGACGTTCAGGTACAGGCAGTCCTCGTCGCCTTTGGGTTTTTCTTGCGCCACGGGCGGGTACGGCTGCTGCACGGCCCAAGGGCCATAGGCGTCGGCCAGGCGCGGGGCGTGCCAGGCTTGCAGGGGCTGGGGCGCCTTGAAACGCAGCTCGCCCCGCGGCGGGCGGGCAAACGGTACGCCGCGCCAGACGAGGGTACCGTCGGGGTCCTGGGTACCTTGCAGCACGCCTTGGGCAACGGTCACGCGGGTGGCGGGGGTGGCATCCGCCCAGCTCAGGGAGGGCAGCAGGGCACTGGCGGACAGGGTCAGGCCTTGCTGAAGAAACAGACGGCGGGATGAATCGGCCGGCATGGGTGCAGCTCCTTGCTTGTTATTGTTCCCAACAAGAGTAGGTAGCTGGCTAATTATTAAACAGATGAATGATGGGTTTGAGGGCGATCAGCGAACGCTTTGCGGTTGGGCTCCTCCCCAAGGGTCCGGGGCCCGCGAAGGTCGGGAGGGCCCAACGCGTGGCACCTGAAACACCGCGGCGCCTGCTTCCCGAGCTGGCGCCCGGTCCCACAGGGTGGTAGCTGCGGTGGCGAGGGGGCCATGTGGGACCGGGCGAAGCTCGGGAACGGCGCACCGCGCCGCAGCTGACACGCCGCCCACCGTCATCTAGGGGGCGTATCGCAGCGGCAATCGTGTCGAATATTTGATCTGCTCCATGGAAAAACTCGAGCTGATATCCGACAACCCGGGTATGCGGATCAGTTGCTTGTACACCGCGTCGTACCCCGCCACATCCGGCACGGCAACACGCAGCAGGTAGTCGGTATCGCCGGCCATGCGGTACACCTCCACCACCTCCTCGATACCGGCAACGGCCTGGTGGAAGCCTTCGATCCATTCGGCGTTGTGCTGGGTGGTGCGAATCGATACGAACACCACCACGCCCACGTTCAATTGCCGGCCATCGAGCAGCGCTACCCGCGCGCGAATGATGCCAGCCTCTTCCATTTTCTGGATACGGCGCCAGCACGCGGTACTCCCCAGGCCCACCTGGTCGGCGATGTCGCTGACCGACCGCGTGCAGTCCACTTGCAGAATGTCGAGGATGGCGCGGTCAAGCTTGTCCATGAGGTGTCCTGAAAAGAAGGTAGCGACGAATATTATTCGTCCGCGCACGGCTTTGACAGGTTATTTTTGCAGGTCGACCAGCGGTCTGTGCTGTTCAGGTGCCCTTCAGGTTCGCTTGGTATAACTGGCCCCACGCCCTCTCGCGTCGGAGTCACCGCCATGTCCCAGGTCGTCACCCTGAATGTCACCTTCCCCTGTTTCGGCAAGAACCTGTTCCGCCAGCACGCCGTGCCACGCCGCTCGCCAGAACTGATCAACGACCCGCGCTATGCCGCCGTGCTGATGCCCCAGACCAGCCGCCATTTCAGCAGTGAAGTGGTTGGCCTGAACGACCCTTTCCGCTTTCTCAATGCCATCCTGCAAGCGCATCAGAGCACTCGGGCCTCGCTCTGAGCCCTGGAAATTGCCTATCCTGAGATCACGCCACTGAACCTTGCCGTCCGCGCCCGGTCGACAGGTGCAGCCAGCGCACCGCTGCCCTCTTCCTGCTGGAGACTGTTTCGTGATCTCGACCTTGCACCTGGCCAGGCTCAAAGCCTGGGGCGCCCATGGTTTCACTGCCACCGGGGTGGTCACTGCCCTGCTGGCGACGCTGGCGCTGTTCGAAAACCAGCCCAAGGCCTGCCTGATATGGCTGGGCGTGGCGCTGATCGTCGACGGCGTCGACGGTTCCCTGGCGCGCCGGGTGAATGTGCAGACCGTGTTGCCGCACTTTGATGGCTCAGTGCTGGACCTGGTCATCGATTACCTGACCTATGTGTTCATCCCGGCGCTGTTCATCTACCGCTACATCCCCTTGCCCGAATACACCGCCCTGGTCGCCACTTCGGTGATGCTGGTGTCGTCGCTGTTCTGCTTCTGCAACGTGGAGATGAAAAGCAAGGACAATTACTTCCAGGGCTTCCCCGCGGCCTGGAACGTGGTTGCCCTGTGCCTGTATACCCTGACCCCCTCCCCGTGGATGACGCTGCTGACCATCGTGGTGCTGGCGCTGCTGACCGTCACGCGCATGAAGTTTCTGCACCCGTTCCGCGTGAAGCGTTTCATGCCCATCAACATCGCGGTCACCGCCATCTGGCTGCTGTGCAGCCTGTCGCTGGTGCACGACCACCCTGCTATCAACCCACTGGTGATGACGGTGTGGCTGCTGATGTCGGCTTACTTCCTGGGCGTCTGCGTATGGCGCACGGCGCTGGAGTGGTTCGGGCGCTCGGATGCGTGACTCACGCTGCCCCTGAATCGATCTGCGGCGGACCTGGCCGCGTCCCTGATACCGCGCAGCATCAGGGCCACCGCCTGCACCGCCGACGCGGCCAGGTCCGCTGTTACGGGGACGGGACGCGGATTTGCGCGGCCATGTCCGCGTGCAACACCGAAGGCTCGACGTCGTGAATGCTTTTCTGGCGGCCCTTCAACGGGCCACCCTGACGGCCGTTGAACACCGCCGTGATCTCGGCAAGGATGGCCATCGCCACGCTTTCCGGACTGTCGCCACCCAGGTCCAGGCCCATGGGGTAGTGCAAGCGCTCCAGTGCCGCCAACGGCGGTTCATCCATGTCAGCCAGGAGGCGCTCCGTGCGGTCACGGGGGCCCAGTTGGCCGATGTAGGCGGCCCCGCTACCCAGTGCCGCGCGCAGCCAATGAAAATCCTGACTCAGGCTGTGAGTCATGATGGCGACCGCCGCGCCGTCCAGGCGGTCGGCGAAGGCCAGGGGCGCCCGGGCGTCGGCGCAGATCACTGCCTCTGCTTCCGGAAAGCGCTCTTGCCGGGCGAAATGCGCACGACCATCCACCACCGTGACCTTCCAGCCCAACAGACTGGCCATGCGCACCAGCGGCTGGGCGTCGTGACCGGCACCGAACACCACCAGGCGTCGGGCCGGGGCCAGATATTCAAGGAACACTTCGACCTCACCCCACTCCCCCCGGTACCGGCGCAGCGCCGACTTGCCCAGGCGCTGTACATCGGCCAGCGCGTGCGCCACCAAAGCCGTCAGCGCCGGGTAGCCCCAGTTGCCGTGGCGCACCATGCGGGTGCCCACCGCCAAGGGGCCGTCACTGGCGATGACCGTGGCCAACGCTGCCGACTGGCCGGTATCGCGCACCTGCCGCAGGGTGGCGAGCAATATAGACCCCTCGGTCTGCTGCAGGCGTTCCATGAGCACATACACGGTGCCGTTGCAGCCCAGGCCGAAGCTCAGGGCCGCTTCGTCCAGGGGGTCGTCCTCATCGGCCGCGGTGCTGTAGGCCACGACCTTGGGCCCGCGTTCACTCAGCCACCAGGCTTTCTTCGCCACTTCGCTTTCCAGGCAGCCGCCGCTGACGGTGCCGCTGGGCGCGCCCAGCAGCGGGATCACCATGCGCGCGCCCGGGCGCCGGTAGGCTGAACCACGGACCTTGACCACCGTGGCCAGCACCGCTTCGGTACCGGCACCCAGGCTGGCGTCTACCGCGGCCAGCAGACGATCAATGCAGGGCACTGCTACGGCTCCGGGCCACTTGTTGCGGGGTAATGCGTGCGTCGCTCTCACCGAAGCGGCGCAAAACGAAAGTACTCACGGCGGCCAGCTCCTTGTCACTGTAGCTATGGGCAAAATCAGGCATCTTCTGTTGCGACCCGAACGTGGCCGGATAGTGCCCGGCCAACAGCACGGCGATCAGGTTGGTGCCCAGCGGATCGTTGAGAGTCTTGAGCCCGCCCAGGGTCGCCACGGGGCTCTGGTTGCCCTGGCCGTCCAGGCGGTGGCAGCCAGCGCAGGCGTCGACGAACACCTTGCGGCCCAGGCCGTCACCGGGCGCCAGCGGCCCCTCGTTCACCACCATCTTGGGCCGCGTGATGCCCTCGGGCCTGGCGGCGGCGCCTTGCAGGTACACGGCCACCGCCTGGATATCGGCGGGGGTCAGGAAACGCAGGCTGTGCTCTACCACATCGCTCATGGGCCCACCGGCCATGGCGTAGCCCGGCGCCTCGCCGGTGGCCAGGTAACGGGTCAGTACCTCGCGCGGCCAGCCGCCGACGCCGTAGCGCGGGTCGGAACTGATGTTGTAGGCCTGCCAGTTGCCGATGGTCGCGCCCGCCAGTGATTTGCCGGTGTCTACCGCCTGGAACAGCGTACGCGGCGAATGGCACTCGCCACAGTGCCCCGGCCCCTGCACCAGGTAGGCGCCCCGGTTGAATTCGGCCGACTGTTGCGGGTCAGGCACGAAGCGCTCGTTTGCAGCGAACATCAGGTTCCAGATGGCCATGCCCCAACGCTGGTTGAAGGGGAAGCCGATGTCGTTCTCCTTGGGCGGCTGGTCCACCGGCGCCAGGCTGAACAGGTACGCCTTGATCGCCAGGATGTCCTCGCGAGGCATCAGGGTGTAGGAGGTGTACGGGAACGCAGGGTAGTAATGCTTGCCGTCCTTGCCCACGCCTTTCTGCAGAGCACTGACGAACTCGTCGTCACTCCAGGCGCCAATGCCGGTGGCCGGGTCTGGGGTGATGTTGGGTGAGTAGAGGGTACCGAACGGCAACTGGAACGCCAGGCCGCCGGTGAACGGCTTGCCGCCAGGAGTGGTGTGGCAGGCCTCGCAGTCGGCGGCGCGGGTCAGGTATTCGCCTTTGGCGACCCATTGCGGGTCCGCGGCCTGCGCCGTGAGGCACGCCGTCGCGAGGGTGGCGGCCAGGGCCAGTTTGATAAACGTCATGTCAGCCTTCCTCAAACGGTGTAGTAGCCGGAGCGGCTCAGGGGCAAGCGGCGCACGCGGGCATTGCTGGCCGCGTGCAGGGCGTTGACCAGGGCTGCCGCCACCGGCACCGCGCCAGTTTCGCCGACACCGCCGGGGGCCTCCAGGCTGGGCATCAGGTGCACTTCAACCGGTGGCGCGTCGCTCATGCGGATTTGCCGGTAGGCGTTGAAGTTGTTCTGCTGCACCCGGCCGTTCTCCACCAGAATCTCGTTGAACAGCGCTGCCGACAGGCCGAACAGCGTGCCGCCCTCCACCTGGGAGGTCACCGAGGTGGGGTTGTTGACAAAGCCACAGTCGATCACCGACACCAAGCGCTTGATCCGCAGCCCACGCTCGCCCTGCATTTCCAGCTCCACCACGGTGGCGATGAAACTGCCGAACACCGCGCTCACGGCAATGCCACGGCCCTGCCCGGCGGGCAGCGGCGTGTGCCAGTCAGCCGCGTCGGCGGCGCGCTTGAGCACCGCCAGCGCGCGAGGCTGCGTGGCGATCAATTGTTCGCGGTAGGCAACGGGGTCGGCCTTGGCACGGTGCGCCAGCTCGTCGACGAACGACTCCAGCGCATAGGTACTGCGCAACGGGCCCACCCCGCGCCACCAGGACACGGGAATGGTCTTGGGGTCTTCGCGGATATAGCGCACCTTCAGGTGCGGCAACTGGTAGACAGGCTCGATGGCCACTTCCACCGCGTCGGCGTCGACGCCGTTGGGCGGCAGGGCACCCACGAAACTGGCGATCACCGAGGCGCCGGCAATCCGGTGTTCCCAGCCTTGCAGCTTGCCATCATCGTCCAGGGCCGCGTTCAGGCGGTCCACGTAATGGGGGCGGTACAGGTCGTGGGTCATGTCCTCTTCGCGGCTCCACACCAGCTTGATCGGGTAGTCGACCTGGCGGGCGATGTCCACCGCCTGGAAGATGAAGTCCGACTCCAGGCGGCGGCCAAAGGCACCGCCGATCAACTGGTTGTGGATGATGACTTTTTCAGCCGGCAGGCCGCTGATTTTCGCCGCGCCCATTTGCGCGAACACTGGCGCCTGGGTGCCCACCCATAACTCGCAGGCATCGGCGCGTACGTGCGCCACGCAGCCCATGGGCTCCAGCGGCGAGTGCGAGAGGAACGGTTGTTCGTACACCGCTTCAAAGCGGCTGCTGGCGGAGGCCAGGGTGTTGGCGATGTCGCCGGCCTCATGGGCCACCACTCCGTCCCGGCTGCTGGCGGCCAGCAACGCCTTGTCCAGCAATGCCGAGTGGCCGTCGGCGTTGGCGCCGTAGTCCCAGTCGATGCGCAAGGCCTTCAGGCCCTGCTGGCACGCCCAGAAATGGTCGCCAATCACCGCCACCGCGTTGTTCAGCTTGATGATGTCGCGCACGCCCGGCACCTGACGGGCATCGCCCTCCTCCAGCGCCTTGAGCGTACCGCCGTGAACCGGGCAGGTCAGGGTCGATGCGATGCGCATGCCTGGCACCTGCAGGTCGATGGTGAACTGCGCCTTGCCGATCACCTTGTCCGGGGTGTCCAGGCGCCGCGCCGCGGTGCCCAGCAGTTTGAAGTCGCCCATGGCCTTGAGCGGCACCTCGGTGGGCAGCGGCAACTGCGCGGCCGCGTTGGCCAGCGCGCCGTAGCCCAGCACCTGGCCCTGGGGGCCGTGCACCTGGCCTTGTTCGGCGCGGCACTGGCTGGGGGCCACGTTCCAGCGCAGGGCGGCGGCCTGGGTCAGCAGAATACGCGCCGTAGCGCCCGCCTTGCGCAGCGGCTCCCACGTGAAGCGGGTGGACGACGAACCACCGGTGGCCTGGAATTGCAGGATGGTGTCGGTGTACAGCGCGCCATTGGGTGGCGCTTCCTGGATATGCACCTGGTCCAGGCCCACCTCCAGTTCTTCGGCGACCATCATCGCGATGCCCGTCTGGGCACCCTGGCCCATTTCGATCTTTGGCGAGATGACGCGCACGCTGCCGTCCTCGGCGATCTGCACGAATGCGCCGAAGCCTTCGAAATTCGGCGTACCCGGGCGGCCCGGGGCCACCGCCTCGGCGGCGGCGGAACGGGCCACCATCGGTGGCAGCCAGGTGCTCAGCACCAGGCCGCCGAGGGTCAGCGCGCTGCTTTTGAGCAAGCCACGGCGAGAGAGCACTGTACCCGGGGGAGTGGCGGTTTTCATCAGATTGTTCCTCAGGCCTGGCTGACGCTTTTGATCGCGGCGCGGATGCGGGTATAGGTCGCGCAGCGGCACAGGTTGCCGGTCATCGCCGTGACGATCTGCTCGTCGTCGGCCTGCGGGTGGTTGTGCAGCAGCGCTGCCGCGGCCATGATCTGCCCCGGCTGGCAGTAACCGCACTGCACTACTTCATGTTCAAGCCAGGCTTGTTGCAACTGGGCGCCCACCTGGGTCTCGCCGACCCCTTCGATGGTGGTGATGGCGTGGCCTTCCACGGCGCTGACCGGCAGCACGCACGAGCGCACGGCCTGGCCATCCAGGTGCACGGTACACACGCCACACTGGGCGATACCGCAGCCATATTTGGTGCCGGTCATGCCCAGCACATCGCGTAGCACCCACAGCAATGGCATATCGGCAGGCACGTCGACGGCGTGCTCCTGCCCATTGATGGTCAGTTTGTGCATGGCTTCCTCTTCTACGGCAATCACGGTGGCGCCTGCCGGGCTACGTTGGCCGGGCAGTACGCAAGCAGTCTAGAACTTTAGCAGCGTATACAACGCAATATTGCACTGACGTGCTTTTTCCGGACGATCACGCAAACAATCCGCAGCATTGTGCAAGCCAATGCCCACTGGCTATGCTGGAGCCATGACCAGCCCTGCCCCGACCCGCCAACCCTGCCCCCCTGCCGCCTGCATTTGCGGGCACGGGCAGTTGCTGGACACCCCAGGGGCCGACTGCCGAATCTTGCAGTTGACCCGGCATGAAGAGCGCAAGCTGATCGAACGCCTGGAGAACCTGCAAAGCCTGGAAGACCTGCAGCGCCTGTGCGGCAGAATGCAGGAACTGCTGGGCATCGGCGTACGCATCACCCCGGGCCACAACGAAGTGCGGAGCGTGCGCGGAGTGGTGTTTGAATTCGATGAACAGCCGGGGCTGTGCCGCAAGACTCGCGAAGCAATCCCGGCGGCGATTCGCCGGGCGCTGGTGCGGCGGCCTGAGATCTTCTTCCGGCTGCTGGATGAGCATGACTTGTTGCGGGGGGCGTAAAATCGATAGCGGCAGGGCCAGGCTATGACGCGACCCTATCAGAGCAGCTTGTTGAGCACATAAGTGTCAAACCAGGGTGGCTGAATGTCCGACTTGATCTCGATACATTCGCCATCGGTTATTTCGGCCAGCTGAGCGAAACCCTCGCCCTCATCGGAGTTATCGAATACATAAGCTCTGTTGGAGACCAAAATCGCTTCGGACAAAAGGTCGAGCGAGCGGAAATAACGCGTACGAATTTTCTCAGGTGCAACATTATGGCCCCCCTGAGAAACCCGATAGGCCACACGACGGACATTGATTTCAGGATCGGCGGTGGCTACGTAGTACACGTATACCCGGTAACCCGCATCGCGAGCTTCACGCAGCAGGCCTACTTTGTCTGCGGAAGACATTACCGTCTCAAACGTAAAGCTTATGCGTTCGCGAATGAGCATACGCCTGACAAAATCGGACAACGCCGACGCGACGTACGAATCAATGGTAGTTTTGTCGAAATTCAAACGGTTCCCGTCAATGGAGAGCCGTTGCAATTTATGCAGCGCAGTCGCGGAGACATTCAGAACCGGGTGGGCGCGAAGAAATTCGAAAACCTCAGCCTGGTGCTTTCCGATCCCATAGGAGGAAAAATCGAAATAGCCGGTACTGCCGATGTTCCTCTCTATGTCATCTGGATTGACATAACGGCCTAAGAGGTGTTTCGGTATCAACCGATTGAACGTGCTTTTGCCTGAACCGTTCGGACCCGCAAATATCCGTATTCGGGGCGTACTCAAGAACTGGCCCGATCCTCTTGCCTGCGAATCTTCAACCGAGTGCCGCTTTTCAGATGGCCATATTCACCCAGTGAGCGAACAGGCGTGCGGGCATGTTCAGAAACCTCGAGCAATTCACCGTTCCTGGCCACGAGCACACTTGCACCTTGAGCGATGGCAGCCTTGAAGGCGTTGCTGAACGCCTTGATCGCAATGTCAGGTATACGAGACTCCTGCACGGCTATCTGGTTTTCACTGGGTGAAGTTTTTTGTTTGCGAGACATCGAGAACTCCGTCAACGAGGATGCAGGTGGAGGCAATTGCAATGGTATAGCACATTCAGAATCGACCTGAGACACAAGGAATGGCAGGTATTGTTACGGTTTGATTCTGTTGGCTCAAAGGTTACCCCAAGTCATGGCAGAAATGCATGCACGGCGGCTGGCGCGGGATAAGCGGTTAGGACGTTAACCGTTTGACGCGATACGGCAGTCGAACCGCGTTGCGCTTTTCCCGAGCTTCGCCCGGTCCCACAGGGACAAGCCTCGCGCCCAGCAACAACCCTGTGGGACCGGGCGCCAGCTCGGGAGGCAGGCGACTTGGCGCCAACAGGCTTTCCGCCGGCTAGGACTGCTCGCTGCGAGGTTTTTTGCCCAGCACCAACCACAACACCAGCAACCACGCCACCGTCATCACCGCACCACCGGCCAGCAGGCTGGCGCTGATCGCCGTGCGGTACAGCTCGGTGAGCTGGGCCACATCGGTGCCCGATTGCACCGCCGAGCCAATGCCCTGGGGCAAGGTCAACGACATGCCTTGCAGCGCAGCTGGCAGTTGGGCGAGTTCATGGCGCAGGGTATAGCTCATGATGCCCCCCGCCACGGCCACGCCCAGCGCCGCACCCAGTGAACGGCAGAACGACAGGCCCGCCGTGGCCGCCCCCATGACTTTCAGATCCACGGCATTCTGCACGATCACGGTGGCGTTGGGCATGCCGATGCCCATGCCTGAACCGAGCACGCCCATTGCCAGCAGGAAATACGGTGCACCCAACTGGTGGCGAGCAAAGATCAGCAACAGGAACAGGCCCAGCGCTTCCAGGCCCACGCCCAGCAGCAGCAAGGTGGCATGGTTTTGCCGGCGGGTGGAAATGGCGCCGCCGATGAACGAGCTGACCACCATCATCACCACCTGGGGCAAGGTCATGATGCCCGACTCGGTAGGGGTCTGGTGCAGCACCGCCTGGTAGTACAGCGGCATGAACACCAGCGAGCCCATCATCGCGAAGGCCATGGCCGCCATCGCCGCCACCGCCACACTGAAGCGTCGGTTGGCGAACAGGCGCGGGTCGATGATCGGCTCCGGCGCCTTGTGTTCCACCTTGTACAGCACGGCGAACCCGACCACCGCCAGCAACCCCAGGCCCCAGGTAGCCAGCGGGTCGACCTGCCCGGCCTGGGAAAAGGAATGGGTGAGCAGCAGCAAGGCCGAGGTGGCCACGCACAGCACGGCCGCGCCACGGTAGTCGACCTTCACGTCCGGCCGCCGCTTGATGGCCGGCAGGTTGATCATCAGGCCGGCGATGGCCAGCGCTCCCAGGGGAATGTTGATCAGGAATACCCAGCGCCAGCTGAACTGCGTGGTGATGAAACCACCCAGCAATGGCCCGGCCGCCGCGCTGACGGCGAACGCCGCCGAGAACAGGCCCTGATAACGCCCCCGCTCGGAGGGCTTGACCACGCTGCCGATCACCACCTGAGACAGGGTCATCAACCCACCAGCGCCCAGGCCCTGAAGCCCGCGAAACGCAATGAGCTGGCCCATGCTGTTGGCCAGGCCGCACAGCAACGAAGCCCCGACGAACACGCCGATGCTGAGCAGGAACAGGGGCCGCTTGCCGTACAGATCCGACAACTTGCCATACAAGGGCGCGCCGATGGTGGACGTCAGCATGAACAGCGTCACCACCCAACTCATGCCTTCGATGCCTTTCATTTCGCTGGCGATCACCGGCAACGCGGTGGCCACGATGCTCTGGTCCAACGCTGCCAGAACCATCGCGACCAGCAGCGAGGCCAGCAGCCAGAACCCTGGGCGGCTGCTACTCGTGGTCGAAGCGATGGCGGATTCGGTGTGGGGGTGGGAAGACAACGGGCAGTTCCTCCAAGGGGTAAAGGCGCGGCCGTCGATTTAGCCTTGCCGACCCTGGGTCTGACAAGGGCAGGGAGCAAACCTCCGCACAAACTGCACAATTGCGCCGGGCGCGGTAGAATCACGCCCCCCACCTTCACAACAAGACGCCGACATGGACGCCCACTCGCTCCTCGCCTACACCCTGGTCGCCAGCATCGCCATCGCCAGCCCTGGCCCCGCCACCGTCATGGCCTTGAACAACAGCATCGCTTACGGCGCACGGTCCACGCTGTGGTCGTCGCTGGGGAACGCGTGCGGGCTGTTCTGCCTGTCGGCGGCGGCGATGCTGGGCCTGGGGGTGCTCATCGCCAGCTCCGAACTGCTGTTCAACGCCGTGAAGATCGCAGGCGCCTGCTACCTGTTCTACCTGGGCGCACGCCAACTGTTCGGCAAGCCGCGCCTGCTGGCCGAGGCCAGCGACGGCTCCGTCGCCCCCCTGCCGTCCCGGACGAAGCTGTTCAAGTCGGCATTCTTCACCGCCGCCAGCAATCCCAAGGCGACCATGTTCTTCACCGCCCTGTTCCCCCAGTTCATCGATCAAAGCGCACCGATGCTGGCGCAGTTCCTGGTACTGACGCTGATCTTCATGGGCTTGTCGATCACCTCCCTGAGCCTGTACGCGGCGCTGGCGTCGCGGGCCAAGGGCGTCTTGACCCGGCCGCGCTTTGCCCGCTGGGTCAGCCGCGTGGTGGGCAGCACGTTCATTTTCTTCGGCACCGCCATTTTAAGCATGCGCCGCCAGGTGGCGTGAAACCTCAGGCGGCAGGTTCGGGGTCGAGCGCCACCAGTGGAATCGTCTCGATGGCCCAGGCCCCACCTTCGCGCCGCTCCGGGCCCGGCACCACGCACGCCGTGCGGCCGGTGAACTCCCGCGCCAGGCGCGCCTCGTCGATGCGCCAGCCACGCTGCTCCAGCTCGCGAAGCCGCTGACGAAAGGCGATCTGCAGGCCATCGGACTTTACCGACACTTCCTGCTGCCACGTGTCCGGCACACGCTCTGGGCGCACCTTGCGCAGCACTTCATGGTCCTGCTCGAAGATGCGCAGGTTGCTCGCGATAGTGCGCCGGTCGAACAGCGGCGAGCGCAGGAAGGTACGCCCCATCATCCACCAGGTGCGGGTCCGGTTGGCCGCCACCGGCACATGCGCCGAGACAATATGGATGGTCCACCCGGGGCGCGGGCTCAGTTGCAGCGTGGCGCACGGGCCGGAGAAGTGAAAACCGGGCACGGTGGCCACGTCGACGTGCTCGCCGGTAGGGCGACGGCGCAACCAGCCCTTGCGCACGGGGCGGCGCATGAGCATCTGCGCCTGGCCGCCCCAGGTATCGCGCTGCACTTCGAAGGCGGCGATTTCCGGGTGGTCGGGGTCGCCGAAGGTAGAACCGTGGACAAAAGGCGCGTGGGCGAAGTCCAGGCCATTTTCCATGACGCGATCCCAGCTGGCATCCCAGTCGAAATGCCCCGCCACCACCCGTACGTTGGGGTCATCGACCCAGTCCAGGGCCGGCAGCGGCGGCCGCTCGGCCTCGGGCAGGTCGCCGAGAAAAGCCCAGATCCACCCATGCCGTTCCACGGTAGGGTAAGCGTCTACTCGCGCCTTGACCGGCACCCGTGCCGTCGGCTGTGCGGGGATGTGGCTGCAGCGGCCATCGGCGCCAAAGCGCCAACCGTGGTAGGGGCATTGCACCGTGGCGCCGACCTTGCCCCCGGCCGACAGCGAACCGCCGCGGTGCACACAGATGTCTGACAGCAAGCGGGCATGACCGGCCTCGTCGCGAAAGGCCACGAACGGCTGGCCGAGCAGTTGTACCGGGGCCAGGCCGTCGGTCAGCTGCGCCGAGGGCATGACGACGTACCAGAGATTGATCAGCATGGAACCTTGTACCTTGGAATAAATAGGCGGCCTTGCCGTCAGGGTCCGGGGCAAGCCAATTCTGAAGACACACCGGTTCACCAGGGAAAGCATGGCGCGCCAGCTAGCGTCTGCAGAGGGTATCGTTTGCTAGCAGTATTGACCACCACTGCCCCGCTGGCCTACAGTGCGCGCCTGTATTGCGGATCACTTTGCACATGCCACGTGCCCACCACCCCTTTCAGGCAATGCCCCCCTGCATGACCGACGCTGGCCTCAGCCGTCGCCGCAGCGTGCTGTTCGCGTTCACCTTCTCACCGCCCGCCCCCCACACCTGATCTTTCCGGCCAGCCCCGGCTGCCCCCGTGACGCACGCAGTGACCCTGCGCGCGCCGTTGATTTGCCTGCGTGGATTCCCCATGAATCGCCTGACCCTGCCTGTTCTGCTATTTGTCGCCGCCGTGGCCGGCATTTGCCTGGGCGCCACCGCCCCTCTTACTGCCCTGCGGCTGCTGGACGCTGGCGCCAGTGCCGCGCAGATCGGCCTCCTCTCGGCCTTGCCCGCCGTCGGCATGATGCTCGCCGCCAGCCTGTGCGCCGCGCTCACCCGACGTTTCAACCGCCGCCAGTTGTTTCAGGCCTGCCTGGCGCTGTGCCTGGCCAGCGTCGCGTTGCTCGAGCCTTTGCGTGACTCGCTCTATGCCCTGGCCGGGTTGCGCTTGGCCATGGGACTGGGCATGGGCGTGGTGATCATCCTCAGCGAAGCCTGGATCAATGAGCTGTGCAGCGACCAGCGTCGCGGCCAGTCCATTGCTGTCTACACCACCGCCTATACCGGCAGCCAGATGCTGGGCCCCCTGCTGATTTCCTTGCTGGGCACCGCGGGCCCGCACGTGGTCATCAGCGTCAGCATCGCCCTGGGGCTGGCATGCCTGAGCCTGTTCGGCCTGCCCGAGGGCCGCGCCCATGGGGAGGAACACCACGGCCCGCGCAGCTTCTCGCTGCTGGGCTTCGTGCGCCTGGCACCGACCTTGTGCATGGGCGTGCTGTTTTTCTCGTTCTTCGATAGCGTGATCCTGGCGCTGTTTCCGGTCTATGCCGCCGACAGCGGCTTCGGCCCCGCCGAAGCCGCGCTGATGGTCAGCGTCATCCTGCTGGGCGACATGTGCCTGCAACTGCCCCTGGGCTGGTTGGCCGACCGCGTGCCACGCACCGCCCTGCACCTGGCCTGTGGCGTATGCGTGTTGACCATCGGCGCCAGCCTGGCGTGGCTGATGGGCGGCAACCCGGTGCTGTGGCCGGTGCTGTTCCTGCTGGGTGCGGCGGCGGGCGGCACCTACACCCTGGCCATCGTCCTGATCGGCCAGCGCTTCCGTGGCCAGGACCTGGTGACCGCCAATGCCGGCGCCGGCATGCTGTTCGGCCTCGGCAGCGTATTGGGGCCGGTGGTCAGTGGCGGGCTGATGCAAGCCTCGAGCGTCGGCCTGCCAGTGGCGTTGTCGGTGGCCGCGGGGGTGTTCGTGTGCACGGCAGTGGGCAGTGCCTGGCGCCTGGGTTCACGGGCGGAATTGAGCGAGGGGTAAGTGCACTGCCCTTGCCAGCGAGCGGCCATCGGGGACACCCCTACAGGCCTTGGCGCCGCTTGCGAAACTCCGCCACCTTGTGGCGGTTGCCGCACACGGCCATGCTGCACCAGCGGCGTTTGTGCGACTTGGTGCGGTCGTAGAACATCAGCGAACAGTCGTGGCTTTCGCATTGGCGGACCAGCGTGAAATCGCCTTCGGCCAGTAACGTGGCCGCCTCCAACGCCAGTTGGTTGATGCACCGCGTCACCGGGTCGGGGTCATGGCTGCGGTCCAGCACGACACCCTGCTCATGCGTCCACGCCAACTGGACCACCGCCTTGCGCAGAAAGCCGTTCAAGCCCCGCGGGTCAGCCACGACGCCCTGCCCGCGCGCCAGCACCAGCGGTTCGATCACGTCACGCAACGTGCGCAGCTGTTCGAGCAAGCGCTGACGATCCGGCTCGCCCCCCACATCCTCCAACAGCAGGCCGACCCTGTGCAGCCACTGCACCGCCTGAGCGCCGTCGGTCAGCAGATCCTGACGACGCCCTTCAACCATCATGCGGGTGTTGAGCAGGTCCAGCACCGGGTGGTCAGCCAGCAGCAAGGGGGCGGGGGTTTCAGCGCTCATCAACAGTTCCTCGTGACAGGTGTCCGGGCATTGTAACCCATAAAAATAATTTGACTAGTTACAAAAAGCCTGAGCAAATAGCCCTGTAACCGGAAATATCAACTTACCAAGTTACAGGAGGCACCCCATGAGCACCGCTCCCCGCGTACACTTCCACCATGCCGACGCCGATGGCGTCAACGTGTTCTACCGCGAAGCCGGCCACCCCGATGCACCGGTGCTGTTGCTGTTGCATGGCTACCCCAGCTCATCCCACCAGTTCCGCACGCTGATCCCCCTGCTTGCTCCACACTACCGGGTGATTGCGCCCGACCTGCCCGGCTTCGGCTTCACCCAAGTGCCCGCCGAACGCGACTACGTCTACAGCTTCGACAACCTGGCCAAGACCCTGGGCGCTTTCGTCGAGGCCCTGGGCCTGCAACGCTACGCTCTGTATGTGTTTGACTATGGTGCCCCTACCGGGCTGCGGCTGGCCCTGGCGCATCCGGAACGGGTCACCGCGCTGGTGTCGCAGAACGGCAACGCCTACCTGGAAGGCCTGGGCGATGCCTGGGCGCCCATCCGCGACTACTGGGCCGAGCCCACGGCCGAACACCGCCAGGCCGTGCATGACAACGTGCTGAACCTGGAAGCCACCCGCTGGCAGTACGTGGAAGGCGTGAGCGACCCCGAGCAGATCGCCCCCGAAGGGTATTACCTGGACGCGCTGCTGATGGAGCGCCCCGGCAACAAGGAGATTCAGCTGGACCTGTTCTACGACTACCGCAACAACCTGACGCTGTACCCGGCGTTCCAGCAGTTCTTCCGCGACACCCGGCTGCCGACGCTGGTGATCTGGGGCAAAGGTGACCCGTTCTTCATTCCGCCAGGCGCCGAGGCCTACCGCCGCGACAACCCCAACGCACACGTCGAACTGCTGGATACCGGGCACTTTGCCCTGGAGACCCATGTGGAGCACATCGCCCAACGCATCATCGACGTACTGGGGCACGCCATCGTCTAGCTTGCATGGGCCTCGGGGTGTGCTAGGTTGGCGCCCCGACTTTTTCCCCGAGGACCCGCTGCGACCATGAAGTGCATCGAAGGATCTGTCATCTCCCGCGACGGGACGTCCATCGGCTACCAGCGCTGGGGCCAAGGCCCGGCCCTGGTGGTCTGCCATGGTGCGTTCACCCAGGCCAGCGACTGGGCCACGTTCGCCCGGCAACTGGCGGCCAGCCATACCGTGTACCTTTACGACCGCCGCGGCCGCGGCAGCAGCCCTTATGGCGACGCCCCCTATAGCCTGGATGCCGAGCTGGATGACCTGGCGGCGATGGTCGAGCTGGCAGGCGCCGGCACCGCTGTGCTGGGCCACAGCTTCGGTGGCGGCTGTGCCCTGATGCAGGCCCTGCGCGACGGTTTCGACGGCACCCTGGTGCTGTACGAACCCATCAACTCCCTGCCCCGCCCCGCCACCGGCGAACACTACCCGCGGTTGCAGGCCCTGGTGGCTCAGGGTGAGCTGGAAGCAGCCACGGTGCATGCCCTCAAGCACGTGGTACGCATGCCGGCCGCTCAGGTGGAGCAAATGAAGCACATCCCGCTGTGGCCCGCCATGGTCGCCACCGTCCCTGCCTTCGTCAACGAAGCCGCGGCGCTGGACACCATCAAGCCATCGGTGACCGACGCCCGCCAACTCAAGGCCAGACCCTTCCTGCTGGTGGGGGAGATCAGCGAACACGACCCCTGCCTGACCTGCGCCGCCGCCCTGGTGGACCGCCTGCGCGGGCTGACGCTCTACACCCTGCCGCGCCAGGGCCACGCGGCTTACCTCACCGACCCGGTGTTACTGGCACGGGTGGTGACCCGGTGCCTGAACGCTGAGTGACGAGCAGACGGCGGCGTGATGACTACCTGGCCTTGCCTTCGCGAGGTTTGTAGAAGAGGAATTTGCCCGACTCGGCCGTCTTCAGGTACTGCCCCGCCCACTCTGGCTTGACCTGGCGATCATGGAAGTACATGGCCCCGCGGGTACGGTCGGGCAGTTCCTGGTTCAGCGCCTTGCGTGCGACCTCCTTGGCGACGCTATAGCGCTCGGGCTCCTGCACATCATCGGAGCGACCGTCGCACCACCAGGAAAACTGGCAGACTTTCTTGTCGGCGCCCTGCTTCACCACTTCGCACACGGTGCCCGGAAAACCTTCATGGCCCAGCCGGTTGAGCACCACATTGGCCACAGCCGCCATGTCTTCTGCGCTTCCGCCTTTGGCTTCCCAATACAGCGTACGGGCCAGGCAGGTCAGGGCGTCATCCACCGGTTTTTCACCGACAGGGTCCACCGCCTGGGCCTCGGGCTTGCTGATGATCTCGGCCTTGGGCGGCGCCTGTGCGCTGTCCTTGTCCGCGACCTTGTGCTCCAAGACCTCGGCCTTTTCGATAGTGTGCTGCGGATTGGCAGAGGGGTCGGCGGCCAGGGCCAGGCCACAGCAACACACGAATGCCGAGGCTGCGACGAAACGAGAAAAGCGCATGATCGAACCCACCGAGCGAGCCAGAACGCTTCCTGCCTCAGACCGCCGTTTCCCCCCGTGTGCACGGGCGTGACGGGGCTTTATCCTTATTGGTGTGAACACTGTAGCGGACAAACCTTGAGTGCGCTCACCATCGTCGCGGGGTTTGATGGGCACGCGCACGTTACCCGCTGCTGGCAGGCAACCTGAGCTAAAATGGCTCCTTACTTACCTCGTCCTGTCCGGAACACACCGATGACTACCCTCACCTCCCCCGCCCAACAGCGCTCCCGGCTGTTCTGGCTCAAACCCCTGGCCTTCGTGCTGGTGGCCGTGATCGGCCTTTACTACGTGAAGTGGTCGCCCTATTACCTGAAGTCGTTCGTGGCGGCCAGCAACCACAGCATCGGTGGCTCTATCATCGACGACCATGCGCAGGGGCCACTGGCCGCTGCGCTGGCCTATGCCCAGGTGTACTTCCTGGCGATCTGGAAGGCCGCGGTGCTGGGGGTGATCCTCGGTTCGCTGGTGCAGGTGCTGATTCCTCGGGATTGGCTGCTGCGTGCCTTTGGCCAGGCCGGCATGGGTTCTACCGTGCGCGGCGGCCTGTTCGCCTTGCCCGGCATGATGTGCAGTTGCTGCGCCGCGCCAGTGGTGGCCGGGCTTCGACGCCAGCAGGTGTCCGTGGGCGCGGCGCTGGCCTTCTGGATGGCCAACCCGGTGCTCAACCCGGCCACCCTGGTGTTCATGGGCTTCGTGCTGGGCTGGGGCTTCACCGCGGTGCGCCTGATTGCGGGGGTCATCCTGGTGGTGGGGGTGTCACTGTATGCCCAGCGCATCTCCCGCCCCGAGGTGTTGCCAGAGCCTGCCGTGGCGGCCGTCGAGCTGGCCAGCGAGCCTGAACAGGGCCCCTGGTTCGGGCGCTGGATGCGGTCGCTGTGGCAACTGTTCTGGACCACCATTCCGATCTACGTGCTGGCCGTGCTGGTGCTGGGCGCCGCGCGGGTGTGGCTGTTCCCCCATGTGGACGGCGCCATGGGCAACAGCTTGCTGTGGCTGATACCGCTGGCCGTGGTGGGCACCCTGTTCGTGATTCCCACGGCGGCGGAAATCCCCATCGTGCAGACCCTCATGACCCTGGGGCTGGGCACCGCGCCCGCCGTGGCGCTGCTGATGACCCTGCCCAGCATCAGCCTGCCGTCGCTGCTGATGCTGCGCAAGTCGTTCGACAGCCGGGTGCTGGTGACGGTGGCGGTGCTGACCATGGTGGTGGGCGTGATCACGGGGCTCATCGGCGCGCTGGTGTTGTAACCATCCCCCCACACAACGCCGGTCGTGCAGGGGGCGGGCATCAGCGGTCGCGCAGGTAGGCCAGCACTTCATCGCGGCCACCGGCAAACTCGATCCTGGCGCCTTTGGCCTCGCGCTGGTAGGCGTACATCGGGTCGTAGTACTCGTTCAGCAACCCGCTGATCCACGCCCGATGCCCCTCCACCCCGCCGCCGCGGGCCTGCTCGTCCAGGGCGCTGTCCAGCGCCTTGGCCAGGCGCTGGTAGCGCTCCCCTCCCAGCCGTTTGACCAGGCTCGCCAGGCTCTGGCACAAGCGCTCGGCAAACCGGTCGAAACCCTGCTCGACGCCATGCACCTGGACGAACTCCGCGCACAGGTCCACCACGTAGTCCTTGAGGATACGCTCCACACGCTCCTCGACGCCGTCCAGCAGCCACACCAGTGGTGCCTCCTGCATGCGCCGGTACAAGGACAGGGGCACCGCGCGGCTGCCGATGGCACGCCCTTCGTCTTCCAGCACAAAAGCGTCGATGCCCCGGTCGCGCTTCTTGAGGATATCCACGGCCAACCGGTTCTCGAAATCGATCTGCCCCGGCTGCGGCGTGGCGTGCTTGCCAAAGCTGGAGCCGCGGTGGTTGGCGTGGCCTTCCAGATCGAGGGCGTTACCCAGGCATGCCAGCACCTCGGTCTTGCCCGAACCGGTCAAGCCACCCACCAGCACGAAATCACAGACCTGCACGGCCTGCTCGGTCGTGTCCATCAGGCAATGGCGCAGGGCCTTGTAGCCCCCCACCACCCGGGGGTAGTCGATGCCCGCCTCGCTTTTCAACCACTGTTGGGTGATCTGCGAGCGCAGGCCACCGCGGAAGCAGTACAGGTAGCCGTCGGGGTGGCGGCGGGTGAAGTCTACCCACGCTTCGATGCGCGCCTGCTTGAGCTCGCCCTGCACCAACCGGTGGCCCAGCTCGATGGCAGCCTGCTGGCCGTGGCGCTTGTAGCAAGTACCCACCTGCTCGCGCTCACTGTCGTTCATCAGCGGCAGGTTGAGGCTGTGGGCGAAGGCGCCCTTCTCGAATTCCACCGGCGCGCGCACATCCATCAGCGGTGTGTCGGCCAGAAACAGCCCACGGTAATCCACGCAATTGTCCCGCATCAAAGGATCTCGACCGCGTGGGCCTGCGGCGCCACGAATTCGCCGATCGGCGCCAGGTCCAGCCCCAGCTCCCTGGCCAGGGCCAGAAATTCGGCCCGGGCCTGGGGCTCGACCGCGATCAACAGGCCGCCGCTGGTCTGCGGGTCGCACAGCAGCAACTTGTGCAGGGCGCTCAAGCGGCCGATACGCTCGCCGTAGCTGTCGAAATTGCGCAGGGTACCGCCGGGCACGCAGCCCTTGTCCAGGTAATACTCGATGTTGGGCAACAGCGGCACCGCCGCCGCATTCAGGCGCGCGGTCAGGCCGCTGCCATCGGCCATTTCCACCAGGTGGCCAAGCAGGCCGAAACCAGTGACGTCGGTCATGGCCGTAACGCCTGCCAGGCGCGCGAAGCGGCTGCCGGGCTTGTTCAAGGTGCACATCTGGTCGCGGGCGACACCGATATCGCAGGTGCGCAGCACGCCCTTCTTTTCCGCCGTGGTCAGCACACCGATGCCCAAAGGTTTGGTCAGGTACAGCTCGCTGCCCAGGGTGGCGGTGTCATTGCGCTTCATGAAACGCTTTTCCACCAGCCCCGTCACCGCCAGGCCGAAGATCGGCTCGGGAGCATCGATGGAATGGCCGCCCGCCAACGTGATGCCCGCCTCGTCACACACTGCGCGGCCGCCGCGAATCACCTCGCGCGCCACCTCGGCCGGCAGCACGTTAACCGGCCAGCCGAGAATGGCGATGGCCATGATCGGGTCACCGCCCATGGCGTAGATATCACTGATGGCATTGGTGGCGGCGATACGGCCAAAGTCGAACGGGTCATCGACGATGGGCATGAAGAAGTCGGTGGTCGACACCACCCCGCGCTCGCCATCGATGCCATACACCGCGGCATCGTCCCGCGAAGCGTTGCCGACCCACAGGTTGGGGTCCAGGTTCTGGGCGCCACTGCCGGCCAGGATCACCTCCAGCACCTTGGGGGAAATCTTGCAGCCACAGCCGGCGCCATGGCTGTACTGGGTAAGGCGAATCGGTTCACTCATGGACGGGGCCCTCTGGTCAATCGGTACAGTTTATCAGAGGGGCCAGGAAGCCTGCGGGCGCAACGTTTGGTCATTATTTCATCACATCGACTCTGACCCCGGTTTTGCAGGGGTTCGTCGTTTTATCCACAGAGATACTCACGATTTCCGGGGACAACTTTTTCTACAGGGGCTGGATGGGTGAACAGTGGCTGGGTGGGGCTTCACCGGCGTGGCGCGGACGGCTCCAGCTATGCGCCTGTTTGCAAGCACCCCGCGCCATGGGCACTCAGGCACCTGCATACACAGCTCTCCCCCCTATGTGCCGACCAACCCGCGCATCCATCAGTTTAGGCAACCTTGGCCTCGAACTGAGCAACCTTCGCCGTCGTTAAACAGGGACAATTACGCGTAATGGGCAATGAATCTGGCCGTTCAAGCCGTGGTCATCCGTCCGCCAATTACTACCCACAGTGGATGTCGACATTGAAAACAGCATCATTTTTTCAGCCGTTCGAGCTGGCTCCGGGCCTGCCCCTGCGTAACAGGATCGTCATGGCCCCCATGACCACCTGGGCGAGCAATACAGACGGTACGGTCTCGGACGAAGAGATCGCCTATTACCGCCTGCGCGCCAAGGATGTCGGGCTGGTCATCACTGGATGCACACATGTTCACGCCAACGGTGTCGGGTTCACCGGCGAGTTTGCTGCGCATGATGACTCCTTTATCCCTAGCCTCAAAAATCTGGCCGCCGCAGCTAAAAGCGGAGGCGCTCCGGCAATCCTTCAGATCTTCCATGCTGGTGTCAAAACCCGTCCAGACCTTGTCCCAGAGATCGTTGCTGCAAGCGCAGTGACCGGCGACGCCGGGCCATTTGCGCCCGCGATGACGCCACGGGCCATGGACGAAGTCGAGATACTCGACGTCATTCGTTCATTCGGCGAAACCACACGCCGAGCCATCGAAGCTGGCTTCGATGGGGTGGAATTGCACGGCGCACACGGTTTTCTGCTTCAAAATTTCCTGTCACCTCATTTCAACATTCGACAAGATCGTTGGGGGGGCTCGCTCGACGGACGTACGCGATTCCCGATAGCGGTTGTTCAAGAGGTCAATCGTGTTATTGAAGAGCATGCAGATCGTCCGTTCGCGCTCGGTTACAGGATCTCGCTGGAAGAATCGCATCAAGATGGCTTGCGGCTTAATGAATCATTACAGTTCGTGGACAAGCTGGTCGAGACCGGTATCACCTACCTTCATGCGTCGCTTGGCAACGCGTTGGAGGACCGCCCGATTGGGGATGATGAAGGTCGGACGCTGGTAGACATTGTGTCGGGGCATCTTGGCGCACGCATACCGATGATAGCCGCAGGACAGATCCGTACGCCTAAAGAGGCAGAGTCGGCTATTGCAGCCGGATTGTCATTAGTGGCCGTGGGACAAGGCTTGATAATGAATCCTGACTGGCTATCACTCGCACGAACGCAGCAGGAAGAGCATATTTCTCTTGATATAGCCGCGAGTGATGTGTCGCGCATTGCCATCCCGCCAAAGCTGTGGAAGGAGATCGAGGGAACAGTGGGATGGTTCAACGTCCGGGCCAGTTGACAAGCGCCGCCCCATCAATCGCCTCGATTACATAGCGGCTCAACTCGCAGCAACCGCGCTAAGGGGCGAAGTCCCCAATGAGAGATCTTCGCCCCGTATGGCCATCACGCCTAAGCGACCTGATGCCCCTCATCCATCAGCTTCTCAAGGCTGATGGGCAAGTCGCGTACCCGTTTCCCGGTCGCGTGATAGACCGCGTTGGCCACGGCAGCGGCCAGGCCTGTCACACCGATCTCCCCCACCCCGCGCGCACCGAACTCGTTGAGGTTGTAGTCGGGATAGTCCAGCAGGATCACATCGATCTCCGGCTGGTCCGCGTGGACGGGAACCACGTACTCGGCGTAGTTGTTGTTCACCGGCATGGCGTTACGCTCGTCGTAATCGGCGGACTCGAACAGCGCCATACCGATGGCCATGACAATGGCGCCTTCCACCTGGTTACGTGCGGTTTTGGCGTTGATGATCTTGCCCACGTCAATAGCGCTGACCACTCGCGACACTCGCAGCCGAGAAATACCCGGATCCCAGCGGACCTCGACAAAATGGGCACCAAACGAAGCAAAGGCATGTTTCGCCGTATCGGCCATGCCGGTGTGTGCTTCGCCCTCGGCGCTGGCGATTTTCAATCGGTTGAGCACATCGGCGAAACCGAGACTGGTACTGCCATCGTCCAGCCGACCGTTACTCACGTTGATGGCTTCGGGCTTCGCATTGGCAAGCCCTCCCTCCGCTGACGACGCAAAGCTTTTGAGCTGTGTGAGTGCGGCGCGGGTGGCTTCGGCGACCGCAGGCAGCACGCTGGCAGTGATCCACGATCCACCGGAGACAGGAGCAGGTGGGAAAGATGAGTTGCCCAACTCCACCACAATCTTGTCCAGGGGCAACCCCGTGATGTCGCTGACGCATTGCGCGATGACGGTGTAGGTCCCGGTCCCGATATCCTGGGCGCCGCAATACACCTCGGCGCGCCCGTCAGACTTCAGCGATACGCGGGCCTTCGCAGGAGTACGGAAGGCATCCCAGTTGCACTGCGCCATGCCGTAGCCGATAACCTCATGGCCATCGCGCATGCTGCCAATGCCGGGAGTACGCTGGGCCCATCCAAATTTCTCCGCGCCCTGTTCGAGAGCCTCTCGCAGATGATTGCCTGACCACGGCAGGTTCTCCTGGCCATTTTGCTCCGCCCAATTCAGCTGGCGGAATGCGAGTGGGTCCATGCGGCACTTCTCTGCCAATTCATCGATAGCCGACTCCAACGCGAAAAGGCCAGGCGCTGCACCGGGTGCGCGCATCGATGTGGGGGCGCCTCGATTGACCTGCACCGTCCCGTGGGTGATCTCGACATTGGCGCAGGCGTAGAGACTCGCACTCATCCCGCCACAATTCTCCACGTACTGATCACCGAAGCCAGTGGTGTTGAGCGATTCATGTCGCAGCGAAACCAGCTTGCCGTTGGCATCGGCAGCCAACCGCATTCTTTGTTCGGTTTCAGGACGATGCCCGACCGTTGTGAACATCTGCGCTCGCGGCACGACCAGTTGAACCGGACGCCCCACCACCTTGGCAGCCGCACACGCGGCGACCGAGTGCGGCCATATCCAAAGCTTGCCGCCAAAGCCGGAGCCAATGAACGGCGCCCTGACTTCGACATGCTCAGTCGGCAAGCCGAATACCTGGGCAAGGGTATTACGGTGAACGACCACCGATTGCGTTGCCTCGTAGACGACCAGCCTCCCGCTCTTCCACTCCGCGACGGTGGCATGCATTTCCATCGGATTATGGGTTTCACAGGGAGTGGTATAGGTTGCATCCACCGTCTGCACACCCTGGTCAAACGCTGCGGCAGGGTCCCCTCGTTTATGACCCTTGCCACCATCCGCAGCCGCCCGCTGCTTCAAACCCTGCTGCAAATTGGCGAATGTGGCTGCACTGGCGTAACTGACCTTGACCTTGAGCGCTGCCTCGCGCGCGTGCTCGAACGTATCCGCGACTACCAGGGCGACAAACTGTCCAGCATACCGAATGACGTTGTCTTCAAAGGGCAGACGTTTCTCATCCGTACGTGATCCCGTCAGCACACCGGACAGCGAGAATGGCACCGGCGACGTGTGAAATGCCTGGGGAAAGTTACCGTGGTGCAGTATCTCGATCACGCCAGGCGACTGGCGAGCTGCGGTGATATCGAGCGCTTTGATGGAGCCGCTTGCCACAGTGCTGTAGACGCCATAAGCGAAGACCATGCCCTCGGGGTGATGGTCAGCGGCGTACTGCGCACGGCCGGTTACCTTCAGGCGACCATCGATGCGACGCGGGGAGGCCCCCATGATTGAGTCACTCATGCGATAGCTCCTGTGCCGGTTACCATGAGGTTGCGCACGATGGCCTGTTTTGCGAGAGGTATCTTGTAGGCGTTATGTGCGTAGGGCTTTGCCCCTTGCAAAGCGATTGCCGCTGCCTTGGCGAAGTGTTCCGGTGTTGCTGTGGCCCCGCGTAGCGCTCGCTCCGCCTCTACAGCACGCCATGGCTTGGTCCCGACGCCTCCCAGGGCGATACGGGCTTCTCGGATGACCTGGCCATCCATCACCAGTATCACCGCGCTGGAGGCCAGGGCGAATTGGTAGGAAGCGCGGTCGCGCAACTTCAGGTAGCCCGACTTGCTGTTCCCCAGCGGGGCGTTCAGGGTCACATGGGTGATCAGCTCGTCAGGGCCAAGCGCATGCTCTTTCCAGGGGGTGCTGCCGGGCAACAGGTGGAAATCCAGAAAGTCGATCTCACGCTTGCCCGAGGGCCCTTGCACTTCGACCGTGGCACCGATGGCGGCCATCGCGACGCACATATCGGAGGGGTGAGTCGCGATGCATTGGTCGCTGGTACCGAGCACCGCATGGACGCTGCGGTTATGACCATCAATGGCCGCACAGCCCGAACCTGGAACGCGTTTATTGCAGGCAGAAACACCGTCGCGAAAATAGTTGCACCGCACGCGCTGCATCACATTGCCGGCAGTGGTTGCCTTGTTGCGTAATTGAGTCGTAGCGCCGGAAAGAAGCGCCTGAGAGAGCACCGCGTACTGCTCTCTGATTCGCGGGTGATGAGCCAGCTGAGTATTGGTGACCATCGCGCCAATACGAGTGCGGCCATCACTCAGGGTTTCGACCTGATTCAAGGCGAGCGTGTGTACATCCACGACACGATCCGGCTGCATGATGTCCAGCTTCACCAAATCAAGCAGCGTTGTACCACCGGCCAGGAATGCCGTCGCCTCGGTACGGGCGTGCGTCGAAATCGCCTGCTCAGTGCTGGTAGCGCGAGTATATTCCAAGGCTCTCATCAGCTGGCTCCTTGTATTTTGCTTCGGGCATCCTGCACAGCGGCAAGGATGTTCTTGTAGGCCCCACAACGGCAGATGTTCCCGCTCATGGCCTCCCGCACGCTGGCATCATCGGCACCGATGTTCGGGTCTTTGATGATCGCGGCGGCTGTCATCATTTGACCGGAAGTGCAATAACCGCACTGAAATGCATCGTGGGCCCAAAAGGCTTCCTGGATAGGGTGCAGTTGCCCATCGTGCTCAAGGCCTTCGATGGTGGTGATCTCATCCCCCTGATGCATGGCGGCCAGCGAGAGGCAGCTGTTCACCGCAATGCCGTTGATGTGCAATGTGCAGGCGCCACATTGGCCATGGTCACAGCCTTTCTTGGTGCCCGTCAGCTTGAGCCGATCCCTCAGCACGTCCAACAGAACTGCATTGCCAGGAACATTCAGCGTGTGCGGCTGCCCGTTCACCTTCAACGTAATGCGCTGCTCGCCCTTGGCCAGCGGCTTTTCGCTGTCATCGACAGGCGCTTCCAACTGGGCCGCCTGGGCCCATACCGGCGCGGTAGCGGCGGCCATACCGGAAATGCCGATGGTTCGAAGAAAATGACGGCGCGAAGGGGTTGTCAGCTCGGTGAACAGTTGACCAGGGCTGTCTGAGTCTGGACTGTTTTTTCCGGTCGGTTCGGTCATGGTAGGGTCCTCATTGGCTTCTTATGGTTCAGATCACGGTGCTGACATCCATAGGGCGGTTCATGTCGAGAAGCACGTCTGGCCCCTGACCTCGCCCGTTTTTTCAAGCTGCCAACTTGCACTGACATCCAACCCGAAAGCCGTCGTCAGCGTGTTTTCTACTGCAAACGCATTCGCTTGATATCCCGTTGCGGCGGCTCGCCGAAGAGACGGCTGTATTCACGGCTGAATTGGGACGAGCTTTCATACCCCACCAGCCCTCCCGCACTGCTGGCATCGACCTTCTCGCTCAGCATCAACTGCCGCGCCGCTTGCAAGCGAAGTTGCTTCTGATACTGCAAAGGGCTCATGCCCGTCACCGAGCGAAAATGCTGACGAAAAGTCGAAGGACTCATGTGGGCCGTGGCAGCGAGATCGTCCATACGCAACGTCTGGCAGAAATTAAGCTTAAGCCAGGCAATCGCTTTGGCAATGTGCTGGCTGGGGGAACCGACGCTGACGACGTGAAGCATTTGCGGCCCATGCGCACCCAGCAGCAGCCTGATGATGATTTCTTCCGTGACCAACGGTGCAATTGAATTGATCAACGCTGGCTCGTCGAGCAGTGCGACCAGGCGCTCGAGCGCTCCTAGCACGCCGGCATCCAGGTCATTCACGGTCACAGGTTTGAACCCGTCATCCTTGATTCGTTGCGAAAGTTGGAGACGCTCAGCAATCTGTACAACCGTGCGGCTATCGAACGTCAGCATCATTCCGAGAAACGGCTGGGCAACGCTGGCCTGGATTACATTCGAAATCACCGGAAGATCAACGCTCGTCACCATCGACTGGCCAGGTGAGTAAGTCACTACTTCTTCCCCGACAACCACCTGCTTGCGCCCTTGCAGGGTCAACCCCACCCCCAAGCCGTAAATGCAATGCAGCGGCAAGGTCTGCTTATGGCGCCGATGCAGGCTCAGGCCAGGAATCGCCGTCTCGACATCACCATCGGTTCGCGCAAATTGGCTCACTGCATCGGCGAGCTTGCGAGTATTGGTGCCAATCAGCGCACCCGAGGTGCTCTGAGCCAGAGAGACTTCGTTGGATGCAACCTTAAAGTGGGCCACGGTTTACTCCATTGCTGACGCGGACTATATCGGCCATGAGGGGCTAGGCGTTTGCAGCGGCGGCTTTACTCCCCAGACTCAGGCCAATCGGGGCATTGATGCGGGCAAGCGACCCCGGGCCCGCGCGGTGCCGAGCCACATGCCGGTCGGGCGCGACAGCCGCGACTATGACCTTGAGTATGCATCCGGAAAGGCGAAAGCGATTGCCCATAAAGAGCGCGTTATTGCCTATTTCGACGAGGCGGTGCTATTCCGCATAGTTGTAACCTCGTGTTGCAGAGAGAGGGGGTTGCTCGAATCGACAATAAAATCAGCCTAAACGGAGTACGGAATGTAAGTTTTCAACGCAGCATGGCCGAGTTGGGATGCATTTCATACAGAGCCTAGAAGAGCTTGATGGGTACGGTGGTCACCAGACGCCATTCATCATAGTTGCCGTCCACCTGCCCTCCCCTGGCCCGGTGGTGATACCAGGCGGGGCGTAGCGTAACGTTTTTGAGCGCTCCGAACTGGACGACATATTTCACGCCCATGCCAACCTCCCAATGACTGGCGCCGTCCAGGCTACGGACCCCATACCCCAAGTGCGCCCCGTTGCGATCACCATCGTAATGCGTGCCATCAATGTCCCAACCCTTGGCATACCAGGTCGTAAACCCAAGCCCTGGAGCCCCGAATGGCGCCATATCCAAACCGTACCGAATCATGGCTGCCTTTTCGTTCGGGCCGTTGAAATCGGAGTAGTACTGTACAGGGTTGTAGTTGCCGACTGTTTCTTGCGGATAATCGAAAAACTCGTTTCCAAACACTTGCTGATAGCCCGCACTGATCAAGTGGGGGCCAAATGTGAGCGTTTGCGAGATACTGGCAGAGCTGTTGTCGATATAGCCCAACTGGCGACTGCCCTGATCGTGCGTGCTGTAGTACGCGAGCTTGGTTTGCGAGCCCCATGCACCGAATTTGCCAACCGAAGTCAGTCCCGCATGGTATCGGTCCCATGCATTTTCATAGCGGTTGAAATATAAACTGCCCGTGACGCTGTGCCAGGGCAATGTATCGACGCCGGCAATGAACAGGCTATCCCCATGGTACTTGGGATTACCGTAGGTACTGACAAACCGGTCCGCGTTGGAGCTGGTTCGCCCCAGCACTCGATCGAACCAGGCTACCTGCGCGTTCATGCCGGGGATGTCAGTGCTCTTGAGGTGAACGCCTTGAAACGTGGGGGGAATAGCCCTGTTGTCCTTGGGCCAGAGCACGGGCGTATTGAGGCTGAATCGCCCTGCTTTGAGCTCAGTACCCTTCACACGCACCCGGGCATCAGCCACCCCGAGATGGCCCCAGTCATCGACCGGCGTACCATCGTTCTGCACGGGAACTCGATCGCCGCCACCCGCGATACGACCTTTACCCCGTTCCAGCAGTGTTGCGCCAAAGAAAGAAGCGTCAAAGCCAACGGCTACCAGTCCCGGCGTCCACCCGGTGACCAGGTTGAGCATCGCGCCCTGTACCCAAGTAGTACGCCGACTGGTGAGCTCTTTTCCGGTGCCTTTGGCAATGCTCAGTGAACTGCCTTCAAGCGTCCGTTGTTCAGCATAAAAGTTGCGAAGATCCAGCGTCAGGTGCGTATCCTCGACAAAGTCTTTTTCAACATCCTCAGCAGCGTGTGCAGCTGAAAAACACAGGGTAGGAAAAACAACAGCTATCAGCTTCCTCATTACCGCTCCTACTGCATTGGATTAAACGCATGAGGGCAGATAAAAGCGGAGGTTGCCTGGCCTGGGCAGCATTCTCCGCAGACATCTTAATTATTGTTTTAGTGGGCGCGGCAGCATTCGACATAACCCGGCTGCCCACTATAAAGATCCAGTCCCCAGAGCCAATTTAAAAAAAACGATCATAATAGACGCCGGTTATCGGGGGGCGGCGAAAACCAATCGTGATCGCGATATCCAACGGCGATCACTGGTTGGCACTAATGCTGCTTCAGTTACAACTGAGTCAAGCGTTGAACAAGGAAGGATTTTCTACATGAAGCTTCACCAGTTACGAGCATTACTGGCAATAGCAGAGAGCGGCAGTATTCACGAAGCTGCAAAGGTGGTGCATATTTCGCAACCTGCCCTGTCCAAAAGCATCAAGGACCTGGAAGAGGATTTGGGCGTCCCCCTTCTGGTGCGCTCCAATCGTGGCATCACTGTCACGGCTTACGGAGAACGTCTGGTAGACCGCGCTCGCCTGATCGTAGGGGAAACCCGCAAGGCGAGAGAGGAAATCAGCTTCCTGAAAGACGCGTTAGGCGGGCGTGTGTCGATCGGGGTTGCACCGGTAACGCCCACCCAGGAGTTCGTCAGGTGCATCCAGCAGTATCGCCGCCGTCATCCCACCGTCAATCTGCAGATCACCGAACTGCGACCCGCGCAACTGATGACCGGCATGCGCCAGGGTACCCTTGATATCGCCCTGACCAGCCAGCCGCCGAACCGAGCGCTGGAAGGCTTCGATTGGCATCATCTTTACCATCAGGAAATGACCGTCGCCGTCCGGGATGGCCATCCGAAAGCCAGCGCCAGGCGGTTGAGCGAGCTGCTGGATGAGGAATGGATTCTCCCTGACCCTATCGATGCGTCGGTTGCGTCGGACATGTTCCGCAAGAGTGAACTCAACGTGCCCGCACGTATCATCGAGTGCTCGTCCCTGCTTTTGTATGCCGAGTTGGCGATGTCGCTGGACGCCGTGAGCTTGTGGTCGCACCGGGCCTTTAATCTTTCCGTGATACGAAAGAACATGGTGCCGTTGCAACTGGACGACCACATTCCAACCACGGATATTTCGGTAGTTTCGCGGCCATCGTCCTTGATGTCGCCTCCTGTACGTAGCCTGGTCGAAGACCTGATCTGGGCTTATCGCTCCAAGGGGGCCTGATAACCAGCCCCTATCAGAATCAACATTGACCATTACTCAGCCCGACGCCCAACCCGCATGCTGGCCTACCTTCAGAACCAGGGAGATAGACCAATGGGTAGCCCAGCAAAACTGATTCCGGAAATCGTGGCCTGGCAGGACGAATTCGCCAGAATTCGCCAGGACATCCACCAACACCCCGAGTTGGGTTTCGAGGAACAGCGCACCAGTTCAACAGTGGCGGAACTGCTGTCGCAATGGGGCTTTGAGGTACACCGCGGCGTTGGCGGTACTGGCGTCGTAGGGGTGCTGCGCAAGGGTAGCGCCACCCCAGCCATCGGCATCCGTGCGGACATGGATGCACTCCCTATCAATGAAGTCGGGACCTGTGGCTACCGCAGCATCGCCACAGGAAAAATGCACGCCTGTGGCCATGACGGGCATACCGCAACCCTGCTCTGCGCAGCCAAGTACCTGGCACAGCACGGTCAGTTCAACGGCACCCTCAACCTCATCTTTCAACCTGCCGAAGAACTGATGGGTGGTGCACGCGCCATGCTGGACGATGGGTTGCTGGATCGTTTCCCCTGTGAAACGTTGTTCGCCCTGCACACAGCACCGGGACTTCCATTGGGGCATGTGCTCATTTGCGAGGGGGCACTGACCGCGTCTTCGGACCGCGTGACCATCACGCTCACCGGGGAAGGCGGGCATGGCGCCATGCCGCACAAGACGCGTGACCCCATCGTTGCGGCGGCCGCGCTGGTGGGTGCGCTGCAAAGCATCGTCTCGCGAAATGTGCCTGCCAGTGAGGTTGCCGTGATCACCGTGGGCGCCATCCAGGCGGGCGAAGCCCCTAACGTGATTCCGGACGAAGCACTGCTGCGCCTGAGTGTGCGAGCTACGAAGCCTGAAATCCGTGACCTGCTTGAGCAACGCATCGGCGAAACCGTCCATGGCGTCGCTGCGGCGCACCGCGTAAAAGGCCATATCGACTACGAACGGCTGGTACCGGTGCTGATGAATGACGGGGCGGCCACACAGCGCCTGCTTGATGTCGCCCGGGACGTATTCGGCGCCGAGCAGATCATGACGCGCGTGCCCAGTGGTTTCCTGGGGAGCGAAGATTTCGCCTGGATGCTCCAGGAGCGCCCCGGGTGCTACATCGCACTGGGTAATGGCACACAAGGGGCCCATGGCTGCTCGGTGCACAACCCTGGGTTTGATTTCAACGATCAAGCCATCGCCTACGGTGCAACCCTGTGGGCACAGCTTGTAGAAACGTCATTGGCTGCACGATAAGGAACGACTCATGCGCCCTGTTCGCCGCTCCGTTGTGGTGGTGCTTCTCATGCTGGTCATGATGCTGAGCATTGTCGATAAAACCATCTTCGCGTTCGCTGGCCCCAAAATCATCGATGAGCTGCAGCTGAGCCCCGTTACCTTTGGGTTGATCGGCAGCTCCTTCTACTGTCTGTACTCCATCAGCGGGGTATTGGTAGGGTTTCTGGCGAATCGAATTGCCACCCGCTGGATCCTGGTGGCGATGGCTATTGTCTGGATGGCCTCCCAGGTGCTCACGGGGCTCAGCCAGACGCTGGTGGCGCTGGTCATCGGGCGCCTGCTCCTGGGTGCAGGGACCGGCCCTGCGACTGCCGTCACCCAGCACGCCTGTTTCAAATGGTTCGATGCGCAGAACCGGGTTGTGCCCTCCTCTCTGATCCAGGTGGCGATCATGCTCGGGGCGCTGGCAGGTGGCATTGGCTTACCACTGGCCATCAACTGGGTCGGCTGGCGCGGCGCGTACTTCATGCTGGCCGGCGCAAGCGTCATCTGGATGGCAGCATGGATGGTGTTCGGTGCAGAGGGCAACCGGGGCACAGCCATCGAGCAGGCCCCGCACAGGGAAGGCGACTATCGCCGTTTGCTGCTGAACCGTACCTATGTGTGGATCACGTTGCTGGGCTTCCTGGGGTACTTGCCCAATGCCCTCGCCTACAGCTGGATCCCGGTGTACATGCAGAAGGGCTATGGGCTCACCCCGTTGGAGAATGGCTACCTTGCGGTGGTGGCGACCAGCCTCATCCTGGTGGTGAACATCGTTGTCTCATTGCTGGCCCGGCGCGCCGCCCTGCGGGGTGCCTCCCTTCAAGCCACCATGGTCGCGATCCCGATGGTGGCGTCAGTGCTGGCAGGCGTGGCTTACATGGTGCTTGTCCTCCATCACGGCAGCCGGGCATCCAGCATTGCCATCTATTGCCTGGGCGGGGTGCTGATCAATATCCTGCCGACGTTCAGCAATGCCATTGTGGCTCACATCGCACCGCCGCAGAAACGTGGCTCGATGTTGGCTATTCACTTGGGCGTCTCGACGAGCGCGGGCATCCTTGCGCCCTGGATCGTCGGGCAGATGGTGGCGCATTTCAACGGCGACATCGTGCGGGGGTTCGAGATGTCCCTTGCCGGCTTCGGCATCGCCATTGTCGCCGCAGGGTTGATGGGGTTGCGCATGGTGCGGCCAGAACACACTCGCCAGGCATTGGCAGCAGAAGAGGAGCAGAGCGCTTACCTGCTGAAGGCCGCTTCAATGTGAACCCCACCTGGGGACGCGCCTATAACCCCGGCGCCTCCCCAGCCTGGCCGATGGCGCGCTACTTCACCTGCGCCGTCAGCGCCTCACCAATCGCATAAAACTGCCCACCTGCGATGTAATGCAGGCTTCTGAGGGCCGGCTGCGCGCGGTCAAAATGCCAATGCCCATCCTCGAACACCTGCGGGTTGGCCCACGCCCCCACGACTTCACCCACGAACAGGTCGTAGGCGTCTTCGATATGCGCCTCGGGAATACGACGGCACACCAGCCACGCCGAGCAGCCCTGGACCAGCGGCACGTCATGGCCCGGGGCATCAAACAGCTGGGCGCCGGCGTGGGCGAGTTTGTCGGCGTCGTCGGCAAGGCTGGTGGTGCCCAGGTCGTAGGTCAACTGCAACTGGGCAACGTTCGGCACCTGCAGGGCGAAATAGCCGCTGGCAGTGATCAGAGCGCGGGTGGCGGCTATCTTGTCGATGACCACGGTGACTTTGGGCGGGCTGAAATCCAGGCCACAGGCCCAGGCGGCTGCCATGACATTCTCGACCCCGTCATGGCGGGCAGACACCAGAACGGTGGGGCCGTGGTTGACCAGCCTGTAGGACTTCTCCAGGGGAACCGCGACGATCTGCCCGGCTGCAAGTGCCTCGTTGAAATCCAAGAATGGTGGGGATGGCATCGCCTGGCTCCTTCTTACCCGGTGCAGGGCGCGCACGGCGCGCCCATGGTGAACACGGCGCTTGCGTGGGCAAGCAGCGAGGGGTAAGCGTATCGGTTATGGCCGTGAGATGAAATACGGGGTTGCCGATGTTCAGCGTCCCCCAACCGCCTGGGTATACACCTGCCAATCGACATTCCCGCCACTGAGCACCACAGCCACCCGTTTCCCGGCCATGGCGTCACGCTCTTGCATCAACGCCGCCAGGGCGCCGGCGCCCGCACCTTCCGCCAGGTTGTGGGTGTCGGTGTAGTACACCGCCATGGCCTCGGCGATCTGCGCCTCGCTGACCGCGACGATGCGCGCCGCGCCTTGGGCATACACCTCGAACGCCTCGGACACGGGCCGGCGCACCGCCATGCCATCGGCCAGGGTATCGGCCGTGGCGCTCTCCTGTAACCGGCCGCTGTCGAAGGACCACTTCGCTGCTGGCGCCCGCTCGGCCACCACACCGATCACCTGGGTGCTCAAACCCAGCGCATCGCGGGCGGCGATGACCGCGCACACTCCCGAACCACAGCCCATGGGCACGTAGACGGCATCCAGGTCGGGCACTGCGCTGAACAGTTCCAACGCGTAGCTGGCCACGCCTTTGACCAGTTCCGGGTGGTACGGTGGCACCAGATACAGCCCTTGTTCCCGCGCCAGGCGCGCGGCTTCCTCACGGGCTTCGTCGAAGTCGCGGCCGTGCTCCACCAGCTCGGCGCCGAAGGCGCGCATGGCGGCGTTCTTTTCCCGCGAGTTGCCCAGCGGTACCACGATCAGCGCCCTCACAGCATGGGCCCGCGCCGCCAGCGCCAGGCTCTGGCCGTGGTTGCCACGGGTGGCGGACACGATACCGCGAAGCTGCGGGTGGGTCTGGACCAGCCAGTGCAGGAACGTGATGCCACCGCGCACCTTGAACGCACCGGTGGGGGTATGGTTCTCGTGCTTGACCCACACCGTGCAGCCCAGGCGTTCAGCCAGCAGTGGCCAGGCATACTGGGGCGTGGCCGGCATCACCTGGTACACCTGGCGGGCAGCGTTGTCGAGGTCGTCGCGGGTCAAGCCATGCATGGTGCGGTCTCCTGGGTTTTCGCTCAGTCTAGGGAGCAGCAGGCGGCCTGGGCTTTCAGAAAACCGACCTGACGTTGACCACCGTGATTGCGTACCATGGTGGGCATGGATCACTCAGCGCACCTGCCACCTGCCACCGAACCGGTTCGCCGCGCCGAGGCCGGGCCGTGGGCGATCGAATTGCTGCCTGGGGCGCCGTATGAAGCCCGCTACGTGGCCAGCGAAGCAGCGATCGGCTTCGCCTTCGATAGCCAGCGCGGGGTGCATGCCATTGGCAGTGACCGGGTAGTGCCCTTCCAGGCCACTGCCAATGGCCTGGCGTTCGTGCCAGCGGGGTGCGACGTGTATTCCGCTTCGGCCCATGGCGGCGAATACCTGCGCCTGACCCGCGTGGATGGCCTGCCGCTGCGGGGTGAGCAGGCTTACAACAACCGAGTCGACCGCGCGGCCATGAACTTGGCCCGACGCTTGCGCAGCGCGTTGCTGCAGGGCGCGGCAGACGCCGACTGGGAAGGCTGGGCGCTGCAGTTGGCACAACGGGCGAGCGCTGGGCAAGGAGCACCGGGTACCGAGGGTGGCTCCATGACCAGCCGACGCCTGGCGATGCTTGACGATTTCATCGACGCCGGGCTCGACGGTGCGCTCAGCGTGCAGGCCATGGCCGCGCTGCTGGGGCTGTCCGAGGGGCATTTCATGCGTGCGTTCAAGCAGGCCACCGGCAGTAGCCCGCACAGTTACCTGATCGACCGCCGCCTGGCCCGGGCCAGGGCGCTGGTATGCGGTTCGCGCGAGCGCCTGGCCGACATCGCCCCTGCCTGCGGCTTCGCTTCCCAGGCGCACATGGCTACGCTGTTCCGCCAACGCCTGGGCGTCAGCCCGCGGGCACTGCGTGAATAACCCGCCTCACCCGCGCTGGGGCAGCGCCTGGTAAAGCTGCTGCACCGCCGCCTGGCCATGGCGCCGTTCCAGTTGGCGGACGATGAAATGCCCACGGGCCATGTCCTGGAAATGGTCGATGAAGGCCAAATTGATCAGCGCTCCACCCACCGCGCCAATCGCCGGTATGGCCTGGGCCGCGGCTTTCTCGCTGACCTGCACACTGAAACGCTGGGCGATGGCGGCCACCAGCTTGACGATGGAGCCGTCGGACAGCGATTTGGCCAAGGCGGCGCGCACGGCATAGTAGCCGGTTTCGGAGTCGTCATCGCCGGCGGACCGCCCGCCCAGGGCGAACACCGCCAGGCAGGCCCTCTTGGCTTCGTCGGTGTCCACATGTTCACCATGGGCGCGGGCGATATCGGCAATGGAGCGCAGCATGATCGAGGTCGACAGGGGCAATTCCACCCCCAGCCCGGTGAAGCCGAAGAAGCCCCCTACCCCGCCACTGACTGCGATCCCTGCCTTGTGCCAGCGGTTCGAGGCTGCCACCCCCGGCGCGTCCTTGAGGGTGAAGACCGCCGCTTCCACTGCCTTGAGCAACGCTGACTGGGTAATGCCGGCGATGCGCGAGGTCAGGCTTCTGGGCAGGCGCGCCAACGCGCCCTCGATGGGCATGCCGATGACGTTGGTCACCTTGGCCACGAAGCCGGGGTTCTCCAGCAGGTTCTTTGCCAGTTGCAGTTGCTGGCGGTCTTCGTCGGGGATGCTCATGGTTCGCTACTCGTCGGGGCCGTGATCACAGGGGTACTCTTGCGACATCACGCGGGGCCGTTTGTGCCGCTTGTCGCGGTGCATCAGGCCGCGCGTTCCGGGAAGTCAAAAAACCTGTGGCACCTTGACCTTCCCCTTGTGGCAAGGTCTACCCTTTACCCTTTTACCAGCAGGAGCACTTCCATGACCCGACTCTTGAGCTTCATCCTGGCCGCTGGCCTGTGCAGCGCCGCCTACGCCGCCGACACCACCGAGGCCATGAAAGCCGAATACCAGCATGCCGCCCACGGCATGTCCGCTGACATGAACATGGGCAGCACCAGCGACAACCCCGACGTGCTGTTCGTGCAAGGCATGCTGCCGCACCACCAGGGCGCGGTAGACATGGCCAAGACTGAACTGAAGTACGGCAAGGACCCGGAAATCCGCAAGCTCGCCGAAGGCATCATCAAGGCCCAGGATGCCGAGATCGCGCAGATGAAAGCCTGGCTGGCCAAGCAGCCCAAGTAAGCCAGCGGTAGCGGACCTGGCCGCGCCGGAATGCACGCGGTGTGCCTGATGCAACGCAGCGCCTGGGACGCGACCTGGTCCGCGGGTGGGTCACGCCGCCAAGGTAGCGCCGCCGTCGACTACCAGGTCCTGCATGGTCACATGGCTGGCCAGGTCCGAGGCCAGGAACAGCACCACGTTGGCGATTTCATCCGCGGTGGCGATCTTGCGCAGGGGGATGCCGAGTTTGTGATGCTCCGGCAAGCCGGCGACCAGGCGGTCGAAACCCTGAGGGCCGCCGACCATGTCGCGCAGCATCGGGGTGTCGGTGGAGCCCGGCGATACCAGATTGCAGCGCACACCGTAGGCCGACAGCTCCAGGCCAATGCAGTTGTTCAACGACACCATGGCCGCCTTGGACGCGCAGTACGCGGCCATCTGCATGCGCGGTACGTGCGCGGCGTTGGACGCGATGCTGACCACCGCGCCCTTGCCCTGGGCCTTGAACACCGGCACCAGTTGGCGGAACAGGTAGAACGGGCCCGAGACGTTGACGTCGAAGCAGGCCTGCCAATCGGCGACCGACAGCTCGTCACTGTTGCCCAGGCGCAGTACGCCCGCGCCATTGACCAGCACGTCGATACGCGGATGCTGGCCGAGGATTTCCTGGCAGACCTGCTCGACGGCGTGGGCGTCGGTAACGTCCAGTTGCACAGTCTTGAACGGGTACTCGGCTTCATTGAAGGCACGGTCGAAACCGAGCACTTCGGCACCCGCGGCCTGGAAGCGCAAGGCCACCTGCAAACCGATACCTTGCCCGGCACCGGTGACCCACACGCATTTGTTGCTGAAATCCAGCATACTCATGAATAAAACTCGCCAAAGGCCGCCCTGCCCGGGCGGCTGAAAAAAGGGATCAGCGTTTGCTCGACAGCGCGGCCAGCCAGCCAGCCAGCGTTGGCTTGGCGGCCAGGTCGGCGAAGCTGACGTCCAGGCCTTCGCGCTGCCAGTTGCCGATCAGGGTCATGACCTGCACCGAGTCCAGGCCGAAGTCCATCAGGTTGTCGTCCGGCTCAGGCTCGCCGTCGTCGGCGTCCAGGAACGGCTGGACCTGGGCCAGCAGCCATGCCAGGTCCAACGGTGCCTTGGCCGAAGCGCCGATGATGGCCTGGTTGGCGATCACGTAACCGCTGCGGGTGGCCACGTAGCGCAGGGCCATGCGGTGTTCTTCTTCAGAGAAGTCTGCCAGGGCATCACCGACGAAGAATGGCTGGATATCACGCATGAAGGCTTCGGTGGCGCTGACCATGCAGCCGATATGGGCGTATACGCCGCAGACGATCAACTGGTCGCGGCCACCTTCCTTGATCATTTGCTCCAGGGGCGAGCGGATGAAGGCGCTATAGCGCCATTTCACCAGCACGGTGTCCTGGGGCTCGGGGCGCAGCGGTGCTACCACTTGCTGTACCTGGCGGCTGGCGGTGGTCAGGCCGGGGCCCCACATGTCGTTGAGCAGCGCGCGGTCCTGGGGGCTCTGTTCGGACGGCTGGGCCGTGTACACCACGGGCACGCCATGGGCGTGGCACCAGGCACGCAGGGCGACGATGTTGTCCACCAGCTGTTTGACCAGCGGGCTGCCTTCACCGTAGAAATCCAGGAAGTATTCCTGCATGTCGTGGATCAGCAGCACGGCGCGGGAAGGGTCCAGGTTCCAGGACACCTTGTTGGCCGGGAAGCTGTCCGGGGTGGGCATGGGGTAGCTGGCGAGTTTCGGGATAGCCATGGAAAAGCCTTATGCGTGGGTGAAGGCAGTGCGCAAGGTGTCGCGCAGTTGCTTTTTGTTGATCTTGCCCACGGCCGTCAGCGGCAGCTCGGCCATGAACTGGAAGCGGTCGGGCAGCTTGTAGTCAGCCACGCCCTGGGCACGCAGGTATTTGCGCAGGTCCGACGGTTTCAGCGCGGCGTCGCTGGCCACCACACAGGCGCAGCTTTTCTCGCCCATCAATTCGTCAGGGATGGCCACCAGGGCCACGTGGGTGACGGCCGGGTGGTGCAGCAGCAGGTTCTCGACTTCTTCGGCGGCGATCTTTTCACCGCCGCGGTTGATCACGTCTTTCACCCGCCCTACCACTTTCAGGTAACCGTCGGCGTCCTGCTGAACCACGTCACCGGAGTAGTAGAAACCTTCGGCATCGAACACCTGGGCGTTCTGCTCGGGGGCCAGGTAGTAGCCACGGAAGGTGTAGGGGCCACGGGTGGCGAGCATGCCCGGCTCACCCAAGGGCACGGCACGGCCCTCTTCATCCAGCACGCGGATCTCGTCGTCGGCGCTCATCGGGCAGCCCTGGGTGGTGAACACCCGGTCGCTGTCGTCGTCCAGACGGGTGTAGTTGACCAGCCCCTCGGCCATGCCGAACACCTGTTGCAGCCGGCAGCCCAGTTCTTCGGGCACCCGGCGCGCCAAGGCTTCGGAGAAGTTCGCACCGCCCACTTGCAGCACCTTCAGGCTCGCCAGGCGCTGGCGATGTTCCGGCGCGGCGCGCAGCCACAAGGCCACGGCCGGCGGTACCAGGGGTACCCAGTCAATGGCGTGGCGCTCGATCAGCGCGAAGCAATTGAGCGGCTCAGGGTCGGCGGCCATCACCACGCAGCCACCGGCGATGAACACGCCCAGGGCGCCAGGGGAGCTCATGGTGTAGTTGTGGGGCGCCGGCAACGCGCACAGGAACCGCGTGGCCGGGGTCAGCCCGCACAGTTCGACGCTGCGCCGCAGGCTGTAGTAGTAATCGTTGTGGGTACGGGGGATCAGCTTCGGGGTGCCGGTGCTGCCACCGGACAGTTGGAAGAAAGCCACCTCACCGCCCGCGGTCGGCGTAGCGCCGAAGGGCACGGGGCGCGGTTGCAGGCAGTCCTGCAGGCTCAGCACATTGGCGCCCGCTTCGCCGTCCAGCACCACGGTGGCCAACGTCGGTGCAACATCACGCAGTTCAGCCAGGAAGTTCTCATTGGCGAACAGGCCATGGCGGCGGGAGGCGATCAACAGGCGCGGCTGGATCTGCCGGGCATAGGCCAGCATCTCCTGGCGCTGATGGCTGAACAATGCGTTGACCGGCACTACGCCCAGCTTCAACAGGGCAAAGAAGCTGACGTAGAACTCGGCGACGTTGGGCAGTTGCACCAGGGCCGTGTCATGACGGCGCAGGCCGGCCGAGTGCAGGTGCGCGGCCAGGTGGCTGGACTGGCGGTCCAGCTCGGCGTAACTCAGGGTGCGTTCGCCGCAGATGATCGCCGGGGCCTCGGGACGCGCCTGCACCTGGTCAGCGAGGATGTCGGTCATCGGGCGGTCGAGCCAGTAGCCCTGGGCGCGGTAATGGGCCGCCAGGTCATCGGGCCAGGCAGTGAAAGCGATACTCATCAGGCACCTACCTTGGCGTCAAGGCCACAGGCGGCCAGCATGGTGCCAAGCTTGGCCTGGGTTTCCTTCCATTCCGACTCGGGGCACGAAGCCTCGACAATGCCAGCGCCGGCGAACAGGCGAATACGGTCGTGGTGCACCGTACCGCAGCGAATGGTCACTACCCATTCACCGTTGCCATGGCTGTCGCACCAACCGACCATCCCGGCGAACAGACCACGGTCGGCGGGTTCGCACAGGTCGATGAGCTTGCGCGCCAATTGCGTCGGGGCGCCGCACACGGCGGGTGTGGGGTGTATCTGGCAAGCCAGTTGCAGCACGGACGTCTGCGGGTCACGCAGCGTGCCTTCCAAGGCCGTGGACAGGTGCCACATGGCTGCCGTGCTCAACAGCGACGGGCCCGCGGGCACGTCCAGTGCGCGGCACACAGGCTCAAGCACGTGGCGAATGTCGTCGATCACCAGGCGGTGTTCGTACTGGTCTTTCTCGGACACCAGCAGAGCCTCACCCACTTCACGGTCTTCGGTGGCATCGGCACGGCGCTTGGCCGAGCCGGCCAGCGGGTTGGTGAACACCTGATCGCCCTGCTTGCGCACCAACAACTCAGGGCTGACCCCGATCAGTTCGCCGCCGTCGGCCATGGGCACCCGGAAGTGATAGCCGGAGCGGTTCTGCGCGGCCAGGTTGGCGAGGATCTGCTCGACATCGGCCGGCTCGGCCAACTGTACTTCCAGCTGGCGTGACAGCACCGCCTTGCGAATGCTGCTGGTGCGGAAGTTGGCGATGGCCTGGGTAACCGCCGCCTTGAAGCCGGCTTCATCGGGAATGCTGCGCTGGGCATGCACCTGGGGGCGATGGGCCTGGCCCTGGCCAGCGTCTGCCAGCGGCGCTTCGCTCCATGAATGTTCACGGGGTACGTACAGGCACGAGGGCTGATGGGTGTCGAAAGGAATGGCGCCCATCACGATGGGGTTGTCGATACCGGCGCGACGCGCTTGCTCAAGGGCGGCGCCCACTTCGGCCAGGAAAGTGCTGGAGCTGACGCCACCATTGCCGGCGGGGGTGGTGATGCGGGTGAAGATGCCCTGGGCACGCAGGCTGCGCGGGCCAGTGCGGAAAAGGAATTGAGCCGGCTGGGCGCTGGTGTCAGCAGTGCGGTATCGCTCGTGTTCCTTTTGGTGTGTCGTCATGACGTCGCCTCATGTAAATGAATGAGAATTGCTATCAATAATGTTCAGGTTATGGATAGCGATTCCACTTGTCAACGCGACGTCGCCCGCAGGCAAATGGCCATTCCTCAGCGCTTCAGCGTTGGTACAGTCACTGTCAATGTGCCACAGGCGCCCCTCATGGCCCTGCGGGACCGGGTGCCGCTGCATCGTCATGCTCTCGCCAAGGTGCAGTGATCCCTTCCCAGACCGCGCCCGGTCCCCTGGGCAATGCCCAGCTCACTGCAAATATGTATCATTAATGTTACCGGCTCACACACACTTCTGCTTGCAGACCTGCAGCCCATTGATAAAAATGGGAATTATTCTCTCTCAGGGACGTTACCTGCCATGACCCTTCGCCTGCCCTTCCCTTCCCTGCGCGCCGGCCTGTGCCTGTTGGCCGCCTGCCTCCCGTTGCTGGCCCAGGCCGACGCCAGCTGGCCACGCACCGTCAGCGGTGAACACGGCAGCGTGGTCCTGGACCATGCGCCCAAGCGCATTGTGTCCACCAGCGTGACCCTGACCGGCGCGTTGCTGGCCATTGATGCTCCCGTGGTGGCCAGCGGCGCCACCGTGCCCAACAACCGCGTCGCCGACGACCAGGGTTACCTGCGCCAATGGGGCGCCATCGCCAAGGCGCGCAATGTACAGCGCCTGTACATCGGCGAGGCCAATGCCGAATCGGTGGCCATGGCCGCACCCGACCTGATCCTGATCAGTGCCACCGGTGGCGACTCGGCCATGGCGCTGTATGACCAGCTGTCGGCCATCGCCCCGACCCTGGTGGTCAACTATGACGACAAGAGTTGGCAAGACGTGGAGCGACTGCTGGGCCAGGCGACTGGCCATGAAGGCCAGGCCCAGGCACTGATCAAGGCCTTCGCCGACCGCCAGGCCCAGGTGCGCAAGGACCTGACCCTGCCGCCCCAGCCGGTATCGGCGTTCGTCTACAACCCGGCAGCGCGCCAGGCCAACGTGTGGACCCGTGAATCGTCCCAAGGCCAACTGCTGGAACAACTGGGCTTCCAGTTGGCCAGCCCGTCACCGGCCGTGGCCAGCAACCAGACCATGGGCAAGCGCAAGGACATCATCCAGGCCGGCGGCGAGCACATGGCGGATGCGCTGACCGGGCAGACCTTCCTGATGTTCGCCGCCGAGCCGGCCGACACCCAGGCCGTGCTGGGCAACACCCTGCTGGCCCACCTGCCGGCCGTGGGCAGCCAACGCGTATACGCGCTGGGCGCCGACACCTTCCGCCTGGACTACTACAGCGCCAGCCACTTGCTGGACCGCCTGCAGGCACAGTTCGGCAAGCCCGGCACTCAGGCGCCAGCCGCCACCGCGTCGAACTGAACATGACGCAGCTGGCGCATGGTCAGCGCCAGCACCAGCCCCACGGCGACCGCCGCCAGGCCGAAGGCCATGGCAGCGGGCGCCGGCAACAACCATGAGCCCAAGCCCCCCAGCAGCGCTGCGCCCAGCGCATCGCCGCTGACGTTCTGCGCGGTCCACAGGCCATTGACCCGCCCCAGCAAGTGGTCGGGGGTCTGGGCCTGGATCAGGGCGTACTGCAACAGCGCATTCACCGCACTCAGGTAGCCGAAACCGGCCAGGCACAGCAGCGCCAGCCAGAACGCCGGCATCACGCTGAACAGGGCGATGGCAGCGAAGGCCAGGACCGCGCTCGCGATCATCCGCTGTCCAGGCCGCGGCGTTGCCGCCAGGCGCCCACTGGTGATGGCACCGATGGCCGCGCCCAGGGGCGTGGCGGCATACATGAAGCCCAGTTGCATGGCGTTCAGGTGCCAGTCGCTGCCCAGCGCCGGGTACAGCACACGCACCGCGCTGGCCAGGGTCAGCAACCCCCCAATCAACGCCACGGTACCCACCACGCGGTTCTGGAACAGAAAGCCGATACCGGTGGCCAGTGCGCGCAGCGGGTGCTCACGGGGTACCGGTGGCGGCGGCAGGCTGGGCAAGCGCAGTAACAACAGCACGGTGACCAGCGTGCCCAGGGCCGCCAGGCCGTAGTTCCAAGCCACGCCACCGAAGGCGATCAGCAGCCCGCCCAGCAGCGGCGACAGGATCGAGCCAAGGCGCACGGTGAGCATGCTGATGGCCCCCGCCTGCACCATGTGCTCGCGGCCCACCAGGGCAGGCGTGGCGGCCAGCAGTGCGGTGACGCCGATGGCGCCGAAAAAGCCGTCCCACAGCGCCAGGCCGTAGATGGCCAGCAACGAGGGTTGCGGCAACAGCGCGTTGAGGCACAGCCCCACAAAGGCCACGCCACAGGTGGAGCGCGCCAGCAGGATCAGTCGACGGCGCTCGTGCCGGTCAGCCAGTACGCCGCCCAGCATCAAGCCGACGAACATGCCGGTGCCGGCCAGCGTCACCGCCAGCCCCACCTGAATCGGCGAATGGGTCAGGGCCTGGATCTGCACCGGCATGGCGATGGCCAAGAGGCCCAGGGAAATCAGCGAGATCAGCCGCGCCAGGAACACCGCGCGAAATGCGGGGTGACTTTTGAGCAGGCTCAGGTTGATAAATACAGATGGTCTAGCCATGGGTCCCTCGTGGCAATTGGGCAGTGCGCCACGATAGGCACACTACCTATCGGGCGGCCCGCATGATAGCATTCGCTAATCGAGTGCATAAAAGAATGCTTCGTATTTGTATCGATACACAGCCAGGCGAGAAATGATGTTCGCACCCACCCGGCGCTGCCAGCCATGAGCTTCCCGTTGCGGTTGATGACCGCCGCCCTGGCCTTGTTGGCCGCCATTCTCGCCAGCCTGCAGGTGGGCGCCCACTACGCGCCCCTCTCCCAGGTGTTCGACGCCCTCGGTGGCCACTGCACCAGCCCCGATTGCATCATCATCACCGACGCGCGCTTGCCCCGTACCCTGGCCGGGCTGCTGGCCGGCGCTGCGCTCGGGGTAGCCGGGGCGCTGATGCAGACCCTGACCCGCAACCCCCTGGCCGACCCGGGCATTCTGGGCATCAATGCCGGCGCCAGCTTTGCCCTGGTGGCAGGCATGAGCTGGCTGGGGGTCAATGGCCCTGACCAGTACGTGGTGTGCGCGGTGGTCGGCGCGCTGCTGGCCAACCTGCTGGTGACCCTCAGCGGCTTCACCGGTGGCGGGCGTATCAGCCCCATGCGCCTGACCCTGATGGGCGTGGCCCTGACGGCGGTGCTGGAAGGCATCAGCTCGGGCATTACCCTGCTCAACCCGCTGGTGTTCGACCAGGTCCGCTACTGGCAGGCCGGGTCGCTGGACGTACGCAACCTTGAACTCATCAAGGCTGCCGCGTGGCCGATAGGTCTCGGCGTGCTGCTGGCCCTGGCCCTGAGCCGCGCCCTGGACAGCCTGGGGATGGGCCTGGACATGGCCGCGGCACTCGGCACGCGGGTGTTGCGCACGCAGTTGCTGGGGTTGCTGGCCATTACCCTGCTGTGTGGCTCGGCCACCGCCGCGGTCGGCCCGATCGCCTTCGTGGGCCTGATGATGCCGCACCTGGCGCGCTGGCTGGCGGGCCCCGGCCATGGCCGGCAATTGCCCTTCATTCTGTTGCTGACCCCTGCCCTGCTGTTGCTGGCCGACAGCCTGGGCCGGGTGATCGCCGTCAGCGAAATGCGTGTATCGGTGATGACCGCCTTCATTGGCGCGCCGGTGCTGATTGTCCTTGCCCGGCGCCAACGCCTGGGAGGGCAGTGATGAACACCCTGCGCGAGCACCGCCCAGTCACGACTGCGACCGCGCTGGCCCTGCTGTGCCTGGCGCTGGGTACCTGGGCCCTGGCCAGCGGCAGCCTGACCCTGGGCCTGGGCCAGGTCATGGACGCGTTGCGCGGCGCTGGCCCCCAGGGCACGCAACTGGTCGTGCTGCAATGGCGCCTGCCCAGGGTGGCCACCGCGCTGGTGCTGGGCGCGGCACTGGGGGTCAGCGGTGCGATCTTCCAGTCACTGATGCGCAACCCCCTGGGCAGCCCCGATATCATGGGCTTCAACACGGGCGCCTACAGTGGCGTGCTGGTGGCGCTGGTGCTGTTTCCGGGCAACACGCTGGGGACCGCCTCCGCCGCATTGCTCGGCGGCCTGATCACAGCGCTGGCGGTGTATCGGCTGGCCTGGTGCAATGGCATCAGCACCTTGAGGCTGATCATCGTGGCGCTGGGGGTACGTGCCTTGCTGGTGTCATTCAACACCTGGGTGCTGGTCAATGGCTCGCTGGAAGCCACGTTGTCGGCTGGCCTGTGGAATGCTGGCAGCCTCAACGGCATGACCTGGGCCAAGGCCGTGCCGGCGCTGCTGTGCATTGCCGTGGCACTGGTGGCCAGCCTGGCCCTGAGCCTGCGCCTGCGCCTGCTGGAAATGGGCGATGACACGGCCAGCGCCCTGGGCGTGCCGGTGGAGCGTTCGCGCCTGGTGTTGCTGATGCTGGGCGTGGTGCTCACCGCTGCCGCCACCGCCATTGCCGGGCCCATCAGTTTCGTGGCCCTTGCGGCGCCACAGATCGCCCGGCGCATAAGCCCCAGCCAGCGCCTGGCACTGCCCATGGCGGCGCTCACCGGCGCACTGCTGCTGATGGCCGCCGACCTGGCCGCGCAACGGCTGTTCCTGCCCTATCAACTGCACGTCGGGCTGATCACCGTCAGCCTGGGCGGGCTTTACCTGATTGGCCTTCTGATTCGGGAAACACGCAAGCGATGAGCGCCCTGCCTGTACCTTCGCGCCTGTGGGCCGAGCAATTGACCCTGGGCTACGACGACAAGATCGTCGCCCGCGACCTGTCGGTGCACATTCCCGACGGCGAACTGACGGTGATCATCGGCCCCAACGCCTGCGGCAAGTCGACCTTGCTGCGCACCCTGAGCCGGCTGCTGCAGCCCAGTGCCGGCCAGGTATGGCTGGACGGCCAGGCCATCAGCCGCTACCCCACCAAGGAAGTGGCCCGGTGCCTGAGCCTGCTGCCGCAAAGCTCCACGGCACCGGCTGATATTCTGGTGCGCGACCTGGTGGCGCGCGGTCGTTACCCTCATCAGGGGCTGTTCAGCCGCTGGCATGCCGACGATGAACGCGCCGTGCAGCAAGCCATGACGGCCACCGGGGTAGCCCAGCTGGCGGACAAACCCGTGGACACCCTGTCCGGCGGCCAGCGCCAGCGTGTGTGGATCGCCATGGTGCTGGCCCAGGAAACCCCTTTGGTGCTGATGGACGAGCCCACCACCTGGCTAGACATCGCCCACCAGATCGACCTGCTGGAACTGATGCGCGAGTTGAACCGAGACCGTGGGCACACCCTGGTGGTGGTATTGCACGACCTCAACCATGCGTGTCGCTATGCCACGCACCTGATCGCCATGCGCGACGGCAAGGTACTCGCCAGCGGCGCACCGAAGGACATCGTCACCCCGGCGCTGATTCAGGCCGTGTACGGCCTGGCGTGCGTCATCATCGAAGACCCGGTAGCGGGTACCCCGATGATTGTGCCGGTGGGGCGGTGAAGGTGAAGTCGAGCCCATGAGGCGGTTTCAAGGCGGTCGAGGAACTGGCCCGAAACAGATGTAGGAGCGAGGGGGGCGCCGAGCCCTTGCTCGCGAAGCGCCGCGCGGGCGGCGCACGGTCTCAAGAGCGCTGGAGAAACCCGAGCCCTGCACCTAGCGGCCTTGATACGGTTTCACGCCGGAAAAACAAGGCGGTCGAGGCAATCCCACAGACATAACTGGCCCGAAATAGATGTAGGAGCAGAGCTTGCTCGCGAAGCGCCGCGCGGGCGGCGCACGGTCTCAAGGGCGCTGGAGAAACCCAAGCCATGCACCTGGCGGCCCTGACCCAATCCCCAGCCAAACCAACAAGGCGGTCCAGGCAATGGCACAGACATAACTGGCCCGAAACAGATGTAGGAGCGGGGGGGGGCGCCGAGCCCTTGCTCGCGAAGCGCCGCGCGGGCGGCGCACGGTCTCGAGGGCGCCAGAAGCATCCAGCCATGCACCTGGCGGCCCTAACCCGATCCCAAGCCAAACAAACAAGGCGGTCCAGGCAATGGCACAGGCATAACTGGCCCGAAACAAACGTAGGAGCAGAGCTTGCTCGCGAAGCGCCGCGCGGGCGGCGCACGGTCTCAAGGGCGCTACAACACCATCGACTAGCGCTTGGTGGCCATGATGAGATCTCCGGTGGGGCCCTAAAAGCCTGTCATGAAACCGCATCATGGCCTCTAGGTGCATGGCCCGGGTTTCTCCAGCGCCCTTGAGACCGCGCGCCGCCCGCGCGGCGCTTCGCGAGCAAGCTCTGCTCCTACATCTGTTTCGGGCCAGTTATGTCTGTGGGATTGCCTCGACCGCCCTGTTTTTCCGGCTTGAAACCGTATCAAGGCCGCCAGGTGCATGGCTCAAGGTTTCCAGCGCCCTTGAGACCGTGCGCCGCCCGCGCGGCGCTTCGCGAGCAAGCTCTGCTCCTACGTCTGTTTCGGGCCAGTTATGTCTGGGGGATTGCCTGGACCGCCTTGTTTGTTTGGCTTGGGATCGGGTCAGGGCCGCCAGGTGCATGGCTGGATGCTTCTGGCTCCCTTGAGACCGCGCGCCGCCCGCGCGGCGCTTCGCGAGCAAGCCCGCTCCTACATCTGTTTCGGGCCAGTTATGTCTGTGCCATTGCCTGGTCCGCCTTGTTTTTTCGGCTTGGAACCGTATCAAGGCTGCCAGGTGCATGGCTTCGGTTTCTCCAGCGCCCTTGAGACCGCGCGCCGCCCGCGCGGCGCTTCGCGAGCAAGGGCTCGGCGCCCCCCCCGCTCCTACATCTGTTTCGGGCCAGTTATGTCTGTGCCATTGCCTCGACCACCTGGTTTTTCCACCTTGAAATCTCGTCGCTGCAGCGAAAAGCCCTTTTCTTGAGAAATTTCCTACATCCACCCCACCCTCTGCTCCGCCACCCTCCCGAACTTGCGCCGTTCGTTCAAGCCCGACAGGCCCTGAATCCCCGACCCTGTCCCTTTCCCAAGGAGTTGCCCATGCGCACGTTCTTTGCCTGGCTGTATGCCCCGCTGTTCTTCTTCGGTTTCCTCGCCGCCGGTGTCTGGCTGGTGGCTGACGGCCTGCCAGTGCCGCTGTTGTTGGCGCTGCTGGCCTTTGCCGTCATGGTCTCGACCCTCGCCGAACGCTACCTGCCCTACCACCCCACCTGGAATACCAGCCACCAGGACGAACCCCGCGACCTGGCGCATGCGCTGGTCAACGAGGGCATCAATGGCCTGGGGGTGATCACTATTCCGCTGCTGGCCTGGCTGCTGCCCAGCCCAGGGCTGTGGCCCAGCCACTGGCCATTGTGGCTGCAATTGGCGGTGGCGCTGCCCATCGCGGACCTGGGCATTACCCTGGTGCACTACGCCAGCCACCGCTCGCCCCTGCTGTGGCGCCTGCACAGCGTTCATCACAGCGTGAAACGCATGTATGGCTTCAACGGTTTGATGAAACACCCCCTGCACCAGACGCTGGAAGCGCTGGGCGGCGTGCTGCCGCTGTTGTTGCTGGGGCTGTCGCCCTCGCTGGCGGCGCTGCTGGGGTTCGCGGTGGGGATTCAGTTGCTGCTGCAGCACAGCAACGTCGACATGCGCATCGGCGGGTTGCGCCATGTGTTTGCATGGGCGCCGGTGCACCGCCTGCACCACCTGAAATATGGGCGTGTGGGTGATGTGAACTTCGCGCTCTTCTTCAGCTTCTGGGACCGGCTGCTGGGCACTGCCCTGCATTTGCCAGACTATCGCCTGGGCGATGATGTGGGCATCGGCGACCGGCCGGATTATCCGGTGGGGTATGTGGCGCAGTGCCTGGAGCCGTTCAAGCCCCAGGCGAAAAGCGCACCCGCGACCGTTCCCCATGCACTGACCCTGGCCTTGGAAAACCGCCACCCGTAATGGGGGGGTCCCTGGCCTGAGGTAAAACACTCACCTTTCCTTGCAACAGCACATCGCCAGCCTGCCGCGAACTTCCTGGGCGCCCCCGAGTCGGTATTGATAGCCCATTGCGCCCAGGACTTTACCCTTATGTCCACCCCTCACCCACACCCGCAACCCGAACAGGCCGCGGCGGTACGCACCCTGCGGATCCTGACGGTCAACACCCACAAGGGCTTCAGCCCCTTGAACCGTACATTCGTGCTTCCCGAGCTGCGCGACGCCGTGCGGGCGGTGTCGGCCGACGTGGTGTTCCTGCAGGAAGTGCTGGGCATGCACCGCCTGCACGGCCAGCGCTTCGCCAACTGGTCCGACGTGCCGCAATACGAGTTCCTGGCCGACAGCATGTGGCCGGTGTTCGCCTACGGGCGCAATGCGGTGTACCCGGAAGGTGAGCACGGCAACGCGTTGCTGTCGAAATTCCCCATCCTGCGCCACGAAAACCTGGATGTCAGCGTCAGCGGTACCGAGCAGCGCGGCCTGCTGCATTCGGTGCTGCAGGTACCCGGCCACCGGGAAGTCCATACCATCTGCGTGCACCTGGGCCTGGGCGAACGCCAGCGCCAGCAGCAGTTGCAGTTGCTGTGCGGGCTGCTGGACAGCCTGCCCATCGATGCACCGGTGATTGTCGCCGGCGACTTCAACGACTGGCGCAAGCGCGCCGACGAAGTGCTGGCCGCCTGCGACATGAAGGAAGTGTTCGCCCACACCTACGGCGCCGTGGCCCGCACCTTCCCGGCGCGCCTGCCACTGTTGTGCCTGGACCGTGTGTACCTGCGCAATGCCACCGCCATTACCCCGAAGGTACTGGCGCGCAAACCCTGGTCGCACCTGTCCGACCATGTACCGCTGGCCGTGGAGGTGCGCTTGTGAACGGCCCATGGCGTGAGGACAACGCCGTGCAACTGCTGATCAATGGCGAGGCATTTTTCGACAGCGTGTTCCAGGCCATCGAGATGTCGCGCGAGGAAGTCTTGATCGAGACCTTCATCCTGTTCGAGGACCAGGTCGGCCGGCGTCTGCAGCAGGCCCTGATCGGCGCGGCCCGGCGCGGTGTGCGGGTCGAGGTGTTGGTGGACGGCTACGGCACCGCCGACCTGGGTGCGCAGTTTCTGCGCGAACTGGTGGAAGCCGGCGTTCACTTGCAGGCTTTCGACCCGCGCCCGCGGCTGCTGGGGATGCGCACCAACCTGTTTCGCCGCCTGCATCGCAAGATCGTGGTGGTGGACGGTGAAACCGGTTTTATCGGCGGCATCAACTACAGCGCTGACCACCTGCTGACGTCTGGCCCCATGGCCAAGCAGGATTATGCTGTCAAACTCCAGGGGCCGATCGTCGCCGACCTGCACCAGGCCACCCTGACCCTGCTCGACGACACCAGCCCCCTGCGCCGCCAGGCGCGGCCATGGCTGACCCCGCGCCAGCCACTGACCGCCGACAGCCGCCGGGCACGCCTGCGCCTGTTGATCCGCGATAACCAGGCACACCGAGACGACATCGAGCGCCAGTACCTGCAAGCGATCAACCAGGCCAGCCAGCGCATCATCATTGCCAACGCCTATTTCTTCCCCGGCTACCGCCTGCTGCGCGAGCTGCGCAATGCCGCGCGCCGGGGCGTGGCCGTGACCCTGATTCTGCAGGGCATGCCCGACATGCCGCTGGTGCGGCTGTGTTCGCGCCTGCTGTACAACTACCTGCTGCGCGACGGCGTGCAGATTCGCGAATACACCCAGCGGCCACTGCATGGCAAGGTCGCGGTGGTGGACGAGCAGTGGAGCACCGTGGGCTCCAGCAACCTCGACCCACTGAGCCTGTCGCTGAACCTGGAAGCCAACGTGGTGATCGACGACCGCGACTTCAACCAGCGCTTGCATGACCACCTGACGGAGCTGGCCCAGGGGCACTGCAAGACGGTGACCCTGCAGCGGGTGCTGCGCGGGTACTGGTGGCGGGCGCCGCTGATTTTCCTGACCTTCCACTTTCTGCGGCATTTCCCCGCCCTGGTCGGCATGTTTCCCGCCCATTCACCCAAACTCGCGCCCCTGGGCCCGGTCGTGCCGGAGCCGGTGGAATCGGCACAGGAGGGCCTGTGACCCGCCACCCTACCCTGTGGAAATGGCTACGCCGGGGCTTCAACGCGCTGTTCCTGATTCTGGTGCCGGTGTTGCTGGTGATGCTGTTGCGCAACCTGGATTGGCAGGAAGTGCTGCACGCCCTGCGCGCCTACTCCTGGCCGCTGCTGGTGGGGGGCGCTGGCATCGCGGCGCTCAGCTATCTGGTGTTTGCCAGCTATGACCTGTTGTCGCGCCGCTACACGGGCCATCGGGTGCCTGTCAGCCAGGTGATGACCCTGGCCGTGACCTGTTACGCCTTCAACCTCAACCTCAGCTCGTGGGTCGGCGGCATTGCCCTGCGCTACCGGCTGTATGGCAAGCTGGGCCTGGACGTGCCCACTGTCACCAAGATCCTCAGCCTGGGGCTGGTGACCAATTGGCTGGGTTACCTGCTGGTAGGCGGCGCGCTGTTTGCCGCCGGCCTGCCGGACCTGCCCGACAGCGTCAAGATGGGCCAGGGCGGGCTGCGCCTGATCGGGGCGGCGATGCTGGTGGCCGGGGCGGCTTACCTGCTGGCCTGCGCGTTCGCCAAGCGCCGTACCTGGCACGTGCGCCAGCAGAGCATCACCTTGCCCGGCATACGCCTGGCCGTGGCGCAGGCGTTGCTGGGGGCCGTGAACTGGTCACTCATGGCGGCGCTGATCTTCATACTGTTGCCGGCCAAGGTGGGCTACCCCACGGTGCTGGCGGTGCTGCTGATCAGCAGTATCGCCGGGGTCATCACCCATATTCCCGCGGGGTTGGGTGTGCTGGAAACGGTGTTCATGACGCTGCTGCAGGGCCAATACGGCAAAGGCACATTGATTGCCGCCCTGCTGGCCTACCGGGTGCTGTATTTTCTGTTGCCCTTGCTGGTGGCTTGCGGCCTGTACCTGTACCTGGAAAAACGGGTAGCCAAGGTGGGTACGGTACGGCACCAGGGTATTGCAGATACACCCCATGACGCCTGACGCGGCCTGACGGCCGCTGCTACCCCTGTGCGGGTCACTCGTCCAACAAACTGCGCACCCGCTCCGTCAGCGCCTGCAAGGTAAACGGCTTGACCAGCAGGCGCATGCCCGGCTCCAGTTGCGAGCGCTGCACCAGCACCTGCTCGGCATACCCGGTGATGAACAATACCTTCAGGCCCGGCCGTATGCGCGCTGCGGCATCCGCCACCTGTCGCCCGTTCAGGCCACCCGGCAGGCCGACGTCGGTGATCAGCAGGTCTACTTCGCCGGTCATCTGCAACAGCGCCAGGCCAGAAACGCCGTCACCGGCCTGATGCACCTGGTAACCCATTTCCTCCAGTTGCTCGGCGACCAGCGTACGCAGCGTTACCTCATCGTCGATCAGCACCACGCTTTCCCCCAGCCGGGCCGGGCGCGCCACAGGGTTGGCGTCGGCACTGACCTGGGCCTGCACCAGGCCCAGGTGCCGCGGCAAGTACAGGCGCACGGCCGTGCCCTGCCCCGGTGCCGACTCGATGCGCACCCGCCCTCCCGACTGGCGGGCAAAGCCATAGACCATCGACAGCCCCAGCCCCGTGCCCTGGCCGATAGGCTTGGTGGTGAAGAAGGGGTCGAAGGCCCGCTCGATCACCTCGGGGCTCATGCCGGTGCCCGTGTCGACCACGCTCAGGCACAGGTACTGGCCCGGCGGCAGGTCATCGTCGGCCAGCGCCGGTGCCGGTTGTTCATGGTGGTGAACCTGCAATGCCAGGTGGCCGCCATCCGGCATGGCGTCCCGCGCGTTGATGCACAGGTTGAGCAGCGTGCTTTCCAACTGGTTGGCGTCCACCAGCACGGTCCACACGGCGGCCTGGGGCTGCCAGTCCAGCACCACCGTGGGGCCCAGGGTCTGACGGATCAGGTCACGCAGTTCGTCCACCAGTTGCACCACGTCGGTGGGGCGCGGGTCGAGGGTCTGGCGCCGGGCGAATGCCAACAGCCGGTGGGTCAGCGTCGCCGCGCGCGTGGCGGCGCCATGGGCGGCGTCCAGGTAGCGGTCCAGTTCGCCGAAACGTTGCTGGGCCACGCGCCGGCGCAGCAGTTCCAGGCTGCCGGTGATACCCGTCAGCAGGTTGTTGAAGTCATGCGCCAGGCCACCGGTCAACTGCCCCACTGCTTCCATCTTCTGGCTGTGGCGCAGCAGTTCCTCGGCCTGGCGCAGGGCTTCGGCGCGCTCACGCTCCTGGGTAACGTCACGGCCCACGGCATTGAAGAAGCCGTCGCCGGGCACCGCCGCCCAGTTGATCCAGCGGTAGTCACCCTGGCTGTCGCGCAGCCGGCAATTCATGTCCTGTACCGCTTCCCCCAAGGCCAGCCGCGCCGCCGCGGCCAGCACCGTGCCGCGATCATCGACGTGCACCAGTTCCAACACGCTGTTGCCGCGCAAACGGCCAGGCTGCCAGCCGAGCACTTGCTCCCAGGCGGGGTTGATGGCGACGATCTTCAAGTCCGGTTCGGCGATCAGGATAATGTCCGAAGACAATTCCCATAGGCGATTGCGGTCCGCGGTGCGCTCGGCCACCTGGCGTTCGAAGCTGGCGGCCAACTCGTCGGTCTGGCGCTGGGTAAGAACGCTGCGGGTGGTTTCCACCACCGTGTCGAGAAACCCCACGACCTGCCCATGCTCATTGCGCACCGGACTATAGGAAAACGTGAACCAGGCCTGCTCCGGGTAGCCATTGCGGTCGAGGGTGAGCGGGAAGTCTTCGATGAAGGTCGACTCGCCCGCCAGTGCTCGCGCGGCGATCGGGCCTATGCTGGGCCAGGCATCGCTCCAGATATCACCGAACGAGCGGCCCAGCGCGTGCGGCTTGCGGCCCAGTATCGGCACAAAGGCATCGTTGTAGATGGCCACCATTCCCGGGCCCCAGACCAGGCAGCTGGGAAAGGCGTTGGCCAACACCAGTTGCACCGAGACCCGCAAGGCCTGCGACCACTGATCCATGGGGCCCAGCGCTGTAGCGGCCCAGTCGAACCGCCGCACCTGTTCGCTCATTCCGCCCTGGTCAGGTAGAAAGGCGTATTCCGGCACTTCCTGCATGTGCTCACTCTTGAATTCATTCGCGACGCAGAATAGCCCTTCGGGGCCGTGCTGCGCCAGCGCTGGCGTCAGCGCGCTACCATTGCAGCTTGTAGCCCACCCCGTAGATGGACTGGATCGGGTCCTGGCCGGGTGCTGCCTGCTCCAGCTTGCGCCGCAGGTTCTTGACGTGGCTGTCGACAGTACGGTCAGTGACCACCCGGTGGTCGCTGTACAGGCGGTCGATCAACTGGTCGCGGGAAAACACCCGGCCCGGGTGCTCGTTCAGGGTCTTGAGCAGGCGAAACTCCACCGGCGTGAGGTCCAGCTCCACCTGGTTGAAGCGGGCTTTCCAGGCCTGTTCGTCCAATTGCAAACCGGCCTCGCCCTCAGGGCGTGGCCGGCGCCGCAGGATGGCGCGGGCGCGGGCCACTACTTCCCGCGGGCTGAACGGCTTGCAGATGTAATCGTCGGCGCCCAGGTCCAGGCCGAGCAGGCGGTCGATCTCCTCGACGCGGGCTGTGATCATCATGACTGGCACGTCGCTGAAGGTGCGCAGCTCCCGGCATATCTCCAGGCCGTCGCGGCCCGGCAGCATCAGGTCCAGCAGGATCAGGTCCGGCATAGCGGCGCGCACCGCCGGCAACACCGCCAGGCCATCGCCCAGGCACAGCACTTCATGGCCTGCGGCACACAGGTAGTCACGCAGCAGGGCTGCCAGCTTGGGCTCGTCCTCGACCACCAGGATGCGTGCCGATTTGTCTTCAGTCATCATGCGTTCTCCAGCGGCAATTCAATGGCCAGCCACAGCCCACCCAGGGGCGACGCCTTGGCTTGAAGCGTACCACCGTGGGCCTCGACGATCGCATGGCTGATGGCCAGGCCCAGGCCCGCACCGCCACTGGCACGGTTGCGCGAGGCTTCGCCACGGAAGAAGCGTTCGAACAGGCGGGGCAGGAATTGGGCGCTGACGCCGGGCGCGGTGTCCATGAAGTCCAGGTGCACACGGGCGCCGTCGGTGAGGGCACTGACCCGCAACTGGCCGCCACCATGGGTGTAGCGCAGGCTGTTTTCCAGCAGGTTGTTGAACAGTTGCTGCAGGCGGCCCTGGTCGGCAAACACCCGTATCGGCCCGCGATGGGCGTGCAGGTCCAGACGCAGGTCATGACTGGCGAAGCGTTCACGGAACATGGCCACCGCCTGGTTGAGGGTGTCGACCACATCCACCGACTCCTTGCGGTACGACAGCGCGCCCACGTCGGCCAGGGACAGCTCGTACAGGTCGTTGACCAGCTTGCCGAGCATGCCCACTTCACCCAACAGTGACTGCAGGGAATCGGCGTCCAGCTTGCGCACGCCGTCTTCCAGCGCCTCAAGTTCGCCGCGCAGCACTGACAAGGGTGTGCGCAGCTCATGGGAGACATCGGCCATGAACTCGCGGCGCATGCGCTCATTGCGCTCCAGGGTCCAGGCCAACTGATTGAAGTCCCGCGCCAGTTGCCCGACTTCGTCGTCACTGCTCACCGCCACCCGCTCACTGTAAGTGCCGGCCGCCAAGCGGTGGGTGGCCGCCGCCACCTCCCGCACGGGGCCCAGCAGCCGGCGCGACACCCACCAGACAATCAGCGCCGCCAGGGCCAAGGCCGCGAGCGCGACGATCAGGCCCGACACCAACTGGCCGCGGATGAAGCGCTCGCCGCCGGTCTCGGTGACACTCTGCAACGGCGTGGTGGCCAGCCAGCCCACGGTGCGGCCATCGACCACGATGGGCAGGCGCAGGGCGTCTTCGCTGACATCGGCATAGCCCATCACCGGCTGGTAGTCGGCATCCAGCAGGCTGATACGGAACACCGCGCCGGTCAGGTCAGACACCGGTGTCACGCGCACTTCGTCGTCCACGGTCACGGCATCGGGCCGTATCAGCTGGAACCAGGCGTGGGGGTCATGGCGCACGAACTCCCAACTGCGGTGTTCGCGGTAGGCGGCCACGAAGCGCGGCTGCACATCGCGGGTGCGTTGTTCAGCCAACTCGTTGATGTAACCCAGGAAGCCACGGGTGAAGCTCAAGCCATTGGCAAACGCGGTGGCCAGCATCACCAGGATCAGGGTGCTCATCAGGGCCAGGAACAGTTTGGTCGACAGACGGGTTTTCATGGGGGGCGGTACGCGTGGCGCTAAAGGGTGTATTAACGCGCCGGGCGGGAGGGGGGTGCAAGGTGTGGCGGGGAAAATTCAAGATTGCTGCACATTTGGACGGCCTTGCGCAGGCTCACCTGGGGCAGGGTGTTGGGGATCGAGCGCCGCGCGGGCGGCGCTCGATTTAGAGGGCGCTGGGAAACCGAAGCCAGCCCCCCCTCGCTACATCACGCTTTCAACGAAGCCATGTCGATCACGAAGCGGTACTTCACATCGCCAACGATCATGCGCTCATACGCAGCGTTGATGTTCTGGATATCCAGCATCTCGATGTCGCAGGAAATGCCGTGCTCGGCGCAGAAGTCCAGGACTTCCTGGGTTTCGGCGACACCACCGATCAGCGAGCCGGCCAGTACGCGACGTTGCAGTACCAGGTTGGCAGCGTGCACCGGTGGCGAGATCGGCTCGATCAGGCCAACCAGAATGTGCACGCCGTCGAAGGTCAGGGTCTGCAGGTAGGGGTTGAGGTCGTGCTGCACCGGAATGGTGTCCAGCAGGAAGTCAAAGTGCCCTGCCGCCGCGGCCATCTGCTCGGCATCGGTGGAGACGATGACGTGGTCGGCGCCCTGCTTGCGCGCTTCGCCGGCCTTGGCGGCCGAGCGGGTGAACACGGTCACTTCAGCACCCATGGCCTTGGCCAGCTTGATACCCATGTGGCCCAGGCCACCCATGCCCAGGATGCCAACCTTGTGCCCAGGGCCCACGCCGTGGTGCTTGAGCGGCGAGTAGGTGGTGATACCGGCGCACAGGATAGGCGCGGCAGCGGCCAGGTCCATGCCTTCGGGGATGCGCACCACGAACTCTTCGCGTACCACGATGTGGTCGGAGTAACCGCCCATGGTGTTGGTACCGTCGATACGGTCGGGCGTGGCGTAGGTCATGGTCGGGCCTTCCTGGCAGTACTGCTCCAGGTCCTTGCGGCAGGCGGCGCATTGCTGGCACGAGTCGACCATGCAGCCCACGCCCACCAGGTCACCGACCTTGTAGTTGCGCACGGCGGGGCCAACGGCGGTGACCTTGCCGACGATCTCGTGGCCTGGCATCAGCGGGTACACCGCGATGCCCCATTCGTTGCGGGCCTGGTGGATGTCGGAGTGGCACACGCCGCAGTACAGGATGTCGATGCTGACGTCGTTGGCGCGCGGGTCGCGGCGCTCGAAGGCCAGGGGGGCCAGGGGCGAAGTGGGGGTCAGTGCGGCGTAACCCAGAGCTTTGGACATGCGGTACCTCATTGGTTGAAACAGGGCCTGAGCCCGTAAAGCGGCGGCATTTTCCGGGTTTGGGGCCCTGGCGGCCATGGGAAATCCTGCGCGATGCATGCCTATTCCTCCGACGGTCGCCAACGCCGGGCAGAAATTTGCGATCATGGCCGCCTGATACGTTTGCCTCACGGAATTCTTCATGTCCCCCACTTGCCACCTGGACGCCAATGCGCGTCTGGTGTCCCTGCTCGAACCCCTGGCCCACAGCGATGGCTTCCTGCCTACCGCCATCGACGGCCTGCGCGTGGTCAGTTCCCACGGCACCTCCGCGCGCTGCCCGCAGATCTACGACCCCAGCCTGATGATCATTGCCCAGGGCAGCAAGATCGCCTACCTGGGCGACCGCTCGCTGGAATACGGCGCCGGGCATTACCTGGTACAGGCCCTGCCAGTGCCCTTCCAATACGAAACCTTTGCTACCCAAGCGTTGCCGCTGCTGGGGGTGAGCATCCCCATCGACCGCCTGGTGCTGGGTGAGCTGGTGCTGGCCATGGGGCCTGGCGACCATCAACCGCAGACGCCCTCCTCCATGGTCAGCGCCGAGTTGGACGAAGACATGCGCTGCTCCGTGGAGCGGCTGCTGGAGTGCCTGCACGACCCGCAATGCTGTCGGATCCTGGGCCCCTCGCGGCTGCGCGAAGTGCTGTTCGCCGCCTTGCGCGGCCCCCAGGGCAACGTGCTGCGGGCATTGGTGGAACAACAAAGCCACTTCGCCCGCATCGCCGGCGCCCTGACCTGGTTGCACAGCCATTACGCCCAACCTTTGCAAGTGGATGAATTGGCGCGCCGCGCGAACATGAGTGCCTCGACCTTTCACGAGCACTTCAAGCGCGCCACCCTGGCATCGCCCATTCAGTACCTGAAGCAGCTGCGGCTGATCAAGGCACAATCGATGCTGGTGGCCGAGGGGTTGAGTGTCAGCCAGGTGGCACACCGGGTCGGTTACCAGAGCAGCTCCCAGTTCAGCCGCGAGTACAAGCGCTATTTCGCCCGCAGCCCGGCCCAGGAACGCCTGCCGCGGGAAGCGAGCCTGGTGTCGTAGAGACGACCGGTAGCTGGAAAAAGGCAGGTATCCGAGAAAACAAGCTGCCGTATCGCACAAAGCCTGAGGAAGCGGACTACAAAACCGCGCCAAAGGCCCCCCTATAGTGAAGCTCTCGATTACAGGCTCACAAGGACGTGCACATGCCTCTTATCTCTTTCACTGCCGATGGCTTGCGAGCATTGCTGGCCGCGTTCATCATCGGCCTGCTTCCGGTGGTCAGCGGGCTGCTGGTGCTGCGCTGGCAGGTCGACCGCAACCTGCGTGACGAAGTGCGGCATACCACCGCCGAAGCCATTCGCCAACTGGACCTGATCATCGCCCAGGCCGGCCAGAGCGCCGAGCGGCTGCTGCCTTTGGCGGGCAAGCCGTGCAATAGCGTTCTGCAACGGGTGCGCCAGGAAGTCACCATCGAGCCCTTCGTGCGCTCAGCCAACCTGGTGCGCAACAACCAGGCCTACTGCAGTTCGTATTACGGTGCTTACCAGCGGCCGGTCAGCGAACAGGAGTACTTCAACGGGCACCTGCTGCTGCGCGCCAGCAACCCCGTCACGCCGGATGAAGCTTCACTGGTGTACCGCGTGTACAACCACCCGCATGGGGTACGCACGGTCGTCGATGGCCGCACGCTGGCGAGCGCGCTGCGCTTGATCGAAGGCGATATGGTGTTGGTGCTGCAGGTGGGTGAGGCCTTCCTGTGGAGTGACGGCAGCGTGCGGGGTGGCGATATTCCCGACCACCCCGAGCATCACACCTTGCTGACGTCCAAGGAATTCGGCTACCAGGTACACGGCGGCTTCGGCACCGGCTACAGCTTGGCCTACCTGAAGCGGCAGGCCCTCGCCACGCTGGGCGGGCTGTTGCTGCTGGGGGTCGCCACCGGTGGCATCTGCCATTGGCTGTACCGCCGCCGCAAGACCTGAACACCGTGGTGCGAACGCCACGGGGTAGCGCGGGTCAGACTTGACTGGTATCGGTGTTCAGCACCCCGCGCTGAACCTGATCACGCTCGATCGACTCGAACAGCGCCTTGAAGTTGCCTTCACCGAAGCCGTCGTCGCCCTTGCGCTGAATGAACTCGAAGAACACCGGCCCCATGAGCGTCTGGGAAAAGATCTGCAGCAACAGACGCGGGTCACCGGCCTGGGTTGAACCATCGAGCAGGATGCCCCGGGCGCGCAGTTCCTCCACCGGTTCACCATGGCCCGGCACGCGCCCCTCCAGCATCTGGTAATAGGTGTCGGGCGGCGCGGTCATGAAGCGCATGCCGATGGCCTTGAGTGCGTCCCAGGTCTTGACCAGGTCGTCGGTGAGGAACGCCACGTGCTGGATGCCTTCACCGTTGAACTGCATCAGGAACTCCTCGATCTGCCCCGCGCCCCTGGACGACTCCTCGTTGAGCGGAATGCGGATCATGCCATCCGGCGCGGTCATGGCCTTGGAGGTCAGGCCGGTGTATTCGCCCTTGATGTCGAAGTAGCGGATTTCACGGAAGTTGAACAGCTTCTCGTAGAACCCGGCCCAGTAGGCCATGCGCCCCCGGTAGACGTTGTGGGTCAGGTGGTCGATGATCTTCAGGCCCGCCCCCACCGGGTTGCGGTCAACCCCGTGCAGCCAGTTGAAGTCGATGTCATAGATGGAACTGCCCTCGCCGAACCGGTCGATGAGGTACAGCGGCGCGCCACCGATGCCTTTGATGGCGGGCAGGTTGAGCTCCATGGGGCCGGTGGGAATTTCCACCGGCTGCGCACCACGCTCCAGGGCCAGGGCGTAGGCCTTGTGGGCATTGGCCACGCGAAACGCCATGCCGCACACGGACGGGCCGTGCTCGGCGGCGAAATACGAGGCCAGGCTGTGGGGTTCGTTATTGAGGATCAGGTTGATGCCACCCTGGCGGTACAGGTGCACATCCTTGGAACGGTGCTCCGCGACCTTGGTAAAGCCCATGATCTGAAAGATCGGCTCCAGGGTATTGGGCGTAGGCGAGGCGAACTCGATGAATTCGAAGCCCATGAGGCCCATGGGATTGTCAAAGATATCGGCCATGATTGGCTCCTTGGCAGTGCATGAATGAAACGAAATGTCGTTCGGTCAAGCGCTTGCCAAAGGGGGTGCGCAGGAAATACCGCGCACGCTGCGAGCGAGAAAGTCGCCCATGATCAGTTTGAACCCGAGTCGCTTCATTATGGACCCTTTCCCCGCCGGATTATTCTTGTATGCGTAAACTGATTCTACAACGCGTAATTGCTTTTGTCCTCCCCTGCTTCTCCATTCACCGGCGTCGCGCATTGTGTCGGGAAGTACCGGGCAAATCGGCGAATCTTGCCTATGGTTGAAGCTGACGCGTCCACAACAGGTGCCTTGCCATGGAAATCGAAACGCTTTTTGCCGACCTGCACAGCCTGCCCAGCATCCCCAAGGTGGCCCAGGACCTGATCCATCAGTTCGACAGTCCATCCACCAGCCTGGAAAGCGTGGCTCGCAATATCGAGAAAGACCCGGTGATCGCCGCCAAGATCCTGCGGCTGGCCAACTCCGCGCGTTTTCGCGGCGCCCGTGAGTCGGCGAGCATCGAGGACGCGGCGCTGCGCCTGGGCTTCAATACCTTGCGCACCCTGGTATTGGCCTCGGCCGTGACCGGCGCGTTCAAGGCCAGCGCCAATTTCGACCTCAAGGGCTTTTGGCTCAAGAGCTTCCAGGTGGCCGGCATCTGCCGGCTGCTGGCCAAGCAAGCCGGCGCCGACGCCGAAACCGCCTTCACCTGCGGGGTCATGCACAACATCGGCGAGCTGCTGATCCAGACCGGCGCGCCCATGGTCGCGGCGCAGATCAACCACGCCCACAAGGCCGGCAACGCGGGGCGGGCGGCCAGTGAAACCTTGCACCTGGGCTTTGGTTACCCGGAAGTGGGCGCCGAGCTGGCGCGCCGCTGGCAGTTGCCCAGGTCCATCCAGGACGCCATTGCCTTTCAGGCGCGACCTGTGCAGGCACCGCCGCCCGGTGAGTTGCCCCGCCTGGTGGCCCAGGCGATCGCCATCTCCGATGCCCTGCAGGCCAGCGACGGCGACACCGAGGCTGCCCGCGAGACAGTCAGTGGGCCCTTGCTCGAAGGCGTCGACCTGGAGGCCCTGTTCACCGCCCTGCCGGCGGTGCTGGAAGCGGACAAGGCGTTTGCCGAGTTGTTGACCTGAGCCAGGGTCCGCAGGCTGCCTGCCCCTGTGGGGCAGGAGCGCGCAGGCCTTACCGTCAACGACGGAATGTTTTGCGCAACCGGCAGTCAGAGATCCTGTAGACCTCAATCACCGGGAGTACAGGATGAAGATCACGACATGGACCGCGATGGCGGTTATTGTGGCCAGTCTGAGTGGCGCGGCAGGGTTGGCCCAGGCTGCCGAGCAGGCCGAACCGACGGTGCAGATCCCTGGTACCGATTCGGGCCAGTTCAAGGAAGGCGACAAGATTCCCGACCATTACCGCCGCCCCAACGAAGAGGTCAAGGACTGGAAACGTCATGGCCTGAGCGCCCCCGAAGAAGGCAAGAGCCACTGGATTCTCGTCAACCACCGTTATGTGCTGGTGCAACTGAGCAACAGCGTCATCGAGAAGATCGTTCCCGCGAAGAAATGATCGGCCATGCCCCGTTCACGGCCCAGTGCCGTGAACCCGGGCTTTTTGCCAGGCAACAAAAAACCCGCCGAAGCGGGTTTTCTTCAAGACCATCCAACTCCTTGTCGGCAGCCCTCCGGGCCAATGGTCGATCGTCCTTGATCCCACTGCACTCCTGTGCAGCAGTTGATGGATCCAATTGTAGGGATCCCATCAGGGTAGGTCTAGAGGAGATTCCCGCCAGCGCGTGTAAGCATTTACTTACAACGCAGGGAGTCCTGAATAGGATTGGACGCTAACGATTCACTTCCTTAACCTTGCCGGCCTGTCTGACGCCAAGGTTCAAGCCCCCCATGTCTTCCGTGCTCAACGTGCTGTTGCCCATTTTCGCCCTGATCCTGGTCGGGTTCGTGTGCCGACGCACCCACCGCCTGGGGCCCACCGCCGCCTCGGAAATCAACCGCATGGTGGTATGGCTGTGCCTGCCCGCGCTGTTGTTCACCTCCACGGCCACCGCTACCTGGGAACAGATCTGGCATCCCGGGTTCGTCGCCACTTTCACGCTGGGCACCTTGGCGATGTTTGTACTGACCCTGGCCCTGCGCTGGAAAAAGGCCGGGCACTTGGCCGATGCCAGCATCGATGCCCTCAGTGCCTCATACGCCAACACCGGCTATATCGGCATTCCGCTGTGCGTCATGGTGCTGGGCAGCGGCGGCCTGGAACCGGCGTTGATCGCTTCGCTGCTGGTGGTGTGCGTGCTGTTCGGGCTGGCCCTGGTGTGCATCGAAGTCGGGTTGCAGAGCGAGGCACAGGTGCACCGCATCGTGTTCAAGGTGCTGGTAGCGCTGGCAAAGAACCCGCTGGTGATTTCGCCGATCCTGGGCGCCTGCTGGGCCATGACCGGCGCCCCCCTGCCCGCCCCCGCCAGCAAGTTTCTGGGCCTGCTGGGGGCGGCCACCACGCCGTGCGCGCTGATCTCCCTGGGCCTGTTTCTGGCACAGAAACAGCAAGGTCCCCGTGAAGGGACCTCGCTGCTGGTGCTGATCAAGTTGGTGGCTCACCCGGTGCTGACCTGGTTCCTGGCCTACAAGGTGTTTCACCTGCCGCCGCTCTGGGCCCACTCGGCGCTGCTGCTCAGCGCCCTGCCCACGGGCACCGGGCCGTTCATGCTGGCCGAGTACTACAAGCGCGAAGCCTCGGTAGTCTCCAGCACTATCCTGGTCTCCACCCTGGGGTCACTGGTGACCCTGTCGGTGTGCCTGTACGTGATCAACAACTGAGGCCCATTCAAGCGCGCAGGGCTAGCGCCACCGACTCAGCCACTGGCGTGGTGGCGCGGCCGATCAATTTGCTCAGCACCTTGCTGTCATCGAACAGCGCGCCCTTGGCGGCCGCGGCGTCGGAGTTGGCCAGCAGTTCGGCCACCGGCTTCGGCAGGCCCACCTGAATCAACGCCTCCTTGTACTCGGCCTCCGGGAGGTCCTTGTAAGGCACTTGCTTGCCGGCCTGCCGGGCTATTTCGGCGGCCAGTTCCGCGAGGGTGTAGCTGCTGTCGCCGGCCAGTTCGTAGGTCTTGCCCTCGTGACCTTGGCCGGCCAGCACCACGGCCGCGGCTTCAGCGTAATCGGCACGGGCCGCCGATGAAATGCGGCCCTCCCCGGCGGCGCCCAGCAAGGCACCGTGAGCCACCGCACTTGGTACGCCCCCGGTGTAGTTCTCGTTGTACCAGCCATTGCGCAGCAGCACATGGGGCACGCCGCTGGCGGCCAGCGCCTGCTCGGTCTGTACATGCTCGGCGGCCAGGCCCAGGGCCGAACCGGTGGCGTGCAGCACGCTGGTGTACGCCAGCAGTTGGACGCCCGCCTCCTTGGCCGCTTTGATCACATGCCGATGCTGGGTGGCGCGCTGGCCCAGTTCGTTGGACGAAATCAGCAGCAACTTGTCGACACCCTCCAACCCGATGACCATGGCTTCTGGCTGGGTATAGTTGAAGTCGCGCACCTGCACGCCATCCTTCTCAAGGTCAGCGGCTTTTTCAGGGTGGCGGGCCAGGGCAATGATCTGGTCGGCCTTCACACCGTTCTTGAGCAAGGCGGCGATCACCAGACGGCCCAACTGACCTGTAGCACCGGTTACTGCAAACATGATGTTTTTCCTTGATGGGATGGAAGAGCAATCACCTTATAGCCTAAACTAACTAAAAGTAAGTACGCACAAAAAGGTAAGTATTCATGACCCCGCCCCACGATTCGTTCCAGGCCCAGGCGCGCCGCGGCGAGCTGATGCACGCCGACTGCCCTTCCCGGGAAGTACTCAAGCATGTCACCAGCCGCTGGGGCGTACTGGTGTTGGTGATTCTATCGGACGGCATGCACCGCTTCAGCGACCTGCGGCGCAAGATCGGCGGGGTCAGCGAGAAGATGCTGGCGCAGACGCTGCAGGGGCTCGAAGGGGATGGGTTGGTGCTGCGCACCTCGTTGCCGGTGGTGCCACCCCATGTGGAGTACCGCCTGACGCCCTGGGGGGAGGAAGCGGCGGCGCTGGTGGGCGGGCTGGCGGACTGGATCGAGCGGACGCTGCCGCAGATCATGGCCTACCGCGAGGCCAATGCCGAGGCCTTGGCGGACTGACCCGGGCATGGAAGGATTGCTCAACCCCCTCTGGGACCGGGCGAAGCTCGGGAACGGGGCACCGCGCAGGGCCTGAGCCAGCCGGGTGATCGTTTCCCGAGCTTCGCCCGGCCCCACAGGGGGGTTGGGTTGCATCGGCGGTCAGAGGGCTGGACAGGCCCAGCCATTGGCAGCACGCGCAATCTGCGTGGCCAGTTGCCCGATTGCTTTCTGATGCGCCAGCACCAGTTCGTCCATGCTCACGCCCGATGGTTCGCGGATCACGCTGCCACAGGTCAGGCTGCGACGCTTCTGGCCATCGCTGCGCTGGCTGAGGCTCCACACCACATCGATCAAGGCATACTGGCCGGGCAGCGAATCAAAACGGCGCACGTCGGTCTGCAGCGACACCACCGGCTTGTCGGTGGCCTTGGGCAGCCCTGCCAGGTCGCGGGTACCCAGCTTCTGCTCCAGTTGCCCGGCCAGGGCGTCGTGGAATTCGTCGGCCAGCGGCGCGCCCCAGCGTTCGGTTTCGAGAATGGCCAGGCCACCGCCACTCTGGCGTACCACCAGCTGCGGCTGGTCAACCTGCACCGGCATGCGCACGCTCAGCATTTCGAACTGAAAGCCTGGCGCCGTGACGGCTGCGGCGTGTTGTGGCGCCGTGGGCACCAGGGTGTAGTAATGCGTTGGCGCCGAGCTGCAGGCCGCCAGGCCCAGGGTGGCCAGCAGGGCCAGGGAACGTAGTGTCATGGCGGTCATTCCTGATCAGTTTCACGAGAAGTCGACGACGTCGGCTGGTAAGCGTCCGGCTTGCCGTCCTTGAGGCGGCCACGGATCAGCGCTTCCGGGTGGCGGCCCAGGAAATCGGTGAGCACGCGCACCGAACGCGCCGTGCGCTGCACTTCGTCCAGGGCCTGGCCCAGTTGCTGGCGCTGCGGCGAGTCTTCAGCGAAGCTGTCGCCGGCGTTGGCCAGGGTTTTCTTGGTCTGCGCCAGGGTGTCACGCATTTCCGGCAGCACCTGGCCGTTGACGTTTTCCAGCGTCTTGTTCAACTGGCCCAGGCTGCCATTGAGGTTGTCGGCAATCTGGTCGATAGGGATCTTGCTGAGCTTGTCGACGAAGGCCTGCATCTGCTCCTGCAGCTTGTCCAGGCTGCCTGGCACGGTGGGGATCATCATCGGCCGCGCGTTCTGGTCGAACGCCACGGTCTTGGCGTTGGCCACGAAGTTCATGGAAATGTACAACTGCCCGGTCAGCAGGTTGGCACTGCGGGCCTGGGCACGCAGGCCATGGCGCACGAACTGGCCCATCAACTGGGCGCCCTTGGCATCGTCTTCACCGCCCATCTGCGCCAGCAGCTTGTCGTGGGCCTTGCCCAGGCGGTTGGGGTAGATCACCGCGCCGATCACCGTGGGGAAGGTTTCGCTCTTGGCGTCGTAGTCCAGGTCAACCGACACCACCTTGCCCACGTTCACGCCCAGGAATTCCACCGGGGCGTTCACCGCCAGGCCGCGCAAGGACTGGTCGAAACGCATCTGCACATAACGCGCCTCGCCGTCGGGCGGCGCCAGCGCGGTTTCCTGGTCGTCGAACAGGGTGAACTGGGCGTTCTCGTCCGCCAGGGCCTTGTCGGCGGTGTAGTTGGGTTCGATGAAGGCGATACCGCCCGACAGAATCGAGGCCACCGACTGGGTGTTCACCTTCAGGCCGTTGGCGCCCAGGCTCACGTCCACGCCGCTGGCGTTCCAGAAGCGGCTGTCCTTTTTCACGTATTGATCGTTGGGAGCATTGATGAAGACGTCGATGTCGACGCCCTTGCCGTCATCGGCCAGCTTGTAGGAGACCACCTGCCCCACCTGGATACGGCGGTAATACACCGCCGAGCCGATGTCCAGCGAGCCCAGGTCCGCGGTGTGCAGGGTAAAGCGCTTGCCCTTCTGGCCATAGGTGATGGCCGGCGGGTTTTCCAGGCCGACGAAGTTTTTCTCGGTGTCCTTCGCCTCGCCCGGGTCGGCGCCAATGAAGGCACCGGACAGCAAGGTATCGACCCCGGACACGCCACCAGCGCCAATGCGCGGGCGCACTACCCAGAAGCGGGCGTCGCGGGCGGTGAAGGCCTTCGCCGACTGGTCCAGCTCGATGGTGGCGTCGATGTGCCCGCGGTCTTCACTGAGGGCGATGGCGGTGACCTTGCCGATCACCACGTTCTTGTACTTGACCTGGGTCTTGTTGGCCTCCAGGCCTTCGGCCGTCAGGAAGCTGACCACGATCTGCGGGCCGGCCGACAGGGCCTTGTGCACCACCATCGACAGGCCGATCAAGGCGGCCACGATCGGCACCAGCCAGACCAGCGAGACGTTGAAACGTCGGCGCCGGACTTCAGGGCTCGAAGGCGTGAGGGTGGAACTTGGGTGATCAGACATCTTCAACCTCTGCATCCCAGATAAGCCGGGGATCAAAACTCATGGCAGCCAACATCGTCAGTACCACAACCAAACCAAAAAACAGGATACCCAGCCGCGGCTCGATGCTGCTCAGCGAGCGGAATTGCACCAGCGCCGCCACCAGCGCCACCACCAGCACGTCGAGCATCGACCAGTAGCCGATGATCTCGATCAGCCGGTACAGCTTCGAACGCTCGCGCATGGCCCACTGGCTGCGCCGCTGGCAGGTGATGAGCAAAGTGCCGAGCACGGCGAACTTCAGGCACGGCACCGCCACGCTGGCGATGAAGATCAGCAGGGCGATGTCCCAGGAGCCACTGCTCCAGAATTCCATGACACCGCTCATGATGGTGTTTTCACTGCCACTGCCGAACATGTTGGTGAACATCACCGGTAGCAGATTAGCGGGTATGTAGAAAATCAGGCTGGCGATCAGGAACGCCCAGGTACGCCCCAGGCTTTCCGGCTTGCGGCGGTGCACCACCGAATCACAGCGCGGGCATTCATGGGTGCCCAGGGGGCACGCCTGGCCGCAGGTATGGCACAGCACCAGGTTCAGGTCACGGGCATAAGGTGGCAGGCTCACGGGATCACGCCCTCCAGGTCATGCCACAGGCGGCGGATGCCCTTGCCGGAGATCAGGATGATCAGCACCGTGAGCATCGCCAGGGCCCAGAGCCCCAGCCCCGGGTGCACATCGAGCATGCCGCCCAGTTTGACGATGGCCACCAGAATACCCAGCAGGCACACCTCGAGCATGCTCCAGGGGCGCAGGTGCTCCAGGGCACGCATGCACGCCTTGAACCCGGGCGCGGCGGTGCCGGCCACGGCGAAGCTGAGCACCCAGCACAGCAAAATGATCTGCAGCATGGGCGCGAGGATGATGGTCAACCCGGCGACGGCGGCGATCACGCTGATGCGCCCCTGGGCCAGGGCCTCGACCGACTGCCACAGGGTCGCTTCGTTGCTCAGGCCTTGCAGGCTGATGGAGATGACCGGGAAGGCGTTGGCGAAGCAGAAGACGATGGCCGCGCAGATGGACAGTGCCAGCAGTTGCTGGGCAGTCATGTGCCCACCGCGGCCGATCACGGCCCCGCAGCGCAGGCAAAAGGCTTTCTGCCCGCGGACCAGCGGCGTGGGCTGGTAAACGGAGTCGCAATGCTCGCAGATGATCAGGTCGGGAGTGTCCATGTGGCTCGTTGCAGCGGGTGGGAGCGGCATTTTCCTTTGAATGGCAGCGCCGCGTCTAGTTCAGCTTAGGATACACAGGTAATCAGCTTGGATAGCAGGGGAAAGGATGCCGTGGCGTACTGCGGTACCGAGGCAATCCCACAGACATGCCTGGCCCGAAACAACCGTGGGAGCGAGGGGGGGCGCCGAGCTCTTGCTCGCGAAGCGCCGCGCGGGCGGCGCTCGATCTTGAGGGCGCCACACAACCATCGACTAGCGCTGGGTGGCCATGATGACATCGGCGAAGGGCCCTGAAGGCCAGGCATGAAACCGCCTCAGGGCTCGGGTCTTCTACCGCTGCTTGAGCCGGTCGATGATCACCGCGATCAGCAGGATGGTGCCGCGAATGACGTACTGGTAGAAGGTGTCGATGTTTTTCAGGTTCATGGCGTTCTCGATGATCGCCAGAATCAGCACGCCCGCGATCACGTGGCGGATCATGCCGATGCCGCCGCTCAACGACACCCCGCCCAGTACGCAGGCGGAAATCACCGTCAGTTCGAAACCCTGGCCGACCATGGGTTGCCCGGAGGTCATGCGCGAGGCCAGCACCACGCCGGCCAGCGCGCCGACGAGGCCGTGCACGGCGAAAATGATGATCTTGGTGCGGTCCACGTGCACGCCGGCCAGGCGCGCGGCTTCCTGGTTGCCGCCGATGGCCATGGTGTCGCGCCCGTAGGTGGTGTAATTGAGCAGCCAGCCAAAGAAGATGAAGCACACGATGGTGATCAGGATCGGTACCGGCACGCCCATCACCTGGCCATTGCCGAACACATAGAACCCTTCATCCATCACCCCCACCGCCTTGCCGTTGGAGAAGATGTAGGCCAGGCCGCGCACTATCTGCATGGTCGCCAGCGTCGCGATCAACGCGTTGATGCGCAGCTTGGCGATGACGATGCCATTGATCAGCCCGACGAGCAGGCCCATGCCCAGGGCCGCGGATACCCCCAGGAAAACGCTGTTGGTGTCGCGCATCACCACCGCGGCAATGACCCCGGCGCAAGCGATCACCGAACCGACCGACAGGTCGAAATGCCCGGAGGCCAGGCAGTAGAGCATGGTGCAGGCCGCGATGCCGGTAGTCGAAATCGCCAGCCCCAGCCCGCGCATGTTCATGGGCGAGAGGAAGTTGTCGATCACCAGTGTGCACAACAGGAAGATGCCCAGGGCCGCCAGGAGCATGGCCCACTCATCAAGAAAACGCCGCATGTTCAATCCTTGCCGCGGAGCGTGCAGGGTTGTGGGAGTGGTCATAAGCACCTCGTTTATTATTGTTCAGCCACGGCTGCGTGGCAGTGCTAATTGCAACAGGCGCGATTCATCGGCCTGTTCACGCGTCAGTTCACCGGTGAGCGCGCCTTCGCTCATCACCAGAATGCGGTCGCTGATACCCATCACTTCCATCAGGTCACTGGACACCACGATCACCGCGATGCCCTGGGCGGCCAGGTTATGGATGATCTGGTAGATCTCCGACTTGGCGCCGATGTCGATGCCCCGGGTAGGCTCGTCCAGCAGCAACACCTTCATGGGCATCGACAGCCAGCGGCCGAGAATGGCCTTCTGCTGGTTGCCGCCGGACAGGAACATGATCTGCTGCGCCGGGCTGGGCGTCTTGACGTTCATGGCGCTGATCTGCTGGCGAGCGTTTTCCCGTTCCCAGCGCCCCTGCAACAGGCAGCCCAGGTAGGCGTGGCGGCTGCGGGCGCCGATGTTGATGTTCTCGGCGACGCTGGACAGCGGCACGATACCCTCTTTCTTGCGGTCTTCGGGGCACAGCAGGATGCCGGCGTCGATGGCCTGGCGCGGGTTCCTGAGGTGCAAGGCCCGGCCTTCCAGGGCGACGCTGCCGGCACTGTGACGGGCCAGCCCGGACAACAGCCGCAGCAGTTCGGTGCGCCCGGCACCCACCAGGCCGAAGAAGCCCAGCACCTCGCCCTTGCTGACGCTGAAGCTCACCGGTTCCTGCAGGCCAGGACCCAACAGCCCGGTTACCTGCAATGCCACGCCGTGTTGCGCGCGCGGGCGGTAGTCATAGATATCCTGAATATCGCGGCCGACCATACAGGTCACCAGCTGGTCATGGGTCAACTGCGCCATGTCCTCGAACGTGCGCACGAAGCGGCCGTCCTTGAACACCGTGACGGCATCGCAGATGCGGAAAATCTCTTCCATCCGGTGGGACACGTACAGAATCACCCTGCCCTCGTCACGCAGCCGGGTAATGATCGTCATCAAGCGATCTATTTCGCGGGCCGACAGGCTGCTGGTGGGCTCGTCGAACGCGATGACATGGGCATTGCGCGACATGGCCTTGGCGATTTCCACCAGTTGTCGCTGGCCCAGAGACAACTCGCCCAGGCGCGTGGAGGGGTCGATCTCGTCGGCCAGCCCCTTGAGCAGCTCCCGGGCACGGCGCACCATGGCGCCGCGGTTGACCAGGCCGAACCGCGCCGGCATGTGGCCCAGCAGCAGGTTCTCGGCCACGGTCATTTCCGGCACCAGGTGCAACTCCTGGTGAATGACCGCCACACCGCCGGCGATGCTGTCGGCGGCCGACTTGAAGGCCATGGGCTGCTCGCCTATCAGCACCTGGCCGGCGCTGGGGGTATAGGCGCCGCCGAGGATCTTGAGCAGGGTCGACTTGCCCGCGCCGTTCTCGCCCATCAGCGCCAGCACCTGGCCCGGGTGGGCGGTGAAGCTGATGTCGGATAGCGCGCGCACGCCGGGGAAGTTCTTGCCGATGGCGTCGAAGCGCAGGCTGCCGGTGGCGGTTTGTTGTTGTGTTGCCGGGGATGCATGCATGAAAAGTAACCTTCACTGGAACGACGAACCCTGTGGGGCCGGGCGAAGCTCGAGAAGCAGACCGCCGCGGTATACCTGGAAGCGCGAAGCGCCTGCTTCCCGAGCGTCGCCCGGCGCTGCAGAGGCCCCGCATCAATCCGGTCAGCCAGGTATCATTTCCACAGGCCGATCTTGGTCAGCACGTCCTGGAAGTTGGCGCGGGTGATGAGCGTCACGTCGTCCATGGCGGTGTACTTGGGCGGCTCTTTGCCCGTGGTGACCCACTCGTACATCTGCGAGGCCGTGTTGTAGCCTTCCTTGTCCGGGCTTGGCAGCATCGACCCAAAGAAGCCGCTTTTCGGTTTTTTCAGCTCGTCGATGGCGTCGGTGCCGTTGATGCCGATGCCGATCACCTGGTCGGGCTCGAACCCGTTGGAGGCGGTGGCCCGCACGCCACCGAGCACGGTGTTGTCATTCATCCCGCCAATGATCAGGTTTTTAGCACCCCGCGGCAGCTTGGGCAGCGCCGATGAGACGGCGTCGATGCCACCAGGAACGTCGAGGGTTTTCTGCGCGGTTTCCAGGATGTGATCGGCTGGCAGACCCGCTTTTTTCAGCGCGTCGATCGAACCGTCGGTGCGTTTCTTGCCCGTGTCCAGTTCTTTGTAAGTGCTGATGATCGCGTAGGTGTCTTTCCAGTCCCAACTGCGCTTTTTAGCCTCATCGGCCATTGCCGCGCCCTGCTTCTGGCCTACCTCGAAAGCGGCCATGCCCAGGTAAGGCACGTCTTCCATGAACTTGCCGTTGCCGTCGACGAAACGATCATCCACCGCCATGACCTTCAAGTCATTGGCCTTGGCCTTGGCAACGATGGCCTGGCCCAGCCCTACGTCCGGCGGGCAGATGACGAAGCCCTTGGCGCCGTTGGCGGCCAGGCTATCGATAGCAGAGAGGGTTTTCTCACCGTCGGGCACGGCGATCTTGATCAGCTCGAAGCCCTTGTCCTTGGCGGCTTTCTCGGCGAAGGCCCATTCGGTCTGGAACCAGGGTTCCTCGGCCTGCTTGACCAGGAAGCCGATCTTGACCTGATCGGCAGCGAACGCTGTCGACCCCAGGCCCAGCACGGCGGCGGAAACGGCGGCACAGCACAGGGAACGCATCCCATGGCGACTCAACATAGCTAACTCCTTGTTCTTATTTGAAATAGCTACAGCGACCAGCGGTTTGAGTGGCGCACCCGCAAAGGTGCGATTTACAGTCTTAGCATGTAACACGGGGTTTCTATGTAACGTAGTGTCACCTCACCGCTCAGCCGCCGTAGCGATGGCACGGCAGGCCTTGCACGCCCACATCGGCCCATAGCACGGCGCCATCCAGTTCGCCCCCGCCGCCCGCCTGACGCGAACTGGTCACGTACAACCGGGTGAGGTCAGGGCCGCCGAACACACAACTGGTGGGGTGCTCCACTGGCAATTCGACTATACGGTCCAAACTTCCATCAGGGGCAAAGCGCAGCAGGCAGTGGCCGCCCCAGCGCGCATTCCATACGTAGCCATCGGTGTCCATGGCCGAGCCATCGGGATCGCCTCGTGGGTGCTCCGCCGCCCAGGGCTGGCGAGGGCCTGGAAGTCCATCGGCGCCCAAGGGGTAACGGTAGATCACCCCGTCGAGGGTATCGGCACTCAACAGCGCACCGCCATCGGCGGTCCACAGCAGCGTATTGACGATGCCCTGCTCGCTCAGCACCGCCTTGACGTCACGCTGATGGTCAATACGAAACAACCCACCGCTGCGGCGCTCAAGCGGCAGGTCGCCGCCTTCGGTATCCAGGTTGTTCTGCATACTGCCCAGCCACAGCCGGCCCTGGGGGTCGCACCGCGCTTCGTTGGCCCGGTTGCCCGGCACCGGGTCGGGTTGGCATAACAGTGTCAGTTTCGGCGCGTGGCCGGGAGACGCCAGGTCCAGACGATGGACGCCACTGGCCAGGGTCACCAGCGCATCGCCCGCCTGGGTGGGAATGAACGCCGAAACCGGCTCGCTCAGTTGCCAGGTGTGCAGTTCGCCGCCCAGCAAGCGGCACGCCTTGAAGCCGGCGATGTCGACCCAGTAAAGGCCTTGGGTGGGCGCGTCCCAGAACGCGCCTTCGGCGAGTCGGTAACGCACGGGGGTAAGTGCCTGCCAATTCATGTCACGCCCTTCGATTGTTTTTATTGTTGGTGCTGACGCTTGAGTACTGTGTTTTGCCTACTAAATAGTATTACCATTTATTTTTCAAGTGATGTTTTTTCGACTATAAAGGCTCTCTGAAGCAAAAAAACAGGTAAATAGTCTGACCAATAGACCGGAAATTTCCGAAAGCATCCGCCAAAACAACAAAAAGGAAGGCTTACCATGCATACCCCCCTCACCCTTGCCAGCCTCGGACTCTCGATCATGATGGCGACCCTCAGCGCCCAGGCCGCCGGCCTGACCAGCGAACGCAGCAGTTTCGGCAGCTTGCCCGATGGCACCGCCATCGAGAAATACACCCTGCGCAACAGCCATGGCATGCAGGCCACCATTATTACCTACGGCGGCATCTTGCAGTCGCTGCTGGTGCCCGACAAACACGGCAAGGCGGCCGACGTGGTGCTGGGCTTTGATGACCTCAAGGGTTACCAGGCCAACCCCACCGTGTATTTCGGCGCCACCATCGGCCGGTATGGCAACCGCCTGGCCGAGGGGCGCTTCAGCCTGGACGGCAAGAGCTTCCAGGTGCCCACCAACGACGGCCCCAATTCGCTGCACGGCGGTACCCAGGGTTTCGACAAGCATGTGTGGAAAGCACAGCCGGCCAAGACCGGCGATAGCGTCGGCGTGACCCTGACCTACGTGTCGGCCGACGGCGAGATGGGCTTTCCCGGCACCTTGAACACCCAGGTCACCTACAGCCTCAATGACAAGAACGAGCTGCGCATCGACTACCATGCCACCACTGACAAACCGACGGTGCTCAACCTCACCAACCATAGCTACTTCAACCTGGCAGGGGCTGGCGACGGCGATATCCTCAAGCAGGTAGCCACGGTGCATGGCGCCCATTACACCCCGGTGACCGCCAAACTGATTCCCACCGGCGAACTGGCCCCCGTGGCCGGCACCCCAATGGACTTCCTCAAGCCCACGGCCTTTGGTGCACACATCAAGGATGACCACCCACAGTTGAAGTTCGCGGAGCCCAAGCAAGGCGGCTTTGATTTCAACTGGGTACTGGATACCCACGGCGACGTGAAGAAACTGGCTACCGAGGTAACGGACCCGAGCTCAGGTCGGGTGCTGCAGTTCTACACCACTGAGCCAGGGGTGCAGTTGTACACGGCGAACTTCCTGGATGGCAGCATCCACGGCAAGGGCGGCAAGGTGTACCCGCACTGGGGCGCGTTCACGCTGGAAGCCCAGCATTATCCTGACTCGCCGAACCAGGCGGCGTTCCCCACCACACGGCTGGATCCGGGCAAGGCTTATACCCAGACCACCGTGTTCAAGTTCAGCGCCAAGTAGCGGGTTGCGGGGGCATGCGGTGGGCCTGATGGTGTGTAGTGTCAGGCGCGGCCAGGTCCGCCGCTACGCGGACCCTGTAACGCGGTTTTAACCAGCAGGGCCTATACCGGCGTGTGCTTGGGATGCGCCGGCGCCGCGGCCACAGGGTCAGCCTTGGCCGGCGGCGTGGGGTTGGCGTATTCGGGCTTGAGGTGGCCGTTCTGGTCCAGCAGCCAGGCGTCCATGATCTGCCGCACCACCGGGCCAGCCACACGCCCCCCGGCCTCGCCGTTTTCGATCATCACCGATACCACGATCTTCGGGTGTTCCGCAGGTGCGAAGCCGACGAACAAGGCGTTGTCGCGGTTGCGCTCCAGGGTCTTGAGGCGGTTGTAACGCTCACCCTGCTTGATCGCCACTACCTGCGCCGTGCCACTCTTGCCGGCGATGCGGTACTGGGCGCCCTGGGCTGCCGCACGGGCGATGCCGCGCGGGTCGTGCATCACCAGCTGCATGCCGTGGTTCACCTGCTCCCAGTACTGGTTGTTGCGCAGCACGATGTTGGGCATCGGGTTATCGTCCACGGGTGCCACGCCACCGACCGTGTCGGCCAGGTGTGGGCGGCGCCATACGCCCTTGGCGGCAATCAGGCTGGTGGCCTGGGCCAGCTGCAACGGCGTGACCTGCATGTAGCCCTGGCCGATACCCAGAATCAGCGTTTCGCCCGGGAACCAGGCCTGGCGACGGGTGGCGCGCTTCCACGCCGGTGACGGCATCAGGCCGGGCGCTTCCTCGTACATGTCCATGGACACTTTCTGACCCAGGCCGAACTTGGTCAGGTAGTCGTGCAGGCGGTCGACGCCCAGCTTGTGGGCCAGGTCGTAGAAGTAGGTGTCGTTTGAGCGCATGATGGCCGCGTCCATGTCCACCCAGCCGTCACCACTGTGGTTCCAGTTGCGGTATTTGTGGTCGTAGTTGGGCAGCTCGTAGTAACCGGGGTCGAACACCCGTGACTGGGCGGTAGTGGCGCCACTGTCGAGGCCGGCGATGGCCACTTCCGGCTTGATGGTGGAACCTGGTGCGTACAGGCCGCGCAGGGCCCGGTTGAACAGCGGTCGGTCGATGGAATCGCGCAGCGCCGCGTATTGCTTGAAACTGATGCCGGTCACGAACAGGTTAGGGTCAAAGGCCGGCTTGCTGACCATCGCCAGCACCTCGCCGGTGTCGGGGTCGATGCACACCACCGAGCCCCGGCGATCGCCCAGGGCATCCTCGGCGGCTTGCTGCAGGTGCGAATCAAGGCTCAGTACGATGTTCTTGCCCGGTACCGGGTCGGTGTGGCGCAGTACCCGCATCACCCGGCCCTGGGCGTTGGTTTCCACTTCTTCGTAGCCCACGTGGCCATGCAGCTGGGCCTCGTAGAAACGCTCGATACCGGTCTTGCCCACCGACTGGGTGCCGCGGTATTCGGTCTGGTCCAGGGTCTTGGACTCTTTTTCGTTGATTCGCCCCACGTAGCCCACCGAATGGGCGAAATGCGCGCCCATCGGGTACTCGCGCACGAACTGCGCCTCTACGTCGATGCCTGGCAGCAGGTACTGGTTGACGGCGATCTTGGCGATCTGCTCCTCGGTCAACTCGTACATCAGCGTCACCGGCTCAAACGGGTGGCGTACGCGCTTGAGTTCCTTGTCGAACTGTTTGCGGTCATCGTCGGTGAGGCTGAGCACCTGCACCACTTCGTCCAGCACCTTCTTGTAGTCCCCTGCCCGCTCCCGGGTTAGGGTCATGTTGAAACTGGGCCGGTTGGTGGCCAGTACCACACCGTTGCGGTCATAGATGACGCCGCGCTCGGGCGGAATGGGCAACACGTGGACGCGGTTGTTCTCGGAAATGGTGGAGTGGTAAGCGAACTCGATGACCTGGAGGAAATACAGGCGCCCCACCAGGGCGAAACTCAGGGCCAGCACAAAGACCGCGCACGCGACCAGACGCCGGTTGACCAGGCGCTTCTCGTTTTCGTGGTCTTTCAAGGGAATGGGTTGTGGCATTGAACCGCTCTGACGACAAAAAATGAAAAAACAGCAGTCCCCGAACACCTCGACACGCCTGCCAGAAAAGAGCAAACGCCGGTTTCAGGGGGTGAAACGCCCTCCGGGCGCGTAGGAAAAAGAGACAAATGCCGTAGGCAGCACGCTCGGCGTGCGCGATGTTAACGAATGCAGCCGGTGTGCCTCAAGGCTGATGTCCCGCGGGGCGACGTATCACCCGCCGGGGGGAGCACATTATGCCGGGTTTGGTGGATCCCTTTAAGTGACATTTCTCGCTGGCGGGTTGCAGGGGACGCGGCGGCGCTGAATGGGTTGAATCTGATACTGCGCGGTGCAGGTGACGCGGCCAGGTCCGCTGCTACGGGGCCCGGGAGCGCTCACTGGCCAGGGTGAACATCCTGGCATAACGCAGCGTGGCATTGGCGTGCTCGCTCATCAACGCCTCCGCACGGGTAGCCTGGCGGCTGGCCAGGGCATCGACGATGGCATGGTGTTGCATGTGCGAGAAGTTGAAACGCCGATACTCGCCCGCAAGGTCCTTGGAATCGGCCATCAGCGCCGCCACCGAGGCAAACGGCAAGTGGGCCAGGCGGGCCAGGGCCTGGGCAATGGCCGGGTTGCCACTGGCCTCGACGATGACGCGGTGAAAACGCAGGTTGAGCTCGTCGTAAGCCTGCAGGTCTTCGTCGGTCAGGTGGCCTTTGGTGAACAGGGCGTCGCCCAGGGTCAGGCATTCCTCCAGCACCTTCAGGTCCGCGACCGACAGCCCGCGCTCGGCAGCTTGCCGTGCCGCGAGCCCTTCCAGTACCCCACGCACTTGCACCGCGCCGGCCACATCCTCGGCACTGACCTGGCGCACCTGGTAGCCGCGGCCACCGTGCTGCACCAGCAGGCCCTCCTGTTCCAGGGTGCGAAAGGCCAGGCGCACGGGCGTACGCGACACCTCCAGCTGCTGCGCGACCGTCACCTCGAACACCCGCTCACCCGCGGCCAGTTCCCCGGCCGCGATCATCTTGCGCAGCGCAATCAATACCCGTTGCTCAGGTTTATTCATTTCATGTCGTCCACCCTAAGTGCGCGAGCATGATAAACCAGATCAGGCCAGGTCTTGGGGCAGCTTCACCTGTTGCTTGGTGGCGGCGAAAATCGACCAGCTGGACATGAACAACGCCGCGATCAGCGGCCCGATCACGAAGCCGTTGAGGCCGAAGACCGCCAGGCCACCCAGGGTCGAGACCAGAATCAGGTAGTCGGGCATGCGTGTGTCCTTGCCCACCACGATAGGGCGCAGCACATTGTCGACCATGCCGATCACCAACAGCCCATAGCCCGTCAGCAAGGCGCCCTGCCAGATCTGCCCGTTGAGCAGGAAGAACGCGGCTACCGGCGCCCACACCGCCCCGGCCCCTACCGCTGGCAGCAACGACATGAAGGCCATGACCACCGCCCACAGCAACGCGCTGGGAATGTCGAGGAACCAGAAAATCAGGCCGCCCAACGCCCCCTGTACAACAGCCATCAACAGGTTGCCCTTGACCGTGGCGCGCACCACCCGGTTGAACTTCAACTGCAGGCGGCGCTTCTGGTGCTCCGCCAACGGCACGGCCGTGCGAATGCGGCGGACCAGGTCGGGGCCGTCGCGCAGGAAGAAGAACAGCAGGTAAAGCATGATGCCGAAGCTGATCAGGAAGTCGAACGTGCCCTGGCCGAAGCTGAATGCCTGGCTGGCGAAGTACTGGCTGCCCTGCAACGCCCATTTGCTGATCTTGTCCCGCAGGCCCTCCATGTTGCCCATGCCCATGCGGTCGGCCAGGTGTTGCAGGGAGTCGGGCAGCGCATGCTTGAATTGGGTAATGTAGCCAGCGATGTCCAACTGCCCGCTTTCGATGTTGTGGTACAGCGACGTGCCCTCCTGCACCAGCAGGGCACTGACGATGATGACCGGCAAGATGGCGATGACCAGGCAGATGAGTAGCGTGGCCAGGGCGCCCAGGTTGCGCCGCCGGTTGAATTTGAGGGTCAGGCGCCGTTGCAGCGGCGCGAATACGATACCGAGGATAACCGCCCAGAAGATGGCCCCGTAGAAAGGCAGCATGATCCAGATGAACGCCAGGGTAACCAGGGTGAGCAGCACCATCAGGGCTTTGTGTTGCAGAAGAGTTTCGTTCATGTCCGGTCCATGTCAGTCAACGCGGTGCGGCGGTGGCCGCACAGGCGTTAGGCAACGGATCGGCGGAGGAGTTTAGCGGTTGATGTCCGTCGCGCGCGGGGGCAGGCCAATGCGCACCCGCAAGCCGCCCAGGGGGCTGGCGAGCAGTTCCAGGGTTCCCCCCCAGGCATCGACGATGTCGCGAACGATACCCAGCCCCAGGCCATGGCCGCTGACCTGTTCATCCAGCCGCGCCCCGCGGTTGAGCACGGCCTCGCGCCGTGGCTCGGGGATGCCGGGGCCATCGTCGTCCACCTCGATCAGGTAGCCGAGGTCGCGGCGCGTCAACGTCAGGCGCACGTCGCTGTCCGCCCATTTGCAGGCGTTGTCCAGCAGGTTGCCCAGTACTTCTAGCAGGTCCTCCCGGTCCCACGGCAGCTTGAGGCCTGGCGGCTGGTGAGTGCTGATGTGCAACTCTTCACCGTGGATCATGCGCAGCGTGGCCAGCAGGCCCGGCAGTTCCTGGGCGCAGTCGAACAATTCGCCTGGCAAGGCATCCCCCGCCAGGCGGGCACGGTTGAGCTCGCGGCCCAGACGTTGCTCGATCTGCTCCAACTGCTCGCGCAGGGCTTTGGCCAAGGCGGGCTGGCCCGCCAGGCGCTCGCCAGCCACCAGGCTGAACAGCACCGCCATGGGAGTTTTCAGCGCATGCCCCAGGTTGCCCAGGGCATGGCGCGAGCGGCGCAGGCTGTCTTCGGTATGGGCCAGCAAGTGGTTGACCTGCGCCACCAGCGGCTCAAGCTCCACGGGCACCTGGGTATCCAGCTGGGAGCGCTGGCCCTGTTGCAACTGGGCGATCTGCTCACGGGCGCGCTCCAGCGGCCGCAACGCCCGCTTGACCGTCAGGCGCTGCAGCACCAGGATCAGCACCAGCGCCGCCAGGCCCATGCCCAGGCCGATGCGCTGCAAGCGCTGGAAGCTGTCGCGTACCGGTGTGTAGTCCTGGGCCACGCTGATGGACAGTGCCTGGCCCAGCCGCTTGTAATCGGCGCGCAGCACCAGCAGCCACTGCCCTTCCGGGCCCAGGGTAAGGTCGGAATGCAGGCCGACGGCGTCGGGCTGGGGAAACTCCTGGTCCCAGAGCGAACGGGAACGCCAATGGGCGTCGGCGAAGTCGATACGAAAATAGTGTCCGGAAAACGGCCGCTCATAAGCCGGGGACATGCGCCGGTCATCCAACTGCAGGCCATCGGGGCCCCGCACCAGGGCGACCACCAGGTTTTCGCTCTCGTTGCGCAGGCCCGCTTCCAGGTAACGCTGCAGCCCCATTTCGAACAACCACAGGCTAAGTTGCGCCACCGCCACGCCGACCACCACCAGCACGCTGATCAGGCCGACACTCAACCGCCCCTGGATGGACTTCAAGCGGCGCCCGCCCCGAACAGGTAACCCTGGCCGCGCCGTGTTTCGATCACCGCGCGCCCCAGCTTGCGGCGCAGGTGGTTGACGTGGACTTCCAGCACGTTGGAATCGCGCTCGGTCTCACCGTCGTAGAGGTGCTCGGCCAGGTGGCCCTTGGACAGGATCTGCCCGGGGTGCAGCATGAAGTAGCGCAACAGGCGAAACTCCGCCGCCGTGAGCTGCACGTCGGTATCGGCCTGACGGACGCACTGGCGGCTTTCGTCCAGGTGCAGGCCCGCGGCCTGCAACGTCGGCTGGTTGGCCACCCCGCGCGCGCGGCGCAGCAGGCCCTGGACGCGCAAGTGCAACTCCTCGGGATGAAAGGGCTTGCTCAGGTAATCGTCGGCGCCGGCTTTCAGCCCGACGATGCGCTCGGCCCAGGAGCCACGGGCGGTCAGCACCAGCACCGGCACGGCGACGCCGCCAGCGCGCCACTGGGCCAGTACCTCGAGCCCCGGCAGGCCAGGCAGCCCCAGGTCGAGAATGATCAGGTCGTAGGGTTCCACGGACCCTTGGTAAACGGCATCGCGGCCATCGGCCAGCCAGTCGACGGCGTAGCCTTGAGCCTTGAGCCCGGCCGCCAGCTCATCGGCCAGGGGCACGTTGTCTTCCACCAGCAGCAAACGCATCAGTCGTCTTCCTTGTCCTTGAGCACGTCCCCGTTCGCGGCGTGCAGCTTGATCTCGCGTACCACGCCGTCGGGGGTCAGCAACTCCACTTCATAGGTATAGACACCGTGATGTTCCTCAAGCTCAGCTTCCAGCAGCTTGGCGCCAGGGTAGCGGTCCATGGCCTTCTGCAGCAATTGCTCAAGGGGCAGGATGACCCCGGCCTGGCGCAGCAGCAAGGCTTCGTCCTGCCCCAGGTCGTGGGCGCCGGCATGGGGGCTGGCCAGGCAACAGCAGGCGGCCAGGGCCAGCAGCGGGCCCCGCCGGTGAGTGTTGTTCATCAGGTGTCCTGGTGGTCCTTGAGGATCTCGCCAGTGACAGCATCCAGTTCCAGGTCCCACTCGACACCCTTGGCGTCGCGCAGCTCTACCTGATACAGGTACTTGCCATAGGATTCCTCGAGTTCGGTTTCCTTGACTGTGGTGCCGGGGTGACGAGCGATTGCGGCGGCGTTGAGTTTCTCGAACGACTGGATGGTACCAGCGTCGCGCAGGCGCAACGCTTCGTCGGGGCCCAGGTCGCGAGCCTGGACGGCAGTAGCGCCGAGGGCCAGGGTGACGGTGGTGATCAGGGCAGTCAACTGTTTCATGGGTAGCTCCGTGGCTCAATAAGTGTTTACGGAGCCAAGGCTAACCGGACCAACTTAATTGAAGCTGAAAGTGAAAGGCCATCACCCTAACGGATAGCCGAAAGAGGTGCAGCCAGACATGGACCAAAGTTTTGTAGGAAATATCCTTTGCGAAAGAATCACGGGATGACCCGACGTGCAGGTGAGCGGTTGAAGCTCGAAAAGCTCGCTGACAAGCCAGCGCCTGCCTGCTTCATCGGCCTGAAACATACGGTTCATGCACCACCTGGAAGGCCAGGCCGTGCAAAGCCAAGGCGAAATGCAGTAAATTCACCTGCCCCGCATGAGATCCTTCAATGAGCGCCATCCACGTCAAATCCCCGTCCCTGACCTTGAAGGCCGGCCACCAGGCCCTGACCCGCATCCGCGAGCGTGGCCTGCAGCCTGGCGACGTGGGCACCCTGCCCGGCGCCGCGGGTGGCCCCAAGGCCCTGGGGATTCAAGGGCTGGACCTGGCGCTGTTTGGCGAGTGGTTGCCACGGGCCACGCGCGAACGTTCACTGATAGGGGCATCGATCGGCTCCTGGCGCTTCGCCAGCGCCTGCCTGCCGGACCCGGTTGCCGGCCTGCGCCTGCTCGGGCGCCTTTACAACGAACAGAGCTTCGCCAAGGGCGTGACCATGGCCGAAGTCAGCCAGAGCTGCCACCGCATGCTCGACGAACTGCTGGCTGGACAGGATGCGCGGGTACTGGACAATGCCCACTACCGCCTGAACATCATGGTGGTGCGCAGCCACGGCCGCCTGGCCCTGGACCACCGCGGCCACCTGGGCCTGGGCCTGGGGTCGGTGATCGCCGACAACCTGCGCGGCCGCTCCCGCCTGTCCCGACATTTCGAACGGGTCATCCTCCACGACAAACGCCTGGCCCCGCCGTTGAACGGGTTGACCGACTTCCCTTCGCGCTGCCTGCCACTGGACCTGGGCAACCTGCGCCAGGCGCTCCTGGCGTCTGGCTCCATCCCCATGGTCATGGAGGGCGTACGTGACATTCCCGGTGCGGGCGCCGGCACGTTCCGTGATGGGGGCCTGCTGGATTACCACCTGGATCTGCCTTATAGCGGTGAAGACATCGTGCTGTATCCGCACTTCACCGACAAGGTCATCCCCGGCTGGTTCGACAAGGCGCTGCCGTGGCGCCGCGGTGATGCCCAGCGCCTGCGCAACGTGCTCTTGCTGGCCCCCTCCACCGACTACCTGGCGCGGCTGCCGTATGGAAAATTACCCGATCGCAGTGATTTCAAGCGCTTCATGGGGCAGGACAAGGCGCGCCAGGACTATTGGCGAACGGCAATGAGTGAAAGCCGGCGGCTGGGCGACGAGTTTCTCGAATTGGTTGAACGGGGCCGACTGGGGGATGCGCTGCAAGCGCTCTGAGTTACTGGTAGACTAGGCGATTGCATTGGCTTTTTCGGGTTCATGACACCGTGGAAATTTTCAAAGAGTTCACCTTCGAATCGGCTCACCGCCTGCCGCACGTTCCCGAAGGGCACAAATGCGGCCGTTTGCACGGCCATTCCTTCAAGGTCGCGCTGCACCTCACCGGTCCGGTCGACCCGCACACCGGCTGGATTCGCGATTTCTCCGAGATCAAGGCAATCTTCAAGCCCTTGTACGAACAGCTCGACCATAATTACCTGAATGACATCCCAGGCCTGGAAAACCCTACCAGCGAAGTGCTGGCCAAGTGGATATGGACGCAGGTAAAGCCATTGCTGCCTGAGCTGTCGAAAGTACGCATTCACGAAACCTGCACCAGCGGCTGTGAATACTACGGCGACTGATCCCCATGCGGCTCCTGAAAAACCACCCCTGCGGTGGTTTTTTTGTGCCCTGGGCTGCGACATCCTGCCGCAGTTCTGGTCGGTAATCGCCCGAATCTTGATTTCAGCCCTCAAGGCTAGCAATAGGCCAGCGATATAGAGAGAGCGGATCACTCTGATAACAACAACCCAGATGCACTCCTCCGCCTCAGGATGAGTGAAGAGTCCGCGTCCTCTTTCGATCCCTGGAGTTGATCGTCATGTTTCGTCACCTCAGCATCCGAACAGGCATGTGCGCCATCCTCGTTCTGTTTGTCACTGCCCTGCTCTTTTCCACCTTGAGTGCCTGGCATAGCGCCGAGCAAAGCGACGCGCAGGTGCAGGAGTTGCACCGTACCGCCCTGGCAGCCGACCGCTTGAACAACGCACTGCTCATGGCCATCCGCACCAGTGCCAACGTGTCCTCGGCGTTTCTGGAGAACCTGGGTGGCCAGCATGATGCCTCTGCGGCACGGCTCACGCGCTCAGAAGAAATCTGGCGCTCGTCCGCCCAGTTGGTGGACCACTTCGGTCAGTCACTGGAGCCACAGAACACCCCATTGGGGTTGCAGCTGGAACAATCGTTCGTCGAGTACGGCAAAGCCATCGAGGCCCAGCGCGCAGCTACCCGTGCCAACGACCTGGCCGCTTATTTCACCGCCAACCAGCTGGCCTCCACGGCCATGGGCAAGCTACAGGACCAACGCAATACCTTGATGCAGGCGTTGAACGACCGCAGCACCACCTTGATGGCCTTGACCGACAGCCGCCTGAAACAGGCCACGGGCACGGCCATATTGCTGCTAGTGATCACTGTCCTGCTGGCCGTCTGCTGCTGGAGCTTCATCCTGGTACGCGTATTGCGCCCGCTGGAGCTGGCAGGGCAACACTTCAAGCGTATCGCCGCTGGCGATCTGCGTGAGCCTATCGAAGTCAATAGCCGCAATGAAATAGGGGAGCTGTTCGCCGAGCTTGGCCGCATGCAGGACAGCCAGCGCCAGACGATCTCCCACATCAGCACCTCGGCCCAGCAATTGGCCGCAGCGGCGCAGCAACTCAATGCGGTCACGGACGCCTCCAGCCGGGGCGTACAGCAACAGGACCAGGAGCTGGAACAGGCCGCCACGGCTGTCACGGAAATGACCACGGCGGTTGAAGAGGTAGCGCGCAACGCGGTGTCGACCTCCGAGGCGGCCGAAGCGTCCAATGCTCTGTCCCGGCAAAGCCGTCAGCAGGTGCAGGACACCATCGAAGGCACTCATGCCATGGCTGCCGATATCCAGGGTAGCGCGGAATTGATTCAGACCCTGGCGGGCGAAACACGCGAGATCGGCAAGGTGCTTGATGTCATCCGCGCAGTGTCTGAGCAAACCAACCTGCTGGCCCTCAATGCCGCGATCGAAGCCGCACGCGCCGGTGAGGCGGGACGGGGTTTCGCGGTGGTGGCCGACGAGGTGCGCACCCTCGCCCACCGGACGCAGGAGTCCACTCGGGAAATTGAACAGATGATCGTGCGGTTGCAGAACGGTACCGAGGCGGCGGTGAACTCGATGCGCTCCAGCACCGAGAAAGCCCAGCAGAACCTGACGTTGACCCAATCCTGTGGGGAGGTGCTGGAGCAGATCTACAGTGCCATTGGCGAAATCAACGAGCGCAACCTGGTCATTGCCAGTGCGGCGCAGGAACAGTCCCATGTGGCGCGGGAGGTTGACCATAACCTGATCAACATCCGCAACCTGTCGATCCAGTCATCCCAGGGCGCTAGCCAGACCAGCGCGGCGAGCCGTGAAATGACGGCACTGGCCAATGAGCTGACGGGGTTGGTAGCGAGGTTCAGGGCCTGAGCGCAGGTGGCCAAACCACCCTTCGGGGTGGTTTTTTGTGACTGTAGAACGCTACCTCGGAGCAGTGCACGAAGCGCCTGATAATGCTGTGGGCGGTGTCTGGGCAGTGTGCCTGATGATTGAGCGGCTGGTTCAGTAGCGGCCTGATGCTACGGATGCGGCCTTCCCGAGCTTCGCCCGGTCCCACATGGAAAGCTGTTGCGCCC